>JAAXHO010000229.1 GCA_012270795.1 Candidatus Poribacteria bacterium
GTCGTACTTATATTCACAACCGAAGGAGCAAGACGCTTTACCGCAGTGGAAATGGATTCAGAGGAACCATGGGAAAGGGCTTGGGAGAAAGGAAACGAGGAGACCGTCGCAACTACGAAGAAGAAAACCAGCAGATGTCTGAGTAATTTCATAAAAACTACGCTCCGAAATTAAAAGTTTTTGGGAATTATAAAGGAAAGTTGACAAAACTTTGACTTTCTAACTGCAAATAAAGAACAAACTCTTAGTCCTTGACTTCTTCGATTTTCGTTTTTTTGCTATGGTCGCTGTAAACCCTCAATTTGTACTTTTTATTGAGCTCTTTTTTAGTGGCCTTTTGTGTTCTATGGGGCCATTCTTAAGTAAAGCTTTCATAACCTTGTCAAGGTTTTCTTTCGTAGCCATGTTAATCTAGTTCCTCCATACGATTTTCTTTCCTCGTTAACAATTCAATTATTCTCATAATCATAGGAACAATACCTAAACCCCCTAATACTCCTCCTACTATAGGTTGTCCGATTTTTGCACAATATATACCCGCCCCTATGAAACCTAGTATCAAAACTAGGGAAATCGCCATTGATCCCCAAATTTGCAATCTACCTATAGAAATAAGTGAGGTAATATTTTCCTTTCTAATATCCTGCTCCTTCTCTGCCATCTCCATGATGCGGTTTGCGGAACCTGGAAGTATCTCTTCATATTGTTTAAAGAGTTCAGGCGGCGGTAAAGGACCAGAAAAGAAAGACTGTTCTTTTATTATAGTTAGTACTTGCCCACGAATATCTTCTGGAACTTTCGAAAGTACTTCATTTATTCTTTCATCTTTTACTAGTTTTTTTGAAATCTCTTGGGGAGTTTTAATCTGCTGCTTTTCTTCAGACACCTAGAATTTCTCCAATGTCTTCTGAAAATAATCCCGTATATTTTCCGCATCTTGCATTAAACCTTTCTTCCCCACTGGTGGAATCTGCAATTTTACTGTGTCAGGTAAAGAATATATGCTTAAAAAAGATGAAAAAAACGATGGCTGTTCTTTTTTGATACGAACCATTTTTTCTTTCGTACCAAGTCTCCACTCCTTTAACATAATGTGTAACCTCCCTTTTAATTGTAACACAGTGATTTTATAGTTTCTATAATATGTGTAGGTAAGTTAGGCAACATCAACTGACGGATATGGTTTATATGTCGGCACCACTTTGCTTACGACGCATAAGCCACTTCTCTGCCTTCAAGCTTCGCTAATAAATATTCCTGCCCACGATTACCCTTAATGCGATTGCAGCTACTACAAAGTAATTGCAAATTCTCAATGTGGTCAGTACCACCCTGTGAGCGAGCGATGATATGATCCACCTCTAAATGATGCATTTCAAAGTGCTCACCACATCCGTTACAATCTCCACCCTGTTCACCGTACAATAGTTTCTTATTATCAAGCGAATTGTAAAGCCTTAGTATGACGACATCAGTCCGCCGTGGAATATCCCTACGGGGTATAATCTGCTGAAACAATCCTTGGTCATTCTTAATACGATTTATTACCAATTCTACCGCTTTCGGCGACAGGTCAATACCAACCCAATTGCGGTTTAGTCTATCTGCTGCAACAAGCGTAGTAGCACAACCACAGAACGGGTCAAATACAACATCCCCTTCATTGCTAGAAGCTTTAATTATCCGTTCCAAAAGTTTTAGCGGTTTTTGCGTTGGGTAACCAGTGCGTTCTCTGTTTTGTGACCCAAGTTGCAAATCAGATTCAATCCACAAATTACCTACTGGAACACCTTTATAAGCTTCTTCGTATGCTCTTCTCTCTATACTAGCGCCATCAATAACGATATTTCCTTTCTGGTATTCTTCTTCTAAACGTTTTTTAGACAGTCGCCATCCAGAAGGGTGGGGATTCCTGAAACCTCTCCATTCATAACACAAATTAGGTCGGTTTCCCATAGACTTAGCACAAAATACGGGAGTAGTAGTGTTATATCTTCTTCCATTGATGTCTATTTTTGGAAATTTTTCCAGTTTTTCTGCTTTTGTCATTTCTCTTAATGGGAGCAATTTGTATTTATCAGTATTTGTATAAAACAAGATGGTGTCAGTATTTGCCCCCCAAGTTTTAAAATGATATTGGCTTCCTTTAGCTGAAGACGGTGTCCGCTTCCATATAATTTCATTCCGAAAATTCCTTTTTCCGAATATGGCATCCATTACCAATTTCAAATAATGACTCATGGTAGGGTCGCAGTGGAGATAAATTGAACCTGTAGACTTAAGAATACGGTGCATTTCAAGCAGTCTGACCGCCATGTAGATCAGATACGACTTGTCACTGTTGTTCATAGCAGCATGTATAACTCGATTGAGTACTGGTTGTTTGGCTTCAAGCAAATCAAGCCAAGCGATATCGACATCTTTAAGTGTCCAGGTATCTTTAAATTCCGCACCTGCGGCCTTTGAGCCGATGGGAGCGGAATAGTCCGCCTTGCTATTGAAAGGCGGGTCCAAGTAAATCAAATCTACACTATTAGAGTTCATCCCACGCATTATTGGGAGATTGTCCCCGGTGAAAATTGTTTTATTCGCCCAATTAGGTAGAGTACAATTTTGCTTGCTTGCTTGCTTGCTTGCTTGCTTGCTTGCTTGCTTGCTTGCTTGCTTGACATAGGTTTCCTCCTAACCGATTTTCCTAGTGTATACAAGCTTTCAATTCCGTTTGTGTGTGCCATTCGTCCACAAATTCTTTGGCGGAGTGCTTCACCGGAATGCGTTTATGCATAATCTTATACACCCCGAAGTCGTCCGTGATTACTGTGGATCCGGGCTCCATATTCTCACCGACTCTTTCAACAAGGGTTTTGCTGTCCGTCTTATTGACCAGCGTTGCTTTAACCTTACCGCCCCGTTGCCACATTCCTAGTACTTGCGCCTTGCCCGACACTCCGCCACTTACTTTCCGTTTTTTGTTTCGACAGCGGTTTTTATCAGTTCCACCTATGGAGGTCTCGTCAACCTCTATTTCCCCGCTCAACGCTACAATTTTACTTCCACAAGTAAGCCTTAGACGATGTAACATATACCAAGCCGTCGGATAAGACAGTTGCAGTTCTTTGCTTAATTGTAAGGCACTCATTCTCTTGCGTGCCGTCATAAGAAGGTAAACCGCGAATATCCACTCGCCTGACACCTAGGTCCTGTCCTTGCTGTAAAATACTTACGGCAGTCCCCGCACCAGCATCTGCCAAAATGTTTTTTCTGCGACGTGATTTTCCGGTACAACCGCAACGGATACAATGCGGTTTCTTTCCCCAAAGCAATCCCTCAAGGTAACGGATTGCTTTCTTTTCGGTCGAGAACATCTCGGAAAGTTCAAACAAACTCAATACTTTCGCTTTTTTTCGACACTTAACTACCTCCTTTACAGTGGATATTATAACCTGAAAAGTAGGTATTCTTTTGCTCCAAGAAAATCTTAAAGTTTTGTCAACTTTCCCTTATAATTCCCAAGTTTTTTTAACCGCGGGACAATCCCCTCACAGGGGTTCCTTAAGCATACTGTCCCAGTACCTGAAAAGCTGTCTGCTTGAATATACCCTGACGAGATAATCGCGGACCGACGAAAGGATGCCGTTTTCTGTGTATATAAATTTCCCCATGATCCTCGATTGATTCTGAACCTTGTTCACCCTGCTCTTTCTTCTTGACTCATACTGCCGGAAGGCGTGGGGCAGGTTCACGGAATCGGTCCTGCAGAGCT
>JAAXHO010000166.1 GCA_012270795.1 Candidatus Poribacteria bacterium
GTACAAAATTAAACCGTCTTTAAAATGAATCCTTTCTCACTGGGATAGTTCTGCAATGACAACGTTTCTTCTTCCTAGCTAAACAAAATCTCCCGTAGACAAACTATTCGCATGACCTTGACCTTTTGTAACCTTGGAACACTTATTGTGGTCTATGACATAAAATATACAAATTCACTGAAATGAAGCAATTGATTGATTGGCAACTATAATCAGTCTACTGACTGTCTAGTACATGAGCATCCTTTTATGCCACTATTTTTTCGGTATCTAGTCATATGCATTAAGTATAGGCGGATACAGAAAACTAGAGGTGCTCAGTCGAGTACGGATAGTTGCCCCTTGCGCTTCAGTCCCTACCCTGCAGATATCTGCACTTGACGACCTTTGACCTTAAAATTGCACTGAATAATCTCAAAAGTCAATAGACGCTATTTCTGATCTATAATCAACCATATTCTTAAATACCATTCCCGCTTTCCATCCACAGGTCGTAACAATCAAATTTAGGTAATTTTGACCTTGACCACCTTGACCTTGACCTTGACCCAAGGTCAAGTGGCCTTGACCATTTATTGTGCTATAAATAGGCATGCTTGTATGCTATTACTGCTTCGATATCTAGTCATATCCATTAACTATAGGCGTTGCTATAAATATGCGTTTTCATGACCTTTAACCTCGAAAAAGCACCGATTGACCAAATCAATAGCCCCCATCTGTAGCTTCTACCTACTCTGTTACCAAATATCCACCCCCTAGTTCATTTTAGGGCTGAGTTATGGGAGAAACAGGCAGACACACAGACACAAACACACACACACAGACGCAATCAACCAGTCTATGGTTGCCTTTTTCGTTGGGGTAGCTACATGTATAATAAGCGTTTCATTGAACCTTTTACCGTGTAAATGCATCGATTGACCCATCTACATTGTATAGTGCCCATCTGTGACCTCTACCCTACCCTGGTACTAAATATCAACCACCTATCTCATTATACAGCCGAGATATGAAGGAGACAGACAGACAGACACACTAACACACAGACACACACAGACACACACAAACAGAAAGACGTGACCAACCACTCTATAGT
>JAAXHO010000021.1 GCA_012270795.1 Candidatus Poribacteria bacterium
TTTCTGAAGACCGTGGGCAAAATCGGACGTCCTGAGATTTATCGGTTGGAAGATAAAGGCAGTGGATAGTGGGTAGGGGCGAGGCATGCCTCGCCCTGGTGGTTAGTATCTGCTGACTTTCGAGGCTTTCTTCTTGTGAAAGGAGCAAAATGCAAGATAGGAAAATAGATGTAGGCACTGATATGGAACTTAATAATGCTCAGCGATTACAACTCCCCTGGTCTATTAAAAGAGTAATCCTTTGGGGGATTTCATACATGGTGATTGTGATTGTTGTTAGTTGGCTGTTTCACTTATTGATAATACATCTTAATCACTTCAATCAGTGGGATTTAACATTCCGTGATCTACTGCATATTACTGAGACATATCCCGTGCTAGTTTTGATATTTGCCTTTCTTGCCTTTCTAAAATGGCAGTGCAAGAAAGTGAATTTATCAATCAGGACAATTTGGGGGTCAATATACCATGTTACTCAAGTTCGATATATCCTTTTTGCCTTCGTCTTAGGTGCTATCAAGTCCCTGTTATGGGCCGGGAAAATCGTAAATTTTGGTAATCCCCCCCAATATTCTTCTGCTGTGATAGTTTACGGCCAGATAATAGTTGGAGGCCTATTAGGTCCATTCAGAGAAGAATTGTACTTTCGAGGGGTATTATATAGAATTTTACGCAAACGAAATGATAGCGTTATCTCAACCTTGATTTCAGCTCTTATTTTTTCAGCATTCCATGTCTTGGGGACAGATCTTACAGGCCTCTTCTTTATATTTTTTTCTGGTGTTGTGACAGCACTCTTGGCAGAACACACAAATTCACTTACTACCAGCTTTATATATCACAGTATTGGTAATTTAGTCTCTGTAGTAGTATTTCAGTATAGAGAATTTTTTATTTTATGATCAGAGGTTATCAGCACTTTTCAAGAAAGGAGCAAAACAATGCCAGAATTCGTTACGACCCAACAGGATGCAACTTATGTTGCGCCTGAGATTCCAGAAGATCCAAGGGAGGCTGCAATCAACGAAGCGCATGACGATGCCCGTGCGAGCGTTGAAGTTATGACAGCTGCTACTATAGGAATAACAGCCGCAACGGGGAACGTGGAGCTTATCCCTGTCACTGGAGGAATCATGTATACAGCGAGATTATACCTTGATTGCTATAGGAGTTGCCATGATCAAAGTCCTCCCAAGGAACCACATGTGCCGGAAATAGAAACAGAGGACGAGGAGGAAGAAGAAAAGAAGTTGAAGGAATTACTGGGGGAGAACCCCTGACATGTTCCAAAGTCTTTCTAAGGTTAGGTCCGGCGAATTTTGGATCTAATCAATGACAGGCACTTAAAAAATAAATGGATGACCTCTGATCATTGGGTGTTCAATGCTTACCGAATTGTCAATCAGGTAGGTGTTGAACACCCATAATAATTTCTCGATGGTGAATCACTATGTTGTGTTCGTGCCTATCTGCCTCTTGCCTGCGTATGCAACAGATGCAAACAGGTCTTCACAGGTCCACGTCTCATAGCACTACGAGGTAGGCTTAAAACCATGTCGCCAACGGATAAGCACAACGCCAGTCCTGATAAATGATACGCTTTCGGCATTTGTTATAGACCTTCTTTTAAAATACCACGGTACGATTCAATGCGTCAGATATTCAAAATTATCAAAATGCTCCGGCCTTACTGGCGGTTTATCTTCCAATCCCTCCTCGTGGGCATTATGGTCATGTTTTTACAAATTCCGGGACCGTACATCACCAAAGTTTTGATCGACGATGTGTATCCCCATAAAGACTACACGCTCCTGACTTTCATCCTGATTTTGGGTGCTGTGCTTTCGACGGGGTTGGGATTTACAAATCTGTTGAGTAGTTATTTTAGTCGTTATGTGGGTGTCAATATGGGACTGGATTTCAAATCCCGATTCTATTCCCACATACAATCGCTGGACTTCAGCTTTTTTGACAACCGTCAGACGGGTGAAATCCTGTCTCGATTCAGGGATATGGATAGTTCTGTCAATAGCACCGTAGGGATGGTGAACAGCTTGATCATGAATACGCTCCAGTTACTGATTTTCCCACCTATTCTGCTCTACATCAACTGGAAATTGGCTCTGATCAGCCTGGCGGTATTGCCTTTCGATACCGTGTTGGTTATGGTTTCAAAAAAATATCTCAGCAGAGTGTCTAAAAAACTGACCGAAGCATCGGCTGAGTCATCGGCCACGTCATACGAATCGCTTTCGGGGATTCGAACTGTACAAGCATTGGGGCTGGAAGCCGCGTTTTACCACAAGATTAGAGACATTTTTATCAATGTTTCCAAATTGCGAATCAGGTCAACGCATTTGAGTGGTGGGTTTGGGTTTGTGGGAACGTTGATCAAAACAGCGGGTACGCTGGCTTATGGCTGGTATGGCTGGACACAGGTTCTGAACGGTAATCTCTCTCTGGGCAGTTATATGGCTTTTTCCGGTTATGTGGGCTATCTCTACGGTCCTATCGGCAATCTCATCGGCCTTGTGGGACAGGTTGAAATGGCATTGGTTCGCATCAATCGGTTTTTTGAAGTCTATGACTTGAAGCCCGAAATACAGGATCGTCCCGATATGGTCGCCTTGCCACAGGTACGCGGTGAGATCGGTTTTCACGATGTGAGTTTTTCGTATCAAGAGGGTCAACCCGTTTTACACCACATCAATCTGCACATCCCGGCACAAGCCACCATTGCTCTGGTCGGCAGAAGCGGGTCTGGCAAATCCACACTTGCCAAATTGATCCCGAGATTTTACGATCCACAAGAGGGATATGTGTCTATTGATGGATACGATATTCGGAACTATCGCTTGAAATCCATCCGTCAGCAGGTGGGATTTGCCATGCAGGGCAGCGCCTTGTTTCAGGGCAGTATTTTAGACAACTTGACCTTTGGGCACGACATACCCTTGCGAGATGTTCAGGGTGCGACACAGGCTGCGTACATTCACGATTTTATCGCGTCCTTACCCGAGGGTTATGAAACACTGGTAGGCGAACAAGGAGCACAGATGTCGGAAGGACAGAAACAGCGCATTGCCTTGGCGCGTGTGCTGTTGATGGACACGCCCATCCTGATTTTGGATGAACCCACTGCCGCTCTGGATATGGAATCCGAATATCACATCCAGGAGGCATTGAAAACCGTGCGACAAGGCAGAACCACCCTCATCATTGCACACAGGCTCTCAACCATTCAGAATGCAGATGAGATTGTGGTATTGGATGAGGGACAGATTGTAGAGCGTGGCACACACGAGTGGTTAGCCATGCAAGATGGGGTTTATGCCCATTTATATGAAAAAACAGCGAGTATATGACGTGCAACGGTTTACCTGTCTGTGCCCATCACGGCAGCCCCGCCTGCGCTCGCTTGCTCGCAACGCAGATAGATAGATCAAACCCCTATCTGTATTGATGGTGCAAATTGGGCTGCACGTTATAGAAAGGGATGTGTCATGAATGACAAAAATGAAAGTTTTCAAGCCAATGGCAAAAGGGAATTGCGTTCAATTAAAGAGAAGGAAGTGCAAGAAA
>JAAXHO010000036.1 GCA_012270795.1 Candidatus Poribacteria bacterium
CTATATTAACTATGTGGTTTAGTGTTGACTATTTTTTAGCTCAATGTGCTTTTTGTCTTCCATGTTACCAGTTGCCATGACCTCATCATAACCTGTACAAACTACTTCTGTTCAGAATTGACCAATTACAGACATGAGGAACACGAGACGTGCTATACACAGCCAATACTCCAGAAATGGAATCTGACTGGACGACATGTAAGGAAACAGCCTACAGTATGAATCCAATTCAATTATTCCTCTTTCAGAGCTGCATGTTTTCCTGTCCATAGATGACAAACAACAAACCAAGCTTAATAACTACAAGGAAAAAGATTGTGTATGAACACTTATATTCTACTTCAGTTCAAACTCTTCCTTTTCCTAGATAGTTACGACCAACAACATACACATACATACATACATACGTATATACAAGACTTGTCACTCAGTATGTAATAATTTCAGGAAATAGTATATTTCACTGACCTATAGCTTTTACCAGCAATTAGTACTAAATTCTGCTCCAAGATAACAATAGAAATCTAAAGCGGGAAGGTTTTCATGACCCCTAACACACTTACCCGAACAATGTCCAAATTTAGGAAGAAAAAAACCGTACAATTTCTATCGAGCCTTGTAATGCTGGTCCGGGGCAGTCGTCACGCACGACACCAAGTAAATCAGAAAGGATAAATTACCACTTGCCTCGCTAAACAACAGCAAGCGGGAAGGACAAGAATGAAAATGAAATTTATGTGGGCTAAGGAATACATGTAATATATGTTAGTTAAAACTAAATCTCGGTCGTCTATGAAATCACACCGGTAAAGGCTTGTATTTGCACGTGTGAAAGCCAAATTTTCTGCAAGTAGTGTTCACTGCAGGCAGCCATCAACCCTGAAATTCAATCCTGCTTTGTTGTACAACATGTAGTTCGCTACGGGGCCCACCAGATATACGCCTGTTCCGTTCCGATTCACCAAGAGGACAAACCTCCCGAGAGCCAACTTTCCTCACGACCCAGGACGCTGCCCACATTTGCCCTAAAAGTAATGCAGACAGTAGAAGTCGTTTCCAAGGATCCAGAACCTTGGACGAACTACTGACCTCGAAATGCCAGGAGTTTAATTTGCCTTGTCCATGGAAAGTGTTCCGCCAGGTAACAGCATGCAGGCACAGGAGGAGGCCTGGTGAAGAATATTTTGCACACACTACCAAAGGTACTAGCACATGGCAGGGATGCACAAGGGAGCACATACAAGTAACCAAGTGAAATATAGCACCCACAACTTGTAGCCCAGGATGTCATCACTACAACCAATACACCTATCTGTACGTTACAGTCGTCTGAATCTGGTGATTTTATTTGAGAGGTGTTGTGAATCTCGTAGAATCCCCCCCTGCAGACTACTCAATTACCCAGTCGACTTAGTTTCAACACCAGCTAGAAGTTTGGCATTAGCAGAACCCAATGGAATATTGACATCAGCAAGATAAACGGGACATGGGAATTATGGGATAAATTTAGTCAGAGCCAAAACAAACAATAAAGTAAGAGATAAGTGCCATGCCAGTTTTCTAGCACTACATTTTACCTGTTACATTTTTTATCCGTTCTGGCTGCATATCGTACTCGGTCTTTCAACAGCAGGGACAATGCAAAGTTAAACTTGTTTCGTTTTGGAGTCAGTAGTCTGTCTGAGGTTCAGGATGCTTGAAAATCACATGGAACGACTTCTGCACATTACCTTTGAACAGAGTTGCAGTATAAAAGGGGGTGCTCCGGGCCAAAATGGCAGGAGATTTCAAAATGTTTGCTATGGCGCCTTTGGACTATGCACTCACTGTGGAGCTGATAGCCCTTAGCACTGTAGAAAACATCCACATAACTATATAGTCTGTTCCAACCGAGAAGACACTACTACTCGCAGTCATAATTCGCGTATGCTTTCGCGTATCAATATGCTTGAAACATCGTTCGCCTCCACCCATCAGGGTGTAAAAAAAAACAAACAAACTATGTGTA
>JAAXHO010000037.1:0-399 GCA_012270795.1 Candidatus Poribacteria bacterium
CTTGCTCTGTCTTGGCCTTCGTTCTTGCCAATATCACTGTCTCATTATGAGCTTCGGAGTCATACTCCATCTCTCCTTTAATGGCTTGCACGATGGTCTGTGTTGCCTTTTTGGAAATACATAATGCGTCCTGGGCAGCTTGTAATGGATTGGGAATTCCAAGCCCCCCCATATGCACTGGGAGTGAAAATAGATTTCTTTCAGTAGGAGTTACTTCAGTACCAAAAAGAGCTGGAAGGAACTCAGTCGCCAATGAGTGCTCAAGCTCATCAAAAAATATTGTACAATCAGGCACCACTCTATGAAAATAAGACCATTCACTCTGTAAAGATTTAGTTAATGCAGCATAAGCGGCCTGGGGCTGTACAGTAGCGAACCTTGACAGTTGTTGTACATTTT
>JAAXHO010000037.1:480-1265 GCA_012270795.1 Candidatus Poribacteria bacterium
AACAATTTTAATTCCAAAATCGTTAAAGAGCTTCTCTGCTAGTTCCTTACATGAGTCACTAACAATTAAATAGCTCTTTGTAGGTGCCGGAAAGTAACCATAGGCTTTACCCATCAAAATCAACTTCTCTAGCCAATGACGAAGCAATTCCAGTTTTCCTGCAGCCGTTGCATCATCAGCGTACCAAATCTGTATCCATTTGCTCACATCCTTCAAAGAGTGAATGAGAGGGAGTGTTCCTAGAGCATACATGAACATTGACAGTGGGTCGCCCTGTGTGACACCTTCCTTGCTGTATAGAAACTCTTGTGATGCACGTAAATTCAACACTGCCCACCCTCTGTAGGTATTGAACAGAAAACGTGCACACCTAGGCCACAGTACACGTGCATTCCACAGTATTGTAGTGCGATTGACAGAATTGAACGCATTTGTTGCATCTACAAGCAATACACCCCATCCATCAATGCTGTCCTTGTTCACTTCAAAAAGTTCATTCATTGTGTGTACTGCACCCTCAATTCCCGCTTTTACTCCTGCACAAAGTTGATCAACACCACAGACAGCTTCCACATCATCACGTGTTACCAAACTGACAGCTTTACCCATGATCCTACGTAAAGTCTCTCCAATACCAATGGGTCGTACTCCAGGGCATTTATCTAGAGCAATAAGTCGATTTGCTAGTAATGCTCTAATATCGTTCCATGGTGTTGTTGTATTAGCTAGCCGATGTGTAAGAACAGCCACAGCATCTCTCAATCGTTCACTATGAGCACCATATC
>JAAXHO010000281.1 GCA_012270795.1 Candidatus Poribacteria bacterium
CGACCCGGGGAATGCCATAAGGCATTCCCCGGGTCGCTCCTACAACTCAGAATGTAGAATTAATTGTATAATCTACTATAATTTGAAGTAGCAAGCAAAAAAGTACGGAAGATGTGATATGAATGCACGCGAAGCCGCATTGACATGTCTACTGAATCTTTCCGATACGGACGCGTCAATTTCGTCCGTAGTTGACAAAGTATTTGAACAAACCAACCTAAATCATCCTGAACGCCGATTAGCAAACGCTTTGGTCTACGGTGTTGTACGTTGGAAACAACAATTGGATTGGCTGTTAGAACATTTCATCAATCCGAAGTTCAGATTAGACACTAAGCACCGTGCTATCCTCAGACTCGGTACTTATCAGTTGTTACACCTTGATGGCATGCCACCTCACGCCGCTATTTATGAGACTGTCCAACTTGCAAAAAACAGACGAAAGACAGCAGGATTTATCAACGCAGTCCTACGCAATGTGCAACGTAAACGTACAGAGTTATCCTATCCGCCACTTGATACGCACCCAGTAGAACATATATCTTACGCATTATCATATCCTAAATGGTTAGTCGAAAGATGGATTCAGACACACGGACTGCATTGGACACTTAAGTTTTGTCAAGCAAGTAATCAGGAAGCACCTCTTACCCTCCGAACAAACACACTACAAACAGATCGTGACACGTTCTGCAAACAACTAAAGGAGAATGGATATTCTATTATTCCCACAAAACTTGCACCTGAAGGCGTTGTGATTGAAAGCCAAACTACTACCGTTAATAATCATGAACCTTCTCAGTCCCCTGTTACATTGAAAGACATTCTCAATCGCAATAATGTCTATGTACAAGATGAAAGTGCAATGTTAGTCTCACATCTGCTGAGCCCCGAACCATCACAATTAGTGGTCGATCTATGTGCAGCACCGGGTGGAAAAACAACACATATCGCAAGTTTGATGAAAAATACAAGAAAGATCATTGCGGTTGATATTTCGGATAGCAAGTTGGCAATATTAAAAAAGAATTGTACAAGACTCGGTGTTGATAATGTGGAATTCCGAATGATAGATACTGCAAAGCCAAATTTCAGTTTTGTTAACACTGCTGATGCTGTGCTAATTGATGCGCCGTGTTCAGGGTTCGGCACACTTCGGCGGCATCCCGACATACGATGGAACAAGAATGCTCAACAAATTGCTACGCTCAATGCCTTACAATATCGCCTCTTAAAAAATGTTGCACCACATATAAAAAATGGTGGTGTTTTAGTGTACAGCACCTGCACTATTGAACCAAGTGAAAACGAAGAGATTGTTCATCGTTTTCTGAAGAACCATCCGATGTTCACTGTGGAACATGCAAATGAATTCTTACCTGATCTTCCACAGAGTGCAATAACGAAAGAAGGTTTTCTCCAGACATTTCCTCACGAACACGGTGTTGATGGCACATTCGCTGCAAGGCTACGCCGAACCTAATCTAAACAGATGATTGACTATAATTTATACGTCATAACAAACAGACACTTGTGTGCCCCAAAACCTTTACAGACAGTCATTTCTGAAGTATTAGATGCGGGTGTCAAAGCAATCCAGTTGCGCGAAAAGGACTTAGACGATGTTGCTTTATTCAAAATGGCACAACCTATATCCGCATTGTGCAAAAGTTACAATGCACATCTGTTCATCAACACCCATGTACAGGTCGCACTTGATGTAGAGGCAGCGGGTGTTCATCTCCCGGATGTTGATGTGTCTATAGCGAAAATAAAAGCACAATCAGACAGTGATTTTTTGGTTGGTTGTTCAGTACACAGTGTTGATACTGCCAAAAAACGGGAGACAGAATGTGCAGATTTCATTACCTATAGTCCCATCTATCCTATAACAAGCAAACAGGGATATGAGCCCGCTGTTGGTCTGGCAAACCTTAAGAAATTGACAGAACAGGTCAAGTTACCTGTGTTTGCACTCGGTGGCGTAACGCCAGCACGCGTTAGTGAATGTTTGCAAGCAGGGGTATCAGGCATTGCAGTCATGTCAGGAATTATGTCATCAACAGATGCAGGAAAACGCGCAAAGGCGTACCTCAGCGCGTTAATGCAGAGAACCGAAAAATAAGTTAGAATTCGTAACTGATTCCTGCTTGCAGGTTTAACGGATTACCTGGCGTAAAGTGTATCTCTGATACCGGTTGTGTTTCATCAATCAAACGTGACTCAGTGTCAAACTGCGCCTCATTCCAATCAACATCAAAGAGGTTTTCAACAGCGACAAAATACTTAAACGGACCGTACGCGTAAGAAAGTCCAAGATTCGTCACTGTATAACCTTCGGCGACCACACTATTGTCTTCATTAGCGGGACGATCACCGATGTGGCGATAACGTAAACTTGCACCGAAACCAGAAGGATGGATAACAGTTAATCCACCTGTTGAAGTCAGTCGTGGTGCGAGTGAGATATGATTTGCTTCAGAAGGTGCATCAACGAATATACCATCTGACAGGTTCACATCCGCATCTACCCACAACTAGGCAAGAATCTGTGCCCGTCCTTCAATGTCAATACCGATTCGCTGTGATTTACCACTGATTTCGGTTTCTCCCGCATCACCAACAAAAACTAATTCTTCGTCTAATTCCAGCCACCATCCAGCAACCCCAATATTGACTCGTCCCCATAATCGGTGGCGCGTCCCGATTTCTGCCCCGATCGCCCGCGGCAACGTCCGAATACCAGCAAACTCACGGTTGAAATTCATTTGGATGAGTCGTTCAGTAACCTGATTGTCATCTAACCCTTGACCTGAATATGTCTGTACAAGGTTAGAGATAGTTTTTTCAATAACGACATCACGGGCATCGTTGGAGTGAAAACCTGTGCCAAAATTCAGAAACACATCTGACGCTTCTATAGGACTATAAACTATGTTTAACTTGGGATTCAACATGGCTTTCTGGACATATCCTGAAGCATGCGGTAAAGCAACGGTATCGTCAAATAATGTATCAAGACGGTCCTCAACGTTAAAGGTAAAGTAATCTCCGCGCAACCCCATTTGGAATCGGAGTTTCGGATTGACAATGACCTCTTCTTGTACCCAGAGAAATAGATTGCGTTCAATTATTCCGGAATCCACTCTTTGTGCTAGCCTTCTTCGGTTTGGACTGTGCCACAAACTGACAGCAATATCGTCCGAGCGAAATCCGCCCCCGAAGGTAGTATTGGAACGCATTGAATAAAAAGATCGCTTAAATTCATATTCCGTGTTGAAACCGAGAATTGTACGATCATCAGTCTGCTCAATCATGTCACCGTTATCAGCATCATCAAGAAAAAAGGTAAAATTTGAGAAAAGTTTGAAGTTATACCGACTGAAATAGGGTTGGAAAAGAAACTGACTATTGCTCCCATTTGTTAATGTATAAGTAAGATTGAGATTTTGTCTGCCGGTCTGACCACCTTCAAGGTCATCAATTGTACCATAACGCGAAATCGATCCGCTCTCAACAGCACGTTGTGGAATTTGACCAGAAGCGTCCCATGCGGAACTAAAAGAGCTTGTAGAAAAAGAGAGTTTACTCGTTTCGTTCAGACTTGTATTGAATTTACCGAAAAGGTTTAATCGTTGGAAATCCTGTTCGCTTTCAACGGCACCGTCCGTATTGTAAAACTGACCAGCAAAATAGGCGTTGTGATGTTCGCTGGCTGTCGGCAACTGAAACATTCCGGTGAATTTTTGCGTATTAAACTCACCACCCTCAATTTTCAACAAGTTCCCTTCAATACGGTCTTTTGTATGGTACATCACGGAGCCCGCAGTTGAGAAATTGCCATGTCTCGCAAAATAGGGGCCTTTAAGTACATCAATAGAATCTACCAATTCTGGTATAATAAAATGAAGATCAGCATATCCTTGTCCGTGTCCATGTGAAACCATATTCACCGGAATACCATCAGACGAGATAGCGACATCTGTACCGTGATCAGCGTCGAACCCGCGCAGAAAAATCTGTTCTGCTTTGCCGCCTCCAGCGTGTTGCGCAATGACAAGCCCAGGTGCAAGTTGCAAGAGATCTTGTGCAGTGTTCACAGGACGTACATTCAGATCAAATTCTCGAATAGACATTGAGGACGCTGTGGAATATGACCTTTCCCCTTCAACCAAAACTTTTCCAAGCTCAATCACTTTATCAGTATCTTCGGTTTCGGTTTCGGTATTCACATCTTCTTCTTGTGCCTGCGATATACCGTAAAAAAATATCAATGAAATAGATAATAGTGTTATTGTTAGACAAACGATTGACAAAACAATTCTTTTCATAAATCTCCTTTATATTAAAATGTACAAGACTTACGCATCCTCTCTTGATAAGGGGGTTAGAGGGGTTAAAAAGTCGTTATTTTAGTTATTTA
>JAAXHO010000210.1 GCA_012270795.1 Candidatus Poribacteria bacterium
CAACTGAAACTGAATTGCCGTAGTGACTCCTAGTGTATGCCCGTGAGCTCACGGGCATACACTAGGAGTCACTACGGCAATTCAGTTTCAGTTGCTTGATCCTCCCACAATCGAACGAGAACGTGAGTGGAGCTTTGGGTGGAGCACTGTGTGTGATTGATCTCGCCAGATTCAATTCAAACCACAGGCATTTGGACGAAATTGGAATGTGTGAACAATTTTACGACTACAGGAAAGTACTTAAACTTCGTAGTAATCAAAAACAACTACCGTAGAACAAATGAAGGAAAGCCTTGTTTCGACGATTTTCCCACATCACAGATTCGATGAGAAATTTCCCCAATCTATCCAATAACAATCGGTAGCTATCTGACAGCGTTGTTAAGTGTACTCCCATGGAACCAATTAGCTTGGATTTGTTCTAGATTCACCATCAGTTGGTTTATATTGGCACTGCAAAGCCTGAAAGTCAGGGCATCGTCCTTAGCGTATACGAACACGAAATCCGGTAGTGTTGAGTTTTTCTTAGGACCCAAGTTCAGGGGGAAAACATTGAGACTCTACAGTAACTTGAGAAAGAGCTGCTTGTTTCATTTCCTCTAATGAAGCACTTCTTTGATACGCGAAACAAGGCTGACTCAAAAGCAAAAGATGAGGGGGTAACAACTTTCAGCCATCAAAACGGGAAACTTGAACGATCTGGAAACGAAAATACTCAATGCTGACCGCGAAGAACAGATTAGCGAATTCTAGTGCATGTAAAAGGTGAAACGGTTTGATTTAATGAGATTTTTTTCGAGGCTTTTCAGGAAGTAATTGCCGCACGCGTTGACCATAGTCAGCGTTTTGATGACGTAGCAGCTTTTGTGAAACTCTGGCCAATCAAAATGGCATAGTTTCCATTGCAGAACCGTTGAGCAACCACAAACTAAATGGCTTTAAGGAGATCTTGAACCTTCTGCCCGAAGCTGAGAGAAAAGGACTGATGAAAGCCGTTTGTGACTTTTGTCTAGCAAAAAATGCCAACTTCAGCAAACGCAGGAACCAGGATTTACCTTTGAATACAATATACGTAGTGGGCAAAGAAAGGTTTTGTTCTTTACATAGAAGCTGCTTCTTCAGTACGAAATGATCAAGATGAATTATTGTTGAAGATCTTGTTCTCTCATTTGGGCGCAATTTGCAGTTTTTCACTTGCCAAAAATTTGTAATGTTTTCAGACAGACATCAATTGAGCGAATCGTGACTCCAA
>JAAXHO010000049.1 GCA_012270795.1 Candidatus Poribacteria bacterium
TTCTTAGCAAAAACTTCGACAATAATAGTTGTTCCACGACCCGATACGGTACCAAATATTACACCGTCATCGGTTTGATTGCTTTGACCACTGGCAACATAATCCAGAGAGATCACAGCGTTGCTGTTTTGACCAGCATTAACCTGGATAGCAGACAATAGACAGCAGACAATAGACAGCAGACAGATACGGAATTTCATGACAACTCCTTTTGAGGTTAAAAAGCGAAGAAACTATCTAAAATCCTGAATATGTTAGGAAATCTCTTTCAGGCTTGTTTTTGTGTAGATTCCCTATATCTTCTCCTTTCTGGTTGGTCGCCCTGTGTTGAAGAACGATCTCAGCATAGGGCAAAAATAAAAGCCCTGACGAACAAACTGATTGCATCCAGCTTGTCATCCGCCAGGGCTAAAAATACATATCGCCTTACGCGATTTCTTTATATTTTCCACGGTATATGTCAGCGTGGTGTATGCCCCTGTCGGCACCCTTTTGGGTGCCGGGCGGCGTTCACCATCATGCGGACATAGTCATGCAGGAAAGTTCCTGCCTATTCGCCCAAGCCGGGGAGCGACCCCGCCTTTATGAAAGGCTCTTGTATTCAGCAGGCCACCCGACTTCGGGCGTCCGCCATAATGATGAACAAGAGCAATATAACGACATATTGACAGGTGCGAAAGAAAATTATAGTGCTGAATCTTCGGCACTATATTATGTGTATAATCCCAAAAAAAACAATAGGCCATTGCACTATATTAGCACAATGACCTGCTTTGAAACGCGATTAAAATTTTTTATAAATTTTCTTCCCCAAGCAAGTTCAATTGTTCTGCGATATCGGGAACTTCCTCAACAGAGATTTTATTTTGGACAATTGATTTTAGATATTTGTCGTGAGAGATAATTTTCTCAGCCCCATTGACAATTGCAATACTCGCGATTTGGGCATCTATTTTTATATGCTCCCTCCTTGCCCCACTATCTCTCAAATTTTGAATGACTTCTCGATTATTCAGCAGACTTGCAGCCTCTACCGAGGCAGGCAGATCAAATGAGGCAATAAAAAAACGACTTTGAAGTAGCTCTTGTTGTTTCTCTATCTCTTCATCTGAAAGGGTTAATAAAGATTCAAGCACGACAGGTGATGGAATCATAATTTGTTCGCCCTTTTCAGAAATATCTTTCAGAAAAGCTCGTGTGCGATTGATCATCGCTTCTTGTCCTTCAGATGCAAATGTTTGAATCCCCCAAAGCACGGGCTGTGTATCGAGACAGATCACAATTCGTTCTCTCCAGATCTCATTTCTTCCACAAATCGCTCAACGTCTATGCCTTTCCATTTTTCTCCTACCATCTCACCGAGTTCTTTAAATGCTTGCAATGGTGTTCCACTCTGGATATTCACTACAGACGTCGCTCTAAAATTGACAATAAACCAGGTATCTCGTTCCCACGTTGCTTCTCCCGTCATTGCAATATTGTCATACAAATTTCTCGCAAGTCTTCTGGCCATCTCCTCGGTAACTTCTACATGTAAAAGTCTTGATCGGTTTGGCAATCTAACATCGACTTTGGGTTCAGATCCGCCTACTCTGATACACCTTCCGAAAATTGTAGAAGTACCTTTGACATAAGGAGATACAGGATTCGGGATGGGACGTGCGTTTGAAATGGTCGCAACCTCAATATCCCGGGCCTTATCCGCGATAAAATGGATTTCCCAATTCCTTTTTTTTGCCTGTTCATAAATTCCGTATAGTGACCGATGTGCTCTCTCGGGAATATTGGAGAACTCTTGAGTAGCTACAGTCCGAGTAATTTG
>JAAXHO010000023.1 GCA_012270795.1 Candidatus Poribacteria bacterium
AAGCATGGGAGTTGGCTCAACATGGCGGAGATTGAACTCTCCGTGCTGTCTCGGCAATGTCTTTCAAGAAGGATACCCGACCAAGACGCTTTAAAACATGAGATCCAGAAATGGCAAACTCAAAGAAATGAGCAATCTGCGACTGTGAAGTGGCAATTTACTACTGACGACGCACGCATCAAACTCAACAAATTATATCCATTAGTTTAGATGTGACAGACTACTAGTGCGGAAGGGGACATAGTGCAGTTGTGGAACGCCCATACCGGCACCTTAAAGAAAGTGATAAAAGGAGGTTGGTCAAAAAAATGGAGTTCTCCTGAGGATCCGATTCTTGCTTTAGCATTTCCTCAAAATGGCAATAAGATTATCCGCCGGACAGCATACACAAAGTCTGTGAGAGGCGTACACCCTGATGATGGAAGCAACGGGGGACAGACGTATATTGATGCTCGTTACGGAAAAAGTAATTTAGGACCAGGTAATTCTTACATATCTTATACAAAGATTAGTGCCTTGCTGCTTTCTTCCAACGGAGAGACTTTTGCCACCGCTGAAGTGCCGGCGACTGTATGGGCACGCACTGGCGAAATTGAAATTGGGGATGTCATCAATGTTCATCTGTGGACTGGAGATAAAAAAGGCCCGGAGATCAGTACAAATCACAAGGATCTAGTGAATGTATTGGCCCTTTCATATAAGGGTGATTTTCTCGCTACTGGCAGTGCTGACAAGACAATCCAACTAATAGATATCAAGGAGCCTAAACTTCTACGTACTCTTGATAAGCACACCAGTGAAGTCACTGCCTTGGCGTATGCAAAGGATGGCACGCTTGCCAGTGGGAGTAAAGATGGGACAGTTCTGATTTGGGAAAACCCTATGTCAAAATAGCGTGAATTTCGGCATAGAGAGTAGGGAGTTGTTTACCTACTTTTAGAGAGGCACAAACCGAAAATACAAACTGCAAAAGCAGGGATTTGAACTCTACAAATTCCAATGATATAGAAGAAGGAGAAAAAATGTCTAACATAGATGAGGGCCAAGTGAAAAAACCTTTACCTAAACTGGCGTATTGGTTTCTAATATCAGGTATTGTTGTGTTAGGAATTGTTTTGATCGTTATGGGGGGACTATATCTTCATCATGGTGTTCCAATTCTGCTTGGAATTATTGCAATCCTTGCTGCTTATGGTATTCGATCTTGGCATCAAAAACGTTGTCGTGATTACGAGGATTACCTTCGGCAGCAACTTCAAAAGCGAGAGAAGTACCTTCAGGAACAGGCGCGTCTTTATGAATATATTCGTGGAATTGTGAAGACATACCATCAGCGGATTCAAAAGATGCGTGAAAATCTACAAGCAGCAACGAGAGCATTGAATAAAGCAGAGAATCACTTTCACCACACAGCCTATAGTCCATTCTGGGACGAAATTGAAATAGCAGCGTCAGAACTCGGACGTTTTTCAAAAAACGTAGCTGCACAGTCTTCCGGCTTGGAAGACTATTTACGGAGGGTGCCCCGCTATCATGGAGTTCCTCAGCCTTTCCCTGGGATTCCTAAAGCACATAAGGGAAAATCTTCTAAAGGCCCTAAAGGGACATCTACAGCACTTGCGAAACTTCGCAAACCGGGTAACGCGCTTGCAAAACGGATGTCGGAACTCGTATACAAAGCACAACGGAATTTTGAATTCGCAAATATTTATGAACATCGCAAAACACGCAAAACTCTTGTTGCTGGATTTAAAAACCTCGCTGGTGTTCTCAGAGGGGTAGGGGATCAGATAAGCAACCATATAGAAGAACTCAATGCGACGGTGGAAGTCTATAACGAGGAAATGGGGGCTTTAATGGAAAACGCATTGGCACAGCATCAAGCGCGTGCCGACGATGCATGGATACAGCATGAACTGCATCAGGTCGAAACCATGCAGGCAAATTTACAACAAATTGAGCTGGAAGAAGGAACATTGGAAACACTTGATAATATTTACAATTATCTAGCAGAAGACGATGATATGTAGATGACCATGGAACAGACTGTGAAAAGTGTCACATTGCCCTGAATATTGATGAGATAAGGAGTTAAGTATGAAAAAAGTTGTCGTAGCATTTTTAATCCTTTGTCTTTGAGTTATTGGAGGGTATTTCCTTACGCAATAAGTAGTTTTGGGATT
>JAAXHO010000208.1:0-1019 GCA_012270795.1 Candidatus Poribacteria bacterium
AACTTTTCTCGTTCTCCATCGACACATACGAGGGACTATTCACAAAATAATTCCTATCGTCAACTAAGAGGTGATCAACCTAACAACTCTGCGTTCCGTAGATCTGATAACAGGCCTACTACAAACTTTACGCCCTATGAACAGAAATTTCCGCAGAACAATAGTCAGACATCATCTAATGTGGTTCGTTTCACCACAACCGACGATGCCATTAACGAATTATCAGACCTTTGCCCGTTAAACTACTAAGGTCTCCGAACTCAAACAACGACAAATCTCGAAATTCAAGACTTAGCTTCAATATCTTCTACTTCGCCACCGGAGACACTCAAAAAGATAGTGGTTTAGAAATCGAATTCATGTTGGACACGGGAGCTTCTTGTTCAATAATCAATTACCGAACTTTTTGGGAAATTTGCCAATTACAGCACCCAATAACTATACAGAAAAGTACCAAAGTGACAAAGACATACTCTGGACAAACAGTCCCAATGATCGGCTATGCGACTATTACTTTTAGTTATGATCCAGATGGACAGTTTATCTTCCCACTAACAGTGTGGATCACTGAAATGAGGACTCAGAATCTCCTTGGTATGGACTTCTGCCAAAAACAAGTTTCTGGAATTCATTTCGATCTTCCGGGGATAGAGATAAAGAATCCTCCGAAGTCAGTCTGCTATGGCAGCTTTCACCAGAACAAATCTTATCCTCATTTATCGCAAATCCTGACTATTAGAACCCCTTATACGATGTATATTGATGCTAAGAGTGCTCGGTGCTGGAAATATTCACCTACTGAAACTAATACACACTTTCCTCCAGGCTCCACTTTCCAGCCAAATCGAACTGCTGTGGCTACTGGCCTTTCCTTTATAAATACTCTCTGTACTCGATCTGAACGTAACCTTCCGATATTGATGGAAAACAACAAGAATCATCAAATAACACTACCAAAGGGACGAATTGGATTTTCTTCTCTTGACGTGGTTAATCAAGACGAACCCAAATACCAGATA
>JAAXHO010000208.1:1027-3274 GCA_012270795.1 Candidatus Poribacteria bacterium
ACGAAGTCCTTATGAATTAACGAACGCTATTATTTCTACTGACGAACGATACAATGATTGTTTTCTTTTACATTCAACAGTCCCGGCTCAGAGCAGTGATGAATCTCTGCAAATCATCTATGGCACTGAAGACTCGATCATCCAACAACCTAATTCAATCGGACATTGCATCTCAGCTGACGCCCGAATGGGTAAAGGTTTTGCCGACTTCTTATCCCACAGGATCCCTGGCTTACGATCCACCTGCCGTAAAGCAAAACTCTTCATGGGACAAGTCTTCCCCTTTTGGGATTCAACAGGGAAACGCTATATCTACAACTTGGTGACTAAGGAGAGATTTTATGATAAACCCAACCTATCAACACTGTCTAAAACATTAGAAGCAATGAAAACGCACGCAAGTACTAATGGTGTTTCTACTATCGCTATACCCAAACTTGGTTGTGGATTAGATCAAATGAATTGGCAAGAAGTGGTGAAACTACTCCGAGATATTTTCGCTTATGCTGATGTACGAATTGTAGTGTACACTCTTGAAGAGAATGGAGTTCACGCACTTTCTGCTGAAGGAGACGCTGAGTTCTATGCCGACGATGAGATAGAACGATACAGTGAAGAATTCCTCCTAGAGAATCGTGAGTTAGAAACAGACTTCACTAAAGATTCTAAATCCTGTCAACCTACCTGTGACGAGCAATTTCCAGTCCTTCGTGAAAAAGATCACAACAGCCGACTCATTGATCATTATCTTCAATATCAGCCAAAAGAACTTGTAAATTACGTTAAAGAATTCGATTTTCAGTACTCAGACATTACCGATGAAGAAATGATACTTCTGATTGATATGTTAGTTGACGCACGGGATGTTTACTCCCAACATAAATTCGATGTTGGCAAGACCCGCCAGAATTTCCATGTCACACTGAAACCCAAAGTTGAACTGAAAAGACAAAGACCTAGCAAAGTTCCCTTACATTTGAAAGAAAAACTGGAAAAACTACTCACTCAACTCAAAGACGCAGACATCATTCGTGAGATGGGTGATGACGACGAGATGGGATCATTATTTGTTAATCCGATAATCCTAATGCCTAAAAATGACTATGTGAAATTAGTGATTGACGCAAGATATCTTAACTCAGTGACTGATCTTACTAACTACTCATGGCCCTTGGAACCAGTGCAGATGATCATGACTAGAGTCAATGGCAAGGTTTTCTCTGTGAGTGATCTCTCTTGTGCCTATCATCAAGTTCCGTTGAGCCCGGAAACACAAAAGCTAACTAGTTTCATAATCGGTGGAAAACAGTACACCTACACTCGTGGATTCTATGGCTTGTGTGGGCTTCCAAACTTCTTCAGCCGGCTAATGACAATACATTTCGACCCTCTTATCAGGAAGAAACAAGCTATTACCTATATCGACGATACAATAATGCAGTCTCAAAACAAGAACGAGATGTTTACAGTTATTAACGAATATCATACTCTTCTTAGGAAAGCAGGTCTTAAAGCAGCACCCGACAAAACGTTCTTTTTCTTAAAGAAAGTTAAATTCCTTGGCCATGTTATATCTCCAGATGGAATTCAGCCTATTGCAAAACGAGTAAAAGACTTGAAGAATCTCAAATCGCCTGAAAGCAAAAGAGATGTTATGAAAGTCTTAGGTTGCCTGGGATTCTACAGTTGCTATATCAAGAACCTTCATGTGGATAGTCAGCCCTTCTACGACTTGATTAAAGACTCGACCCCGTTCCACTGGACACATGAACACGAAAAACTCTTCCAGTCAATCAAAGACCGAATTAGCGAAGACACAATCCTTGCTGTACCTTCTACTGATTATCCCTTTCACATCCATGTGGATTCGTCAAATGTTGGAACTGGCTGTATCCTAATCCAACAGTTTCCTGAGGGAAAACGAATAATCTCCTTTAACTCAAGAATATTCGACAAAGCGGAACAGAAAATGTCTACTCTTCATCGAGAACTTTGTGGAATAGTCTCAGCTTTACAAACCTATGAACACTATATCATTGGATCTCCTTTCCCTATATATCTATATTGTGATCATAAACCGATTCTTTACCTATGGGGCCGAAAAGGACAACTATCACATCGGTTCTTCAGATACCAAGTAATCATAACAAAATTCCAAAATCTTAAAATTATCTGGACTCCAGGATCAAATCTTGCCTTCCCGGATATTCTCAGTCGAAATGTAACAGTGGACGAATATCAAAAGCA
>JAAXHO010000291.1:0-1047 GCA_012270795.1 Candidatus Poribacteria bacterium
ACCTCTAACTGTGCTTGGCAGTACACAAGTTAGTTTGCGTTTACATGGGGTAGTGGTAACCATGGATGCTATTGTAGTCAGACAATTAACTACTGAGGCTATTTTGGGTCTTGATTTTATGAAAGACCATGAGGCCAAAATTGATTTTTCAACCAAAAGTTTATTTCTGTCTGATCAAGGACTCAGTTTACCTCTTGATGATTTCATCCCACATCCTGACATTGATAGAAAGGTTAATGTGCGAATTGTAGAGAAGATTGAAATTTCTCCGAGGTGTCAATTGGAAGTTATGGCCATCGCTAACGAACCTGTTCGGGAAGGAGTTTGGTTGTTAGAAGGGTCTAACAAAGGTGGTATACCAGCGTCCGTTGCTAGAGCATTGGTTGAAGTTAAGTCAAATCGTGTGATTGTTCGATTGCTCAACACCAAGTCTGAGTCGGTTACTATCTATCCAGGAACCAAAATTGCGACTTTGGAACAAGCGGAAATTTGTGCTGTAAGTAACGCTAAAGTCGATAGTCTTCAGCAGAACCGGGAGTTACTGACCAACTTAATTTCAAAAGCCGGGAAGACACTAGAGGCAAACGAGCGTAGGAAATTTGCTGATCTTGTGTTTTCTTTTGCAGATGTTTTTGCTATCTCCACACAGATTTGGGAAGAACCAACAAACTAAAACATCGAATTGACACAGGTGTTGCGAAACCCGTTCGTCAATCAGTTCGTCGAATCCCGCCTCATCAAAGGGATCATGTTCGGAGATTGTTAGATGAAATGCTGTCAAAGGGAGTTGTTGAACAGTCAACTAGTCCTTGGGCCTCCCCCATTGTTCTGGTCCGGAAAAAAGATGGTTCCATTCGATTTTGCGTGGATTATCGGAAGGTCAACGAAATAACCCGTAAGGATGCTTACCCACTACCTCGAATTGATACTACTTTGGATACGTTGGCTGGTTCACATTGGTTTAGTACCATTGATTTACTAAGTGGCTATTGGCAAGTGGAAATGGAAGAAGAAGATCGTGAAAAAACAGCGTTTTGTACAACAGAA
>JAAXHO010000291.1:1148-1374 GCA_012270795.1 Candidatus Poribacteria bacterium
TGGGACGTTCATTTGAAGAGCATTTGGATAATTTGAAACAAGTTTTTCAGCGTTTGCGCGAAGCGGGACTGAAAGTAAAGCCTTCTAAATGTGCATTTTTTCAGCATGAAGTAACCTATTTAGGTCATATTATCTCGAATAATGGAGTTTCAGCGGATCCGGAGAAAGTTGCTAGGGTTACCTCATGGCCAGTCCCAAAATCTAAGAAAGAGGTGCAGAGTTTCCT
>JAAXHO010000280.1:0-1155 GCA_012270795.1 Candidatus Poribacteria bacterium
ACAAAAACATATCATGAGTGTTTGAATTCTTTTTATGAGCTTAAAGCTATTCTCAGAAAGTTTGTTGAGTTCCTATGATATGGCCTGTAACTTGGTTTCTTTAAAGGTGGACAATCATGCCGGATATGTGTCTGATTGTTGAAGAAGCTTTCCTTGGGCTTCGGAAAATCCTTTGTAAGGCATATCTGCATGTCATACTGGCAGAGCCCAAAGAGCGAAAAATGAGGGAGGTCGTTACTACTGGTTTCCCTGTCAGAGAAAAATGGGCTCGGAGCTCTTCGTATTTGCTTTTGTTTTCAATGTGTACTTTGTTGATTGCCACTGGGTCTTCAATTGTAACTTTCACGTCGGCTATGATTGTTTTCATAGGGGTTTCTATGACAAAATCCGACATTACCAAAACGCTGTTCGTTGTAGTTTGTCACTTCTAGAGGCACGTCTTGTGTTAGACAAAAGGCCGAGAAGCGATAAACCAAAAAATATTCTATCTCCACATATAAATCACAAATGTAACTTCCATCATGCAGTTTTTCAAATTTGCACAATCTCAGCTACCCCAGCAATGACCTTGACTTCTTACAGCATGACAAGACAACGATCCAACGTCTTTGCATTCATTGTAAGCTCAAATTGTGGTAGTTGTTGCCAAACATCATGACACTGAAACGGAAACGCAAACTTTTGACCTTCAAAATTATGTTATCAAACAGGTTGTCATCGAAAGTGCATGTAAAATGATATCGCTAGTAGACACCCGTTAATGGTCTCAAAATGAGCAATTCACTTGCCAAAATGGTTCCGTGAGAAACTTTTGCAGTTTACGTACACCCAAACGTACTAAATTGCCAAATTGGTCTGACAGAGCTCCGTATGAAAACTGTAGGAGCCTGCAAAAACTCTTTTTGTTTACGTCAACGGCAAGTCAAAAAAGGATGTCCAATTCTCCGTAACATTACGTAAGAGGCCTTATTCACAAGTTATGGGTTTCGAATTGGCACAAAACCAAGCACCCGTGAAGCAAAACTTTGAAAAACAAAGTTTTGCAGTAGCAAAAAAATGCCGTAAATTCAAAGGTCCCAAAAGACAACGTATGCAACCTTTGACTAATGCACACTTCTTATTCCCCAAGAGGAGTCTTCAATCCTGAAAAGACTT
>JAAXHO010000280.1:1294-1486 GCA_012270795.1 Candidatus Poribacteria bacterium
GTTCAGGTCCAGTTGAGGAGGGATTGAGTTCAAAATGGTCGATTGGACCGTACCCGGTGGGAGTGTAAGACCGGGACAATCCGTGGTCCGGCTAAAGCAAGCTTTTTTGCCTAGACCTTGGATCAAAAATCAGTTTAATATTGGAGGTAGGCGGTGCCTACCATGCCAGATATTAAGCTGACAAGAACAGAT
>JAAXHO010000006.1 GCA_012270795.1 Candidatus Poribacteria bacterium
AAACGTCTTGCTTAGATGCTGGTAATCTTATGCAATAAATGCTAATGCGGGTGTCTTTTCAGTGTATTCTGCGTTTTCTGCGAATTCCGTGATTCCGCACACACGCCGCGACCTCCGAAAAATCAGTGATTCAGACAAAAAGAGTGACAAAAACTTTTACACACCCATACGATCATAAAAAATTGAGAAAAAATGAAGGATTTTGTATACTTTTATGAAAAAATTGCGAAAATTATGCAAATTTTGTGATTTTTCTCCAAAATTAATTTGACATTTAGTGCAATTTAGGTTAAAATTACTTAAAATCAGAATTTTAATATGGGGATTTTGAGATGAAGCAGCGATATGTAAATACTACAATTCAGTTTCAAAAAACGTACGCGTTGAGTGTCTATTACATAATCGCGCCTCAACTTAACTATAAGTTACCCTCCCTCCCCCAAATTCACATTCGTTAATTTTGTATTATATAGTCTTATCGCAGAAATTATATGCTGCGATATTTTTGTGCCCGCACGACGTGCTTCGTTGCGGGTTTTTGTTGTTGCATTCGGAAGTTCCGATGCTTGTTATCCCTGCTCTGCAGATGAAACCTATAACTATTGCTTATTTTTTAATTTGACAAAATTCAGTGGAAAGCATAAAATTGAATAAGCGCGAATCACAAACGCCTTGTTTTCCACGAAACGCCACAAAGCAAAGTGGCAAGGAGAATAACAAAATGAAAAGAAGATTCGTTGAATGCGCTGTACTATTAGGTATTGTGATGTCTGTTATGTTTTTGGCAAAGACACAAGATGGAATTGGGCATAGTACTTGTGAGCACAAACCCGTTTTTTATGTTGATAAAGACGGTGACGAGGTTGGGGATGACAGTAGTGAATACGATCCAAGAGGTTTATTTTTCTAAATAGTAGTATATGCGGTAGCACTCAGGCTTCGGGTGAAGGGTGGTACTATCGAGGTGGTCTGTTGAATGGTGCGACTGAAGAACAGACGAATGATCCTAACAATTCTGGTCACCAGAAGACGAAATAGATCAGATGATTTATGTGTTACAAATCACTGGAAACGCCTATACGACCCATTTGTTGTGTGAAGCAGAAATATCACCGAGTCTTGAAAATGTTGATGCCTTACCTGAAAGAGCTTCTAAATTTCAAGGTTGGGGAGAAATAGATCTTGAATTTTCCCAAGTGAATTATCATGAAGTTGTAGGTTTTTTTTCTCCGCGTTGTGAAGAAAGGTATAGACCGAAAACTCGGTGGTATGGAAGTTCATCACTTTTTATTAAGGTTTCCCTTGATGAATACTCAGAAAAAAGAGATGGTTCTTTTGGTGGGACACTTGATGGTGACATCGGTAGCATTTCTGCGTCATATTCCTATGAATTCCAAATAAAATATGATAGACTCCACGCCCGCGGCTACGGAATAAAGGCAAGGCTTAAAGGTAACCCGTTTGATTTGGTTATTTATAAACAAGATAAGAGTGTTTTGGCTTATGGATATCTTGAGGACGCATCTACTGGATATCTTTGCACACTTTGTTCTGGTTTTGACCTTCACAATTGTCAAAACTATTATTGAGTCTGTATTGACACTGCTTGTGGTAACCACTTCTGAATCAACAGCGAGAGCACGGCTAAGAACTCGTTGTTGATTCATAGTCTATAAAAAATATTTCAACAGTAATAATCATTATTAGGGAATCAATATTATGAAAAAAAGATGATTTTGTTAACCTTAGGTTTATTCATTGCAGCTACAGTTTTGTCTATATATTTTAGCAACAGAAGAAAAGAAGTGGTGTCTGTTACAGAGCAGCTTCCCACCTCCAAATCTCATGAACACATTGCTCCTGACGGTACCGTTGTGGAACATCGCCACACTTATGAAGTTACTGATCTGCCTGAAAATGCTGTGAAAGCGAACAAAGTTTCCGACGTAAAGCATCCTATTCAGCGTGCATGGGAACGTCTTGATCTTGAATACATCAGAGAAAAGTATCAGCCTTATACGGTAAACGAAATGCAAGAAAAATGGTCAGAATCTTATGCTGGCAGTTTCGGACCAAATTATCCATATTATCTTGATGACGCATATCCTCAAAAGGAATGGCTCCAACGCAATTTGGAATTGGGACAACATTTTGCCCACCCAGGGGATTATAGTGTCGCGTTACAACGAAGAATATACATGATAAAACATAAGGATCGGTGGCAATCTGGGGATGAAGAGACGAGAGATCGTATGCGTGAGAGACTTCATTTACCACCTGATATAGATACGTGGGAAGAATATGAAGATGCGTTTCTTAAGACGCTTATTACTTCCTTTCATACATTTGAAGAAGCAACTGAGTTGGATCCGAGTATTAAAGGTGGTTCTGTTAGACCTGATGGCACCTTTATTCCATTCAAGAAGAACACTGTGTATGTCCATATTAACCCGGAAAAAGGTCTTTCAACATTCACTGGAACTAAGTTAACCGATGAAGAGGAAGATGCACTGGCAACGTATGGTGTTGTCCCTGAAGGGATAAAAGTCATCTATACGGATGAAGGTGGTAAACCTTTGCCATCGGACACTCCATCCCCGCGTTTCTATGAACGTGATATGGCATCATTGGAAAAGTCACTAAACCTACTGCAGCAGCAAATTGAAGATCATGAACTGTTGTTGGAATTGGACGCGATGCTCAATCCACCCGATAAAGGCAAACAAACTGATCCCATCCCACACGAACACTCACAGGATCATGAACATGACCACGGACATGAAACACCTCAAACTCCTGAGGCAGAAATGGAACAGCAACATCGGCAGCACGATGCAAAACGGACACCACCGCAGCGAAAAATACCGCCCGAACTCCGTAAACCTGATGTTGTCAATCAATGGTTTAGAGAACTGGAGTTACTTCACGGTGGTCAATTGCCAAGAGATTTGCAGGAACTCCGAAAAATCATTACGGAATTGGAAAAGATTAGGAAAGAGGGTGAAGCGATGATGAAACCACTGCAACGCCCAGAACGCCCGACACCGCCTTTGCCACCTGAAGGAAGTTCACCACCTCCATCGAATGAAGATGATTAAGGTATTGGGTTTTATAAAAAACACAGTGAAAAACCCAATAATTCAGTTCGTTATCGTCATCATAAGCGTTGCTACTGTGTGTTCCATCTATTTCAGGACGCAGAAGGCAGAGGCACCCTCACCACTAAACGTTACCGAACAAGAACACCACCTTGAATTGGATAGTGTTAAAGGTTTTGCATGGTATAAACACTGGGATGAGCTTAATCTTGCCACAGTCAAAAAATATTATCAACGCTACACCATTGACGAAATGCGGGTACTGTGGGATGTAAAACTGCATGATAAGTTTGGTAACTATTCAGGCAAAACACATGCAGAGACTGTCTACCCATGGGATGCATATCTTGCACGCCTGCTGGAATTGGGACACCCATTCTTTGATTTCTCGGACTATGAGAGTGCTTTAGACACCCGGATGGGTCTTTTAATTCCAGCACGAACCTACTGGCAAACGATGAATAGAGATGAAAGAGACGTGTATATTAACACATTCGGACTGTCTCCAGATACAACATGGAAAATGTGTGAGGAGGCATTGATAAAGCAGATAGTCGTTTACCGTATCAATTGGTGGCGTTCAGGTGGTATGGACCCTTTCTCAAAGTCGGAATTATAGTAAAGCATATAATTACTTAGACATTTCTGTAGCACAATCTGCCAGATTGGGCATCTTAGCACACAAACTGGCAGTTTGTGCTACAACACACAGTCCGTTAAGTTTGCTAAACCCATAGATCAAGTGTTCAGGTAATTCTAATACCATTTCTATATGATAATCTTACATTATTCCGTAGGTCGGGTTTCGCAAGCTCTACCCGAAATCAACGGTATGAATGCCATTTAGGCATTCCCCGCCTACGGAAATGGTGTATTATAAAGTAAAATGGTATAAAATTTACTATTACTACGACTTGTGCCAGTTAATTACATT
>JAAXHO010000145.1 GCA_012270795.1 Candidatus Poribacteria bacterium
CCCAGCAGCCTGGGCACGGGCATAATGGGATTCGCACCGCCCGATACACTATCGCCAAACACAATTGCCATGCGGCAACAAGTGGGCAGCATGTATCAAAACGGCAAAAGCTTTACCATGCCCGCTGCCGCCCATGCCGCGCGGTTGAGCATCGGCCTGGGCAATCGGGCACGCGTACTGGGCTTAACCATCGCATTTGCATTTGTGTTCTCACTCATTGCCGCCGCCGCATCGACAATTTATCTGGGCTATACCGATGGCGCGTTTAATTTTGGCTCGTACATGTTTCGGGTTGCCGCACCGCGTTATTACGACGGCATTGTATCATCCATCCGCGACATTGGCAAAGAGACGCACTACGGTCTTCGGATGGCATTTACCGCTTATGGCGCATTGACAATGGGCATCTTGACCCTGTGCCAATACCGATTCACCTGGTGGCCGCTCCATCCCATCGGTTTTACAGTCGTAACCTTTTATTCGGCGCGCACCGCCATCTTGTCTGTATTTCTCACCTGGCTGATTAAATTTATCATCTTCCGCCTGGGAGGAATCGCGCTGTATCGCAGGGCAAAACCCTTTTTCATCGGCATGATCGTGGGATACACCCTATCGCTCATTGTGAGCATGAGCGTCGATCTCTTATGGTTCCCCGGGCAAGGGCACAATCTGTATTGGGGAGATTAAAGTCCCCTCAACACTACCCTCCCAGCGATCAGCGGGCAGCCCACAATGACGGGCGAGGCATGCCTCGCCCCTACATATCTGCGTCCATCTACGAAAAACGCTCAAATTATTCGCGTTTTTTTCTGCAGATCACACTTTAAACACCTGCGACACCCAATCGGACAATCGGGTATTGAGCGGTTTTAACATCACGAGCGCATCTTCGCGGGGGTGTGTATAATACGCTTTTCTGATAATTCTGTCCAAACCATTGATATATGCCATATATTGAGTATTGAATCATAGTGTACCACAACTCAATGTAGTTTTATTGGTCATCTATTTTTGCAATGCATACAAAGTTTTCAGTCCAAATATCCTGACTTTTACCGGAACTGATCCTTCGCATCATATTTAACCCTATCTTTAATAAATTCCAAAGCATGTATCTAATTTTTCTTTTTAAATCCCTGCTTGAAAATAGAGACTCTTTCATACTCACAGTTTCAAATCCTGTAAATCTCAAAATTTGCCTCAAAGACTGTGGCGTTAAGATGGTCAGATGAGTCAGGTCACCATAGATGATTTGACCCGCAAAAATTCCCTGTCCGTTAGGGGTTCGCAAAATTAAATGGCCGCCCTTATTCAGAATTTCTTTTAGGCCATAAAGAAGCTGGATCAACTCCTGACGTGTAAAATGTTCAACAAAATCAATTGCGAGAATTAGATCATACGCCTGATGAGATGCCTGGAGAAAATCAAATACATCCGAGTGATAGACTTGTAATCCGTATCTTTTTGCGACCATAACCTGCTCTTTTGAGGTATCAACACCCTCTACACTTGAAAATCCCTGTTCATTTAAAAAGTCAAGGACTTGCCCCTGACCACAGCCTAATTCTAAAATACGACTTTTTTTTGATAATGTTTTCAGAAAGGGCTGAAGATTTTGCTCACACCAGCTATGAATAATGGCTCGTTTTCTCTCCCATGATCCATCGTCTTTAAAAGTTGACAGATATCGGTCGTATAAAGCCTGTCTAAACTGTGTCATAATGTGATCAGCCATCATATTTTATTAGCTCTTGTATAATCACATCCGTCGTATCATCCCAATCTGTATTCTGTTGTGAAAAGTCCTTTTCTTCGCAAAGCATTCTTTTCAGAGTCGGTATAATCTCGGTTACATCTGGACAATTCAACCGGCCGAGATTCATCAACTCGCTATTGATTTTCATGTCTCGACCACCAATATATATCGCTGGCGTACCAAGCAAAGCCGCCTCTCTGGCAACCGTATCTCCAGACGAGATCACACATTTGGCATAACACAATAAGGTATGCATGTCACTTGTAGATTCCGGTAGCACATATATGTTATCAAATTCTCGAAATTCCGAGATTTGGGCGGCCCCTTCTTCAACTGAGGCGATTACAGAAACTTTATTTTCATACAGAGAATCCAATATTGTCTTCATATTTTGACTTGAATCGTCAGACCAGTAATCCAAACTGATATGTGCAATTTGTCTGATAAAAACGTACTTCTTCTTTTGAACGCCATACTTTTTTAGGATTTCTTTTTCTGGTTTAAAACGGTTGAGATACGCGAGTTCTTTATATCCATTGAAAGTGCCAATATTCTTTCCCGTGATTCCCAAAAGCTGTGGAATCATAAATTTTGAAGAGAATCTTCGGCACAGAAAAAATAAAAGTTTGTATTCGGCATTGTCGTAAAAAACCACTGATCTCTTCCCCGTAATCCACGAAGCAATTGAAACGTAAAATCCCCCATGGCTGGTTGCGACATCGTAAGGATTCTTCCATCCCTCCCAAATCAAATAGGCTATGCGGTGAAATAAGCCGAACAGTTTGCCAATGCGTGATCCATAATGCTTTCCAACAACCTTAAAGGGAATACTGATCTCTTTCTTGGCAAAATCAACCAAATCCCCTCTATGTCTAATCAGGACAGTTATGTCGTGTTCAGCCTGTAGATTCCGAATCGTTTTCTTGTAGAAATTTAGATGTGCTGGATGTAAAATATCAAATAGAATACGCATATTCACCTCGACTTTGTCCAAAAATCTGAGAAATTGGCCTAAATACTGGACTTGCCGGTTATTGTATCGAAACAAAGATTTTTAGGAGAAATTGCATAACTATTTGCATAACTATTTGTAAAAAATAAAATTATGGAAATTTTTAGCAAATTCATGAATCAACACTTCGGACAGTTTTTAGG
>JAAXHO010000252.1 GCA_012270795.1 Candidatus Poribacteria bacterium
GCATTCATACCGTTGATTTGGCGTATTCTACCAAGCTCATTCGCCCAATGGCATTCCCCGGGCCCCTCCTACCGAAGAGAGTCACCCCAACCAGCAATAACAGTGGAATTTCTTAATGAGACAATATTATTAGAATTGGTATTATAGCAATGAATTCTCCAACCTGCAAAGGTTTTATGTTTCCAAATTCACATTGACGTATAAACTGAATCGTGGTATACTTTAACGGATTTATAGATGTTATCTCATATTACGAATATTTCTTTATTAATTCCACACGAAGTATTCATGTGAATGATTTATCAAAATGTAGGAGGGAAAATAGTATGGAGCGGCGTATTATATTTACATTAGTCTTACTTCTATTGATTAGCACATCGTCGTTAGTCATGGCACAGAAAAATTGGGTAACTGTTAGTGAAGCAAAATGGCAATCGTCCTTCTCTGATGTCTTTTTTGTGGACAATCAGAATGGTTGGATAGTCGGTAGCAATTCCATCATATTAAACACAGCAGACGGTGGCAAGACGTGGATTCAGCAACCTATTCCATTTAGACTTGAGTTCAAAAAAGTCAGATTTATTAGTCCTAAGATTGGCTGGGTTGTGGGTGAAAATGGCACTGTGCTGAGGACAGTTGATGGCGGGCAGTTCTGGAATAAATTAAATACAGGAAACCGTGTTGCTTTGTTAGATGTCTCATTTGTAGATGAAATGCATGGGTGGGCTTGCGGTGATGGTGGTTTCGTCATGTCTACTCAAGATGGTGGGACTTCATGGTTCAAGCATGAGGTCGGCACGAACAACACAATTGAGGGTATCCATTTTGTCAATCAGCAAGTCGGTTGGGCAGCAGGCGGTGGTGGCACATTACTACACACTAAAGACGGTGGGGAGTCATGGTCGTTTCAAACAAGTGCTACTGTCAACACCCTCAATGCGATAGCAATGCTTGACGAAAAGGCTGGATGGTCAGTCGGTGCCGGCGGTGCTGTTGTTAGCACAGTTGATGGGAAGAATTGGCAAGTACAAAACAGTAATGTCCCTCATTCTAACGGCATGCCGGAACCGATATACGATGTTCATTTTGCTGATAAGAATAATGGTTTAGCTGCTGCAGAATTTGGTGTGATCCTCCGTACAACTGATGGTGGAACACAATGGCGCCCCCTATTACCCCAGCAAGTCGCTGCACGGCTGCAGGGTGTTCACATGAAAAGTGCAAGTGAAGCATGGGTAGTAGGTGATAAAGCAACAATCCTACATACGACTGATGGTGGTGATACTTGGGACATCGTATCTAATATAAAGGACCTGCGCGCAGTACATTTTGCAAATGACAAACTCGGTTGGGCAGTGGGTTTAGCAGGAAGTGTTATTCACACAAATGACGGTGGAAATACTTGGGTGCCTCAGCATAGCGGTGATGTTTTTGAACTCTTTGGTATCGGTTTTATTGATAAAAAGCGGGGATACATTGTTGGCAGCAACGCAGCACTTCTTGAAACAGATGATGGCGGTAAGACATGGAAAAGTCTGAGCGACCCTGGGGATGAAGGACACGGAAGAGCGAAACGGATAAAGTTTGGTGGTACTATGGGTTGGAAAGGGGCATTGGCAAGTTATGCGATGAGTTTCTGTTCAAAGACACATGCATGGGCTGTTGGTGAAACAGGAAGAGTGATGCGTACTACGGATGCTGGTGAAACTTGGCACGGTGTAGACATTGACACTAATTTTTCAGGTGCAGGTTTTAACAATCTTTTCGGTGTCCATTTTCTAAATGAAAAAATTGGGTGGATAGTCGGTTTTGCAGGAACAATTGCAAGAACGACTGACGGTGGAGAAACATGGGCAATTAATATGGGTTCGGCGGAATTACAAGACGTTTATGCCGTCAATCCCAAAACCGCTTGGGTTGTTGGGAGCCAGGGAACTATCATGTTAACCGTTGATGGTGGGGAGACATGGATTGATCAAACCGTGCCAACTGATGAAAATCTCAATGCTGTCCTTTTTATTTCTGATAAGCAGGGATGGGTAGTTGGAGATAATGGAACTATCCTACATACAAATGATGGTGGTGTAACTTGGTTGAACGATAGTTCTCCAACAAAAAACAATCTCAGAGATATTGTGATGTCACCTAACGGCACGTTGTGGGTAATCGGTGATTCAACGACTATCCTTCGTTACTGATAATATTTAATCACGACTTGTGCCAGTTAATTACA
>JAAXHO010000267.1 GCA_012270795.1 Candidatus Poribacteria bacterium
ATGGACTCGGGACCCGGGACCTCGGGAGGTCTTTCGCAGGAAAGGTAGAGAAGAAACAGGAAAACAACTGAGATAATACTCGCAGCTTTTCGGTTCATTTCAAACTGTCAGTTTGTCTTAAGACTCATAGCCTGTAGCTGACCGCGTGTTCGTTGCCTTGAATACTTAAAGAGCCCCGCCCATTAGCACGGACCTGGATATGACCCATTTTATCCTTAATTGCAGAGCGACTACGGGTAACATTGTCCATTTCCCGCTCTACCATTCTGTCCCGTTTAGGAGGCTTAGGAGGCCGTGGTTTCCTGCTTATCCAGAATTCAGACGCTAATCCTTGAATTCTTCTTATATCTTGGTCAGTTGGCAAACCGCTAGGACCACCATAATATGGCGTTGTGATTGCCAGAGGTTTATTATCAAGCAAAAGCTTCCAGACACAATTATTATGCCCGTTAGCACTGCCATGATGAGGAACTTTGAACAATTTCCCTAGTTTAAGGCTCAGGGTGTCTTTCATCCCACCATTGAGGATAGCGGACCAGCCAGTATTGGGATTTCCGGTTTCTTCAAGATCAGAACCAAATATTGCACTAAAGGAACCAAACTCAAAATATAAGACAACTGAATTGAGATTCTTGGATTGCCTGATGACATGCCTGACCCTGAAATCACCAGCTTCTGGAATATGCTGAGCAAGGTTCGCTATAGACTGATTAACCGCTTGTGAACTTGGCGATAAAGCCAATAACCTTATCTGAAGTGGAGTGGTTCTTTGGCAAAGAGTGGAACTCGCATGAACGGGATTCGCCCTTGAGTAATCTTCTCGACTACGCAGGTGCTCTATAATTTGCCCGAACTCCCTAATTTCCGTATCCGTAGAAGCAAAAGAGTCTTTTTTATAAAGCTTGCTTAGTTGAATCGCCTCTTTCTTCAGAAGAGCAGCGGAAAAGTAAATTTGCGCGCTATCACACTTATTAATGAGGTCAAAGGCACCATTAATGTGATCCTTGTGCCAATGAGTAATTAGTACGCCTTCAACTTGTGTTGCTGTTTGTACTCCAAGTTCCTCTAGATATTTAATCGCAATCGGTTTATCAGTTAAAGGGCAACGGCAACTGTCTATGATAAACCATTTATTATCACCAAGATGTATGACAATGCATTCTCCGATTCCAGGACCAAACAATGAAACTTCAGAAACATCTTTCGCTGGTTTTTTGCCGTTAATCACCCCTGAAAAATTCTGCATATTCCTTCGCAATTTGTTTAGAAGACTCAAGTTCATCTTTTGTCCACCGCGGTAATCTTCGGAATCTTATCACAGAGAATCTTTGCCTTGAGATCTTGTGACCTTGTTTGTAACCGATATGCCAGTAAAACTGCGCCCCTAATTCAACAAGAGAAAGTTCTCTTTCATCGATCTCATTAATGTCGAATACGATTTCTTCATCAGGCCTTGAGGGATCAGTAATATCAGAAACTCTAGCGGTTATTCCGTAGTCTCCAATATTCGTAACAAAGCCAGCAAAGATTTGCCTTACATCCTCTACAAGATTCTGTTCTTGTGGTGAAGGAGTGATTAATCGTGGCAACTCTTTTTTAACTTTTTCTTCTATAACTGCACTGGACTTCGCATCCTGATCATCAATCGAAACAGTATCTTCAGGCACAGTCGTTTTATAACCCCTCGTTGGTTCATCAAGTTCTTCAAAAGCCAAATCGCTGATTTCAAGAGCTAAGTTGTTCATTTTTTAATCTTGTAATTGGTTATTCATCATGTTCTCGACTAGTTGCTCTGCTATCGGTAAAGAATTTTCCCAGTATTCTGAGAGAATCTTCATTGCTTCTGGCGTTTCCACTTGGTCAAGTTCAACATGATTATTTATACTGAAAGCAAGTGTTCGATTTTCAGAACTCGCAACCTCGATTTTAGGACGAAGAAAACCATTCAGTTCATCAGGCCTAGGAAAGTGCATCGTTATCGACCAAAGACCTATCTCTTTTTCTCGATTATCTGTTAATTCAGACTGTAAATACGAGCAAGCTTCTTTCCAAGGTGAAATAGGTGCAAAATTTTTAGCGAAATTCCTCCAAGATTCCTGATTTCTTAAATGGATAGTAGCTGAATAGTTCATGCCAAGCTTTTCCAGTGGCGTTTCTGGTAATCTAACAAATATACTTGTTACTAGATCGGCTAATGCAAGGTTATTGCTAGCTAGAGTTGATTCCAAAATAAACCTATTGATATAAACACTTAAAGTCCTGCTATCAGGCAGATGTATTTGAGCAAAATCTGGCACACAGATTATTGTCTCTTCACTATAATTCCAAGAATCCACAATTTGGCAATTTATAAGCCATTCTGGATGAAAAATTCTTGGATTAAAGCTACCTAATAAAACTATAGAAGCTTTATCCCCTACGACTTCCCATTTTTTCATGTCTTCTGTCCCTACTTGCTCGGCTAAATTTTATTTAACAAAGATTCTTATTTCAAGGAAAACCTACAACAATCCATGGACTTGTCGATAGAGTCAATTGATAATTGCGAAACTGTTTCATGTTCCATAAGAGGCATTTGCGTAGTTGAGTATACGCATATAGACCAAGGTTTTTCGCACGGGGCAAAAAACTTTTTACCCCAGGATTTCCATAAAAACTCTTGAAAACCGGCTGATTCGCTCCAGAAACCGGAGATTTCACCCCAAGCCCAAATCGGATGGGACAAGTAAGGAGGGGGGGGACAAGTAACTTACTGATATTACTTGATTTTAATGTCGCCACGGGTTAGAATTAAGGTTAGCAACAAAATCCATTCTCCCAAAGGAGCAAACCCATGGCGACACAAAC
>JAAXHO010000103.1 GCA_012270795.1 Candidatus Poribacteria bacterium
CTGACGAGATCAGCTTCGGTCGAGACTGATTCAAGGTCAGAATCTATCTGGTTTCTTATCTCCTGCAGCGTTTCTTCCATCATGTGCCCGGATTGTGTGTTCTCAGAAGCAAGACGGGAAATATTTAACCGTTATGGGACCGATTATCAAAGCGGATGTCATAGGAGCGAAACGTGTGCAAAAGAGGGTAAAATTAAAAGGCTGGTTTGGTGCTTCCTATAGTATTCCGGAACTGAAGAAATTATAGGGTTGGGTCGTTACAGGAAAACGCTCACTATTCTTAGATCTGACGTCTTCGCAAATGATGAGTATGGAGATGGAGATTTGACCGATACTAAACCAATTTATCTGACATTTAATTCAGCCTTAGACACTGTGTTTAAGGACCCTAGCTTTTTTGAAAAAATGTGATGTCTCACCACAAATAAAATCAGTAATCTCGGAACTTATGTTATTAAGATCGATTTATATTTGCTTTTAAGTCTTTCTCAGAGATCTTCTGACTGTTTTTTAATAGCTTTTGCCAATTCCCGTTGGTTCCAAGGCACAACGGGAATATTTTTATCCTTAATAATTTTCGGAAGTCGTCTGGGCGGTTTAGAACCTTTGTGCATAGCAAAGACTCCTTTACCCATAGCAAGGCTTTCTCTTATTTCCCAATCAACCCATTTACTGCTAGCTGTCTTTTCGGAAAGATAAACAATTGTAACTGAACACTGCCTGATACGTTCCCGGATACGACGTTGAATATACTCGGCTCTTTCGCTATTAAAGGGTTCTTTAACCGACCAATCATTGAATTCGATATCGCTGTTCTGGTTTTTGGCTTGACCGCGTAGCAGGTTGACTTCGTCGAGGTCTTCAGAATCAAAACTTATAAACGCATTTACCTTGGCGGACACCCCTTTTTCTATGGATTCCTTGGCGCTTCGTTCAAGCTCTTTTAGGTGTTCTGGACTTAGACTTCCACCACCTGAGTATTTACCTCCCATGGTTCCTCCTTTGTCTAGGCGTTGTCAATCTCAACACACGCTATGCATACCCCGCAAGGTCTATCGCCTCCTGCGTGACAGGAATATGTGTTTTTTAGTCCGCGTGCACGGGCCATAGTCAGCACGTCTGTTTTTGAAAACTCTATTAACGGAGCGATGACATTAATATGTTTTCCCATGGATGTTTCAATCATTTTTTCACACCCTTCAATAAATTTTTCGTCTTGATCCGGGAAAATGTGATCCGATTGATAAAGTAGACCTATTGCCACGCTATCAGCTTGGACTTTTAAGGCGTAGGCTGCTCCAGCCAGCACAAAAAGAAGGTTGCGGCCAGGCAAGAAAGCATCTTCGTTTATTCTCAATCTGTAATCTGTAATACCACTTGGAATAATTTTCCCGAAACCTGAGAGGTCCATATAAGTGATCTCCGGTAGACCAAACTGTTCGTGTAGTTGCCTGCATGTTTCCCATTCTTTGGATACCCCAAGCTGCCCATAATCAATGAAAAGGGGAAATAACTTGACACCCTCCTCGTGAGCAAAGAGGCTCATGAGCATGGAGTCAACACCTCCGGATACAAGAGTCACTAATCCCATGTTTTATATTCCTCTCTCACTACCCTCATAACTAACCACACGGCAAGATCGAACTGTTCTGGAGAATATCCTAAAGAAAGGGAATGTTCAACGAAAGAATTCTCCAAGGTTTCGTACTTGTGTATCGTCGGAATTGATTTCTCAAGAGCCGTTGTCAAGCCAAACCAATTCATATAGGTCAAAACATGAACATCCAAAACAGCAACGCTGTCAGCGTATCCTATATTGCGAAGAAACAAGCTGGATTGCTTTGGCCCCAGCCCTGGGATTTGAGATACCAGATATTGCCGCATTTCGCGAAAATCGACTGTATTATCCAAGAGGTCCTTAATTGAACCCCCAGAACCATAAAGTGACTCCGCCGCACGTCGTATCTGATTCGCTCGAAGCTTGTAAAACGGATACTTTCCCGAAAGAGTAGCCAATATGTCAGTTTCATATTGGTCAAAGTTTGAGGTGCGACGCAAGTGACATAACAAACACATATCGTCTAGCCATCTTACCGCAGCGCAGGCGGTTTCGAACCTGACCCGGCTTCCTAGAATGCAGGACACAAGTTCTCGCCAAAGATCGTTTTCACTGTAAGCCTCTAAAGAGGCAATTATTAGTTCTTGCTCTTCGAGGATGATACAGATATCCAGAATAGCGTTTTTAATGACCGAAAGCGGAAGTTGGCTTGCGAACGTTTTACTCATTATTGTTTGATTACATCAATCAATAAAGAAGCTTGGTTCTCTGTTGTATACTGTTGTAGAACCGTATCTGTATCTTTGTTTTTTACGGCGTTATGTAGTTGCTTCATGAATTGCGCATAGAAATCCAAATTGTGCATCAAGACGGAATATTTATGGGGAAAGTCTTCCGGCAGTTCTCGGTTCGTTTGATGCCGGAAAAGATCCCAATGCTGAAAATCGGCCTGACTGCCTGTTTCATAGTCTATGACTCTCTGACACCACTCCAGTCCGTCAAAACTGTCAGCCCCTGCCATTGAATAAGCGATAATCGAGACTGGGTCACCCGTACCCAGTAAATGTAAGGGGAAATAAGTTTCCAGGTCGTTTAGGGATTTTCGTATTCTTTTTATAGTCTGAATTCGTTCAATTATACCTTCCCCCAATTCTCGTTCGGGGACTGCCAAGAGCAAAGGGAAAAGTTGTTCTGCCGCCTTTTTTGCTGATTCGGGCAGAAATCTGGTTTCCCCATGTATTATAGGACAGACAACCCCCCTAGCACATTTTTGGTCACGTATCACTCTTGTAACCACATCTTCCGCAATTGCTTCTGCGGAATCGGGAGGATAGTGATTGTCGTAGCAAAAACAAAGATCGTTTTCCCAAAACCCTGCGACTTTGTGAAAATCGTCTACTTTCCAAGTTTCGTCTTTTTTCCAATATCCCTCGTAGTTGCCACTATCCATCAGTATTATCGCCCCACGCTCTTTGCTCTTACCAAGTGCGGTCTTTATTCTCTCTCGATCTTCAGAACCACAGCTAGCAACGTCATAAGCCGAAATAAGAAAATGTGGTTGCGTGGAAAAACTCAGAAACTCTATATATTCAGCCGGGGCAATGTTGGTTTTTACTACGCTTGAAACTGACGGAAAAAAGCAAGGCAACTGCAGAACCGTTTCGGCAACATATAGTTCCGTTCTTCGATTCTCCACCATAGTTGTTTACTCGTTTACCTGATTAACTTCTTTTTAAATTCCGTTTGTTTTTAAAGCCGGTTGTCTGCGATTTATCCAGTTCAATCAGCAATCATTTTCTGTTTCTTTGACTAAACTCAACACGAAGTTGAGATAACTGAGTAACGAAACAGATTTGAGGCTGTCCTATTCAGTATTATAGTCGAATGACTCCCTGTGTAATACCTAATGTCTCTAGTAACTTTGTGCTAACAGTTCTAAGCGCAATGCTTGGTGCTGAACTCCACTAAGGATATGTCTACAATACGGCATTTGCCGCCAAGTCATTTCTTGTAAACTTTTATCTCTTTGAACCTTTCTAACAGTCTGGTTTCTCTATGTTTTTTGAATTTACTAAACCTAGTCAACCTTTATATGTATCGGTGAGATTTAATCTTCCACACGATTAATTTTCATCAACTTCCTGTGAGACAATATTTGCTAATCGGCCTATTTCTGGATTTTCAGATGTTGCTTCCAATCTGTATGCTCTTTGCTGACCAATGCCTCGATTCTCTCGACAAAAACTGGAAAGGCATCTCTTTCCGCATAGAAGCCGGTTTTGGTTTTAAACATGTACTTTTCGCACTTTAGCGATTCGGCCGTTGTTCTGTACTCAATCCAGTTCTTACGAAACTGACAAATTGAGATAATCCCTGTTGCTATAGCTGCAATTGCGCCCAGTATACCTATACCGAGCCGTATCCATATGCTTTCAAAGACTATAGAAAGTATCGAGACCACCGGCACAGTTGCAGACATTACCAAAACAATAATTTGTAACAAATAGAACCATTTTTTGTTGCTTATACTTTTCCGGTTGTACCAATTAATTTGCTCCTCAACTCGATCTTCGAGATATTCTTCCGGTGTTATTTTCATGCTGTGCAGAGGTAAGAAACCCCTAGCTAGAATTCCGGTGGTTGGAAATTCAAGCTGGTATCAAATAGTTCTATAGTACTCCCTCAAATCTACGTTGTACGGATCGCAAAAATTCGTTCTAACCCGCATTCGACGTAGCATCCGTCAAAACACGATCGGTCTCTATTCGCCCGCCTTTCTTTTTCTCCAGTAGACCACGAACGCGCTTGCCACGAAAACAGACGAGTAGGTCCCAACGACAACCCCTACCATAAGCGTAAACGCGAAGTCGTGTATTACCGAACCGCCTAGGAA
>JAAXHO010000017.1 GCA_012270795.1 Candidatus Poribacteria bacterium
CGCAATAAGTAGTTTTGGACATAAGAAAAGTGCTGTGAACCGTGATAAATAAAGGGTTTATGGCACTTTTTTGCTTGACAAACTTAACGGGTTTACGGTAAAATAGTTGTAGTGAAGTGGGGAGGAGGCAACCTCCCCACCAATTACAATCGAGAGTTGCTTTTCTGATTGCGGTTTTTCTATTCTATCAGAAAGTATCAGAATTATGCAACTCTTTTATCATAGGAGTTTGTCATGAATCTGATAGAAGTTATGGACCGCTTTCCCGATCAAGAGGCGTGTATTCACTTCCTTGAGAAAGTCCGCTGGAAAGGGAAGCCTGAATGTCCACACTGCCAAAGTCAAAAACTCACAGAACGCCAGCATGAAACCGAAACAGGACGCATAGGACGTTGGAACTGCCAAGATTGTAAGGCTACGTTCCGAGTATTACACGGCACACTGTTTCATGGAACGAAAATACCGCTTCAAAAGTGGTTCTTCGCTATTTCTCTCATAGTTAACGCTAAGAAGGGCATATCCAGCCATCAACTCGCCCGTGATCTACAGTTAAATCAAAAGACGGCTTGGTATATCCAAGTCCGCATCCGTGCTGAAATGGCAGATAAAGTCGGTTCTGTCTTACTTTTAGGCATTGTAGAAGCGGATGAAACCTACATAGGCGGTAAACCTCGCAAATCCAATCAAAAGTCTACAGAACCTTCTAAACGCGGGCGTGGCACGGAGAAAGACGCTGTTATTGGTGCTGTGGAACGCGGTGGCAATGTAGTCGCTCAACTTGTACCCGATGTCAGCGGGCGAACCATCCTTGACTTTATCCAGCGTGCCGTCAAAACGGACGAATCCACGCTTATTACTGACGAATTCCGTTCCTACAACAAACTTTCAGAGACGATGAAACACGAGGTTATCAATCATTCTGTCCAGTTCGTTGATGGTGATAAGCATACGAATACCATAGAGGGCTTCTGGTCTTTGCTAAAACGGGCTTGGTATGGAACGCATCACCATTACACCACAGGATACACGCCTTTGTACGTTGCAGAACGCTGCTATGTTTACAATAACCGACACCGAACCAACATCTTTTGGAAGTTTCTACGCGATAGTATGCTGGTTACGCAGCCTCTGACAACCTAATCTTTTCAAACAGCAAGGCGTTCTGTTCTGCTATTCGCTCAAGGGCATATTCTTGTGTGCGGTCTCCTTTCAAAGAGTTGCACGCACCACAAAGCAATTGCAGGTTTTCTACATGATCCGTTCCACCTTTACTTTGCGGTGTGATGTGGTCAATTGTTAAGTTCCGAATCCGAAAGTGAAGTTTACAAATGTTACAATGTCCCTCTTGCCTACCATAAAGTTCATTTTTATGTTCTTTCGCAAGCGGTAATTGTCTTTGGACAGCAGTTTCCGATTTGTTAACAGTTCGGAGGGGGGAGTGTTACTAATTGTAATATCTGACATTGTGATCGGACTAAATAACTTGCCTTGTGCGCTTGCTTCTTCAAGACGCAACTTGGTAATATCTTCTGCTGAAGGTGATATGTCTATGCCTATCCATTGACGTTGTAATTGTTCTGCTGATACACACGCCGTAGCACACCCACAGAAGGGATCAAGTACAAGATCACCTTCGTTTGACGAAGCTTCGATAATGCGATCTATCAAATCAATAGGCTTTTGGGTTGGATAACCAGTTCGTTCTTTCGACATATTGATAAGTGGTTTTATGTCATCCCAAACATCTCTAATATAAACATCCGCATAATATTTCCCCTGTTCGTCAATTTTCTCGGTAAAGAACGGTTTTTCATAATAAATTCGTTCTTGTAGAGGCGTATGAACGTAGTCGCTGGATTTCACATAAAACATAAGTATGTCATGCTTTCGTGGAAAGTAATTTTTACTGACACCACCTGTACGATAACTCCAAACAATTTCGTTGCGGAAATTTTCCTTGCCAAATAGAGAATCCAGAACGATTTTTAGATAGTGACTGGCGGTTGGATCACAATGCAAATAGATGCTACCGGTTGGCTTTAGGATGCGATGCATTTCAAAGAGACGGACAGCCATTGCCATAAGGTAAATACTCATGGACTTCCCATAAATAGCACCTGTTGCTTGGATAATCTGATAAAGGTCTTCGTGAGTTTCGGCAATCTCGCCATGCCATTCTTTTTGAAACTTGATAAGTTCCTCGTCTGTCCAAATATCGTTGAATTCCGCGCCCTCGGCGGGCGATCCAATAGGTGCTTTGTAATTGCGATTGGTATTGAACGGCGGATCAAGATAAATCAGATCAATACAATCAGAATCAATACCTCGCATAATGGGCAAATTATCAGCAATAAATAATGTTCTGTACTGCACGCGGTTTTTTAGA
>JAAXHO010000143.1 GCA_012270795.1 Candidatus Poribacteria bacterium
AACCAGGTCGTTGAAGGGCAACACATTGAACTGAGTTGGGTTCGCGAGAACCAATGGAACATAGGGGAAGACGATTACTTGACAATGTGTATTCAAAAGACTGCATGGTATACTTGTATCACACCGTGTCGCGTTGGTGCGATCATCGGTGGTGCGACTGCTGAGGAAACCGATGTGTTTATTGATATAGGAAAATCTGTAGGAGTTGCATTCCAAATCCAGGACGATGTCCTCAATCTAATTGGTGATGTCGGTAGATACGGTAAAGAGATTGCTGGTGACATCAGTGAAGGCAAACGTACACTTGTCCTCATCCATCTGTTCAATGCATGTACACCAGCAGAAGCGCAGCATGTCATTGACATCATGGCGCGTGCCCGTGCTGAAAAAACGGAAGCAGAGGTGCAAAGTGTCTTGCACTTGATGCATAAATATAATTCTATTCAATACGCGCAAAACTGCTCTAAAAAGTTACTCAAAGAAGCGGCAGAAAAGTTCAATCAGAATTTTGCCCATCTGCCAGATAATAGGGCAAAGCATCTGTTTTTATCTTTAATTCATTTTTTTGTTGATCGAGAATATTAGTAAGGAGACGCATTATAATGGCTACAACAGCTATTTCATCTGGAAAATTACGAGGTTTCATGAAACTTGCCGATGAAAGTGGTCGGTTTAAGATGATGGCGATTGACCAACGTGGTTCTATGGTAACCGCTCTCGCTGAGACACTCGGCATTGAGAAACCACAAGTAAAATACGATCAGGTTGCATCGTTAAAGACGTTGATTACAAGAATACTTGCCCCGAATGCGACTGCGGTATTGACTGACCCTATTTACGGGCATCCGTATTCAATTACAGAGATTCCGCGAGATGTCGCGCTACTTTTGGCGTATGAAGAGTCTGGTTATGTTAGTGAAGGTGTCAGTGAAAATGAAAGGCTTTCTAACCCGATTGCCAATTGGACAATTGGGAAGGCGCAGCGCGCGGGGGCAGATGCTATTAAGCTGCTCGCTTATTATCACCCTGATGCTTCTGAAGCGACTTTACAACATCAGCAAGATTTTGTCCGTCATGTTGGCGATGAATGTGAAAAACATGACCTTCCGTTTTTGCTTGAACTTGTGAGTTATGCTTTTGAAGGTACAACGAAGAGTCTTGAGTTTGCGAAACAGAAACCGGACTTGGTTATACGTAGCGTTGAAGAATTTACCGATCCGTCCTATAAGGTTGATATTCTAAAATTAGAATTTCCGGCGGATCTAAAATACACTGAAGAATATCAGGATCGGGGGTTTTATGCTGGAGAATCTGCTTACGGATTAAGCGAAGTTGAAGATGTCTGCAGAAAATTAGATGCGGCATCGACATTACCGTGGGTCATATTGAGTGCTGGGGTAGATATTGAGGAGTTTATTGAAAACGTCAAACTCGCTACTGCTGGGGGTGCAAGCGGTTTCCTGTGCGGACGTGCTATCTGGAAAAATGTATTTCAATCTTATCCGGATATCGCTGCTGTTACACAGTTCCTTGAGAATGATGCGACAACAAATTTCCACAATGCCAACGCTGCTGCAGAAAATGCGTTACCTTGGTTTGAGCATCGTCACTATGGAGGTGCAGAAAATATCCGTCTTGAAAGACAATCTGAGAACTGGCACGAAGAGTATTAAGAAACAAAGTTCCAATTTGTCTTATTGAAGTACTTTATCTATTTTCTCAAGAATTTTCCGTGCAATCTCAAGGGTTGTCTCAACGGGAACTTGCCCACCGATTTCGGTAACTAATACAACGACTGTCCCTCGAACGAAGAGCCAATTTGCCCCTGTATTCCAAAGGGAATCGCCGAGTGAAACCTTATCTTGAGGTACCGGTTGATAAGCAGATTCATGTCCACCGAATTTTGAGATGGTACGTGCGGACAATCTGAGTCGTCCCTCATCTGCTGCAGTATACGCATCATCAGATGACTCAAAAAACCAGTAATGTAGTACCACTTGTTCGGCAGGTGCGTTATTTAACCACCAACGGTCCCGCCAGCCGAAGAGGGCGATTGGTTTCGCAGGTGCGGTTGGTGAATAGAGCTCTTGTGACGAACTTAGCCATGCAGAATATGCTGACAAATCTGTTGCGGTTAACTGTATAGATTCCAATGTAATGTTCATAATGACATGATACCATGTGCAAGACAGAATTTCTAATTAAAATCACATATTTATTAAACATTTTCTACCTAAATAGCAACTAATATAACGTGAGTTTGATAAATCAGACTTCGTCAAGCATTTCCTTGATATTTTTTTAGCAGTGTGTATAATTACGTATCATGGCACATTATGATGAACTATT
>JAAXHO010000182.1 GCA_012270795.1 Candidatus Poribacteria bacterium
TCACGTCAACTCCGTTCCTTTTTTAAGTTTTCGAGAAATCGAACTTACCAAATTGTCTGTAAATAAAATGTGCGGATAGCAGAATCTGAGGTAACGAGTGGGCAAGCGTGCAAACTGGCAGTCGCAACAATTGTGCGATCGGCAGGATCGCCATGATCCCAGTTAAGTTCGAGGTTCTTGATCCAGGTTTGGGTATCTACAGGCAGAATATCGAGGCGGTCAATTTGTTTTAGTTTATCCGTAAATTCTTGGATGGAAAGCGGTATAACGAGTTTTTGCTTTTTGACTTTTATGCCGATTTCCCAAATAGAGATGGAACTGATGGCAATGTGGTCGGCGTCTGAGATCGCTTGTGCCGCGATTTGAGATAGTCGCTTTCGGTCCAGGGTCCAGAATATGAGAGCCGAAGTGTCCAGAACGATCATGACAGATCTTTCCATTCGTCAGCGGTCGGTGTATTGATGTCTTCGCGGTAGATGACTTTGCCCTGAATGGTGCCGAACACCTCTTCCACTGTCTTTTTTTGTGCAATAGGCTGAATGCGTAAAACCGGACGATTGTGATCTGTAACAATCATTTCTTCGCCAGTATTTTCAATATGACGAAAGATACTAAGCATATTGGCTTTCAATTTACTTTTTGAAATAGAAGGCATTTTTTATTCCTTTTCAAAAATTATGACCATATTTATGACTATGTGAAAATTCTATTTAAAAATCACCTGGTTGTCAAGGAATGAGTTTTCCAGAATCGTTAGATAGGACAGGCCTCTCCGGGCTATGGATTTCGATGGTATTGGTGTCATACATATCCTATTTGGCCCATTTGCACAAGCGCAAATCTTCTTGGGAAGAAATAAAATGGGATTTGGATGGCGTAAAGTGTTCTTTGCATAAGATGTGACGAATTATTATCTGACGTTACGCAAGCAACCAGAGAACCACCTCGGCGGACACATGGACAAGGGTTCATATCTTTCACAGGACAGCCCATTCATGAATCAAAATGTACCCTTTCGCCTTTCA
>JAAXHO010000193.1 GCA_012270795.1 Candidatus Poribacteria bacterium
TAATTTCTGCTGCCAATACTGCATATTTCAAGGAGAGTCCACTGACTGCTCGAACGCTTCTGCATTGTATTTCAGGTGTATGGCGTGCTGTAGTTGTGCTCGTCGCTGCGTGTGTAAGCGTTGTGCGTGCGTGAAAGCTGGCCGCTGTTGTATTGACTGCCTGCCTTATCGTCTTGGGACTTGTCAGAATACTACTGGTGGACATGATATTACTGTACCCAGTCAATCTACCTTGCCATCATTGGAGAACAGCTCGGGCGTCTCCAGAATGTCTCTGACGGATGTTGAATCTCCCCTTGCTCTTGGAACCACGAACTTGGCCTTCTATTCGTCGCCAGCGGATACTAATGAACATCTCGCTGATGACCTTCTTCCTGCGTTTACTCCCGCAGTTGCCCCGTCGTTCACATGGGGAGAAGTGGACGCGGACACCTTTATGTCATCTCTCTGTTCTGCTTACTCTGAAGTTGTGAGCTGGAGGAAGAACTGCTTTAAGGTCCCTCAGGGGAATTGTGGTATAAAATTTGTGTCTGAGCTCGCAAGACTGTTTGAGGCTTTTGCCTCACGTTCAGCCCTGGAGCCCATTGCTTTGAGAGCTGCAATTGTTTTGCCTTTACTCCTTTTGCAGAAACCGAGCAGAAACTCGAAACCTAAAGACCATCAAGACTGTCTGAAACGGAGGTTGGACCTCTGGAAGGATGGTAATTTACATGAACTTTTGCGTGAGGGTAGAGCTATACAATATCGTTTGGTTAGTACGTGTAAACTTCCTTCTCAGAATATAGAAAAACAGTTGACTCGGACGTTTACGAAGCTTATGTTTGAGGGAAAGACTCACGCCGCACTTCAGTTATTGTCTGATAGTGGCAAAGGTGGCTTCCTTTCTTTGGATGCAGTAACGAATACAAATTCCCACTCTAGTGAGTTTGTAAGAGATGTCCTTAAGAGGAAACATCCACCAAGTAAGCCCATATGTTCTGAGTCGGTTATCCAGGGGCAGCCTCCAAACTCTCATCCTGTTGTCTTTGACTCACTGGATGCTACTTTGATTCGGTCAGTCGCTCTTCATACCAGTGGTGCTGCTGGGCCTTCATATCTGGATGCCTTTGCATGGAGGAGACTCTGTACGTCCTTTCAAAGGGCCTCAGTTAATTTGTGCAAGGCAATTGCTGGATGTGCTAGGCGCATTGCGTGTGAGTTCATTGATCCCAAATGTATTTCTCCTTTGCTGGCATGTCGACTAGTGGCTTTGGATAAGTGTCCGGGTGTGCGTCCTATTGGCATTGGAGAGATTCCTCGCCGCATCATGGGCAAAGCTATTCTTTTGATTGTCAGGGATGATGTTCGACAAGCTGCCGGTTCCATGCAACTCTGTGCAGGTCAAGTATCGGGTGTGGAGGCTGCAGTGCATGCAATCAAGGACATTTTTCAGAAGGAAGAGACAGAAGCAGTTTTGTTGGTTGATGCTGACAATGCTTTTAATAGTTTGAATCGTCGAGTTGCTCTTCATAATGTTCGCTTCACTTGTCCTCCCCTAGCCACCACCCTGATTAACACTTATAGATGTCCATCAGAGCTGTTTATTGAGAATGAGGTGATTATGTCGCAGGAAGGAGTAACTCAGGGGGATCCCCTTGCCATGCCTTTTTATGCTTTGTCTACTCTTCCCCTGATTGAGAAGCTTCCCCCCATCCTTCAGGTATGGTATGCAGACGATGCGTCTGCTTCTGGCAATGTTTCAGACTTGAAAACCTGGTGGGATGAACTTAATCATCTTGGTCCAGGCTATGGTTATATTACTAATGCTTCTAAGACTTGGTTGGTTACCAAGTCCCAGTATTATTCTGCTGCAAAGGCAGTGTTTCAGGGGACAAACGTGAATGTCACTTGTGAAGGTAGACCATATTTGGGATCTCCCCTTGGAACAGCAGATTATATTCAACAGTATGTCAAGATGAAGGTAGCCTCCTGGAATAAGGAGTTAATTCTCCTGTCAAGCATTGCTCTCGCTCAACCTCAGGCTGCTTATGCAGCTTACACTCATGGTTTGAGTAGCAGGTGGTCTTATTTGGCTAGAACCACTCGAGGAATTAGCCACCTGTTTGTTCCTTTGGAGGATACTTTGCGGAACCTGTTCTTCCCTGCAATCACTGGCCAACCTTCACCAAATGATGATCTCCGGAACATTTTTGCTCTTCCTGCTAGGTGTGGGGGCTTGGGAATGAATAAGCCAGAGCTGACCTCCGTCTCAGAATATGAATCCTCTTTGAGAATATGCAGACCTTTAATTGATCTGATTCTCAAACAAGACTCTCAATATCATATGAAAGTTTTCTGTGAACAGCTATCTCTGAGGAAGGATGTTAAATGTGAGAGGACGAAATACGTTTCTGCTATAATAGATGAGTTGAGGCAATCTCTCTCTGTTGAGCTGAAACGAGGTTTACTACTGGCGAGTGAAAAGGGTGCTTCTGTATGGCTGACTTGTTTGCCAATTAAGGAGTTTGGATTTTGTTTACATCGTAGAGCCTTTCTGGACAGTCTTGCACTAAGGTATGGATGGAGCCTTTCAAATACCCCTCTTACTTGTGCGTGCGGGACTTCCTTTTCTGTTAATCATGCTCTTTCATGCTCTAAAGGGGGATTCCCGTTAATTAGGCATAATGAGATACGGGACCTTACGGCTCAACTTCTTACGGAAGTTTGTAATAATGTTAGACTTGAGCCGGACCTGCAGCCCGTGCATGAGAATGTCTCCCTTGGTGCTTCAGTGAATTCTACTGATGGGGCTCGTCTAGATATAGCGGTGAATGGTTTTTGGGGGGGCAGATATGAGACTACGTTTCTGGATGTCAGGATCTTCAACCCCTATGCTGACTCTAATAGATCAACTTCCTTGACTACTACATACTTGAAGCATGAAAATGAAAAAAGAAGGACGTATGAGTCAAGGGTACGTGAGGTTGAGCATGCTTCTTTTACACCCTTAGTGATGTCAGCAACAGGTGGAATGGCCAAACAAGCAACAGTGTTTTATAAGCATTTGGCCTCTCTTCTGGCGGACAAGAGGGATACTTCCTACAGTGCCACTATGAACTGGCTTAGATGTACCATTTCTTTTTCTTTGTTACGATCGGCAATTCAATGTGTTCGCGGGGCTCGTTCTTCATACCATAGTCCAGACTGGGGTGCTCAGATAGATTTTGTTATTGCTCAGTCTCATCTTACTTGAGTTTTGTAGTTTGTTGTTTACTATTGTTGTTTCCTTCCAATGTCTTGTAATATTGTCTTGCTTTGTATGAATGACTTTAGACATAATATATTATAATAATTTTTTCTGTGTCCTTGTTTGTAGTTTTGTTCTGTTTTGGTCTTGTTTTGGTTTCTTCTTGTCTTGTCCCGTCCTGTTAGGCTTTGTTGTTTCTTGTCTTGTACCTTGTTCTGTTTCTGTTCTGCATTTTTTCTTGTGTTTTGCTTGTCTTCACCTTGTTTGAATTACCTGTTTTATGTCTTTATTGTTACTTGCTACTACTAAAGTGCCTGTAACTTTTGATGCGATTGACATTGAACAATATCACTTACATATCTTGTA
>JAAXHO010000231.1 GCA_012270795.1 Candidatus Poribacteria bacterium
CGTTTTGAGGATGGATTGACGATACCTTTGCAACTGTATCTGTGCTTCTTTTAAACTATCAACTGCTGCGTCTAATTGTGTAAATAGTATCCGTAATTTGGCCACAATACGGCATTGTTCTGCCAGCGGTGGAAGTGAGATTTCCGATTCAGCAAGTGTTTTAGGACCTAAGCGCAATCTACCTGTTGTCCCTTGCATTCTCTTTGTAAGCAAAGCACGCACATCGGGAAGTAATAAATAATAAAAAAGATAGAATTTGTCACTGACACCTTTAACTTCACGAATTGGAATTACTTCAGTTGTTGCAATACCAAACGGTGTTGGCAATTCTTGAATAATACACTGTTTACCATTTTCAAAAGACGGCGTGATTTTTGCCAGAAGAATATCTTCTTGTTCAAAGTAGGTTCCGCTACTGATTTTATCTGATGGTTTGAGTATAAAATCCTTTGAAAATAATGTGGCAATTGGAATCAAATTCATCGGCACGAACGGGACTTCATTATATTCAGAATATCGTAAATCTTTTGGCTTTTTGGTAAACGTGGTAACGTCCCCAAATTTTACGGTTTGCCAATTCAGAGGTAAATCCATTGGATTCATCGTAATACCCTATCATTTTTATTTTGTAATTATTAGGAGATTGTAGATAGACGAGAATGCAATCCTCGCCAGCGGCAGTGGGTGCCTATTTGTTGAAGAAATGTCCATTTATTTTTTCGCTTTACTATAGTTTCAGTTCATTTGTTTTTACTCAATATCTTATTATTTTACAAGTATATCATAAATTCCGTTTGAAGGCAAGCTGTTTTAATCGCGAGCAGAGCTCGCTCCTACAAAGAGGGGAAATTAGGAAACCAATTTTTCTGTTAAATCTTTTAGTATGTCGTCTAAATCATCGCCGAAGAGTTGATAGACCCTTGCTCCGTTTCCGAGTTCTGCAAAGGGGGTGTACTCAAAATCGGACATCTGGATGTCAAGCGAAGTGGCAATGTGGTCCCGTATCATCTCAAGCCATTCATATTGCTCTGAGTTAAACGATCTACCCTCTAACCATTCATCAAAATTTCGATTGATAACTACTTTGAATGGCTCGAGAAAAAGATTATACCCCATTGCAAACCGGACGAGGGATATGAGATCAGTCCGTTGTTCCGTATCGCCTTGAACGTTTTCTGGTGACCGTCTTTTGTAAGCCAACCATAATGACTCGCGACTCAGGCTGTTTGAATGTTGTAACAAGGCTTCTTCTAACGTTTTCAAGTCGTTTTCACTCAGTGCCTCTTCCGTATCGGGGATCCGACAAATAATTTGCAATGCTGATAATTCATCTGCGTTTTGATTAATAAACCTTTTAAAGCCATGAATTACTGTCATGGCTTGTGTGAAACTTTGATTGCCAAAACCAGTTGCAATAACTTGATCTACATTTACATCATCAATTAATTGGTTCGGATCTCTTGCTGTTGGTACATTTGGTTCAGTGGTCGTAGAGGGTGCACCGGGAAGTGATTGCGAATCGGTTTGCACTGAGTCACAAACACCGACAGCATCAACGATAATAAAGTGTGTTTTGGCAGTCGCATCCCCAGTGACAGATTGCAGATCGTTAGGATTGATGGTACGCACACCGCGCCCCTTCATTTGTTCAAAATAGCCACTGGATCGAACGGCGCGCATAAAAACCAAACACTCAAGCGGTTTTATATCGGTGCCGGTGGAAATCATGTCAACGCTCACAGCGATTCGGAAAATCGGATCATTACGAAAGAGGGCGATAAGTTCTTCGGGTTTGTCACTCTGGTAGGTAATTTT
>JAAXHO010000217.1 GCA_012270795.1 Candidatus Poribacteria bacterium
TTAAGTTCCCCGTAGAGGACTTTTACCGCCTCTATATTTTCAAGCTCAAGTTCTCTGATTTCGTCCATAGGCGCTTGGGCACCGGGCCCTCGGGAAATTACGCTTCGCATCCAGAATTACTGTCTTATACTTAATCTGGAAATGATACCGGCAACCGGGCTTCCCGGTTAAGCCAACCCCTTACGATTTTATACTAAACATTCTGTCAATGCTAACCGTATTTTACGAGAAATTTTTGAGAATTGTAGAGGCAATCACAATATTTTCTTTTGACCATATGTTCTCTTTTAACATATAATCGGAAAAGGAACTTATTATTCTCAGTGTGGATTGATATCTGAGATTTGATAAATTAGGTTTCAGCGGATTAATTGCGGGTAGTCAAAAGATCCTTCATTACATGGTATTGCTGTACTTGAAACCGGGACGAAAAAGGTTTTGATGGATAATCCAAAATTGTGCTGTGAAGTTTTTGTAAACAGGTGGTGATGTTGAGTTATGGTTGCCAGAGTGGAAAATATTAATCCCGAAGTTCTTCGCAAGTGCCGTGAGCAGATTGGCCTAAGCCTCTCCGATGTGGAAAAAAAAGTTCCGAAGATAGCCGCTATAGAACGGGAAGGCTTTAAACCGACTTTTAGGCAGATAGATACCCTAGCCGGGCTTTATAAAGTGCCTCGCTGGGTATTCATTTCCGAATCCCTGCCGGAGCAATACCAGTTCAACAGAAATTACTCTTTCCGCAAGTTCGCAGATGACTATGAAGATATATTCTGTCATGCGGAAATCCGTCGCGTGACTGCAATGGTGGAGAGATTTCGCAACCTGATTCTAGAATTGAGGGAAGACATGGATGAACCAGTTGAACGGTTCAATCCACCCGAGTCGAAGTCCGATGCATCCGCATCCGGCGTGGCAACTCAGGTGCGGAAATGGCTTGGATGCGCGGAAGAAAACTTTGATTTCAGGGAATGGAAAGAAAAGCTTGAAGAAAAAAACATCTTCATCTTTACTACGAGCAAATATCCTGGTTGGTCTCGTGTCAGCGAAAGACGGTTTCGCGGTCTTGCCATATATCACTCGATTCTTCCGATTATTATTATTAACAATTCGGATACAAGAAGAGCGCAGACGTTCTCGCTGTTCCATGAGTTGGGTCATCTGCTGAGAAAAAAAAGCGAAATTGATGACTGGAAAGACAGTAAAAAAAATGTTGAAACCTGGTGTAACGAGTTAGCCGCCAGTGTGTTGATGCCGGCTAAGGCATTTCAATCCGTTGCGAACAACTTTTATGTAAATGATCTTAATGATGTTTCTAAGATAGCAAGGCGTTTCAAAGTAAGCAGTTACGCTTGTCTTGTTCGGATGAAGCAGTTGCGCATAATTGATTCCGAGAACTATCAAAACCTTGAGTCAAAGCTAAAGCAATACCATGAGCAGCAGCAGAGAATCTTGAGAGAAATCAGTACGCCTATTACCAGAAGCAGACCGAATGAAGTGCTTGACCAGTATGGCCGTATTTACACAAAAGCAATCTTTCAGGCTTATCATAACCAGGAAATCGGACTGCATAAATTATGCAGGTTGTTCGATCTGAAGAAAGTGTCCGACGCCCTGCGACTGGAGAAGAATCTTTGAGCGGAAAGTACTGTGCGGATGCCAATATCTTTATAGAATGTTGGAACAGAATTTATCCTCCCTGTATTTTTCCTTCGCTTTGGGAACAGATATCCCAACGCCGAAACTATATTATCTTGATCAAGCCCATCTATGATCAGATTTTTCAGGGGGAGAGTCCGGGTGAAAGTCAGGATCCTCTGAGAGTCTGGCTCAGGAAGAATAATTTTTCCGCAACTCCAATTGATGGTGAAACAGAAAAACTTTCGCTGGAATTGGAAAAAAAATATCAGATAACGGATCAGTCAAAAGGGGTTGATCAGAATGATCTCACACTGATTGCATACGCGAAAAAGGAAAATAAAATCGTCGTAACTCTGGAAGGCAGACAAGACCAGAAACCAAGAAAGAAACGCAATTGGAAAATTCCACTGGTTTGTCAGGAAGAGAAGATTTCTTGCGTTGACTTCGTAGAGATGGTTAGGGATTTCGGTATTAGTATATGAATTGACGGCACTCGGAATTTTCCGGGAAATTACCTTTTACGGAATTCCGAGCGGGTCCGGGTAAATCAGTTCATAGCCGAGCGTTTTTTTAAGTTTTTCGTT
>JAAXHO010000266.1 GCA_012270795.1 Candidatus Poribacteria bacterium
GAACAATCTAAATATGGACCGGTCGCAGCAAACACACGCAAACAGGTAGAACTGCTCCCTTTTCCCGAACCAAGTTTTGAGCGGTTGATAGAACAATTCAAAGCAGATGTGGCGGCCAATCGGGGAAACCCTGAGGTGCTCAAGCGAAAAAAAGAAGTTATTGCTGATCCAGATTTTTTGTGGATAATTCAAGTGCCTATGTCTACATCTTCGGATCCAGAACTGAGAAAAGTTAACATTTTTGACGACAAGATAAGAATCTTGTCCCATGATCAAAAAGGGAAACCTATACTTGATAAGGTTTACGACACATCTGGCTTTCCCACCGGAGAAGTGATTGAGTTCACAGGTAAAGTTATTTACACAACAAAAGATCAGGAAGAAAGAATATCTGACTTGTGGCGAAAACACGCGGGGGCGATTGCGGATGTTGACCACTACCGAAAACTGTATGCGATTCTATTTGAGGACATAAACACGTTCACTGCTGCAAAATATCTTGCAGATCTGGGGCCCGATATTGCACAGTCCATTGGTCTTGAATATGCTGAACGTGCCATGCGCGAACATCCAGACTCTGTCGAGGCAATGTTCATCTGGACACAATGTCATCCCCGAGAACAACGGCTTGCCGCATATCGGCAGTTACTATCTAAATTTCCTAACGCCGCCTTTGCCCACGAAAATATAGCTTACTATTACTATCACGACGAGGACGATCCGGCTATAGCCCTTGCACATATACAGAGAGCTTGCCAACTTGATAGTCGTATTGCCAAAAAGAGCCCCTTATTAGCACTGTGTTATAAGAAACTGGGTGAATGGGAGAAATCAGTTGCAGCCTATCAGGGATTGTCTCATATATCCTCTCTGGACGAACCAGTTCTCAGAGGTGCTCAACATGAAATAGAGAAACAGTACTATGAACAACTTACACGGATCACAAAGATCGCTGCTCCATATAGAGCCCACCTTTCAAAAATTATCAATGAACATGCAGGTTCCATAGAACACCTGAATCAAGAAAATATAGATGAACTTTTGCAGTTAAATCCAGACCTTACGCCAACACAAGTGATACTCCTTAAAGGACAGGCCGGAAGTATCACATGGCAAGAGGCACTCAAAAAGATTGATGCTATACAAAATAAAACCCGTATACCGGAAAAGGATAAACAAAAATGATTAGATACTATACCACCATTTTACTTCTGCTGTTTACTGTTGTGTCCGTTGTGCAAGCAACGAATGTAGAGATT
>JAAXHO010000079.1 GCA_012270795.1 Candidatus Poribacteria bacterium
CTCTTCCGAAAGCCGGTCCGTATGATTGGCTGCATCGGCAACCAGCTTTGAAAGCAGGATTGATGGTGGTCGTCGCTCAGACCGTTCATCGTATTGCACATTGCGCCAGCGCTTCAAAAGTTGAAGCACGATCACTGCCTTCGATTTCCGGAATGGTGGTTCATGCTCAGGAACAGGTTCACGTTCTGCCTCTGCTAAGATCACCATTCGTTCATATTCGGACGCACGTTTCTCAAAGAGATTTGCGAAGTCTTGGTCAAGTGGTGTGTTATCCTTGAACCACTCAGCGACACCGTAAGAGTTGGTAATAGCCCTACCCGATTCAGAGGGTGCTTCTGGCTTGTGGTGAAATATCCAGCTTTCACGCTCTCGGGTGTCCTTTCGGCGAATGAGAGGCGTAACATCAAGGTGCATTTTATCGCTATAACTGACAGTGATGCAACGGGGTTTTCGCTTTGTCATCTCATAATACTGAGAACCCGGCTCTCCCCTAATGGCCTCAAACAGCAGGTCCAGTGGCTCATTAGGCAATACACACTCAGGCAGGTCAAGCTGTGCCGCTATGTCTATGTCGAACTCATCCGTCTTGAGTTTTGACGCGATAGTTGCGCCAATTGCCATAGACCCTTGCGGATAAAATAGATCAACATAATCTTTGAGGGGGCTATTGCCACGCTCAATTAGTTTGCATATCTTTTGGTAACGCTCAACGGCCATGTTGTAATGGGTCGGCCTGAGTTGTATGCGGATCGCTACATCGGCCAGTAGGATATCAGTCGATTCTGTCAAATACGATGGAGTTGCCTTGGAGTTCATGTGAACCACCTTTCATGAATAATTGGCGATTTCGCCAAAGGGTTTAAATATCGTATAGCCTGCGTTGAAAGGGCTGAATTTCTATTTAAAAAATGTACCTAATTACGTCATATATGTCAATATATGAAATATATTTTTTATATTCTATCATTGATATATGATTCTATAATTTTCCATAATTAACCATTTCACAACAAAATAGGGAGATTAAAAAAATTTAATCTCCCTATAAAATTCAGGCAAATTTTAACGTACTTGTCAATCTTTTTTATTTATTTTTAAGCCTACAGCTCCCGCAGAGCTGATAATGCTTCGGCGACTTCCCTTGCTTTTTGTGCGATGATGTTGAGCAGGTCTTCGGGGAGCGACTTCCCTCGATATGGTTTTTTAAAGATAAAAAGGTCGTGAGGAATGAAACCCTCACGACCTTTTGTTTTTTAGGTGACCAACCTGTTTGATGTACTTTAGATGACCGCCGCTTCATCTATGGAAAAGAGATTTTGTTCAGAGTCGAGTGTAGCTGTGATCCCATTTGGAAGAATCATTTGAGGACTTGTATGCCCGATATCTACTTGTGTGAGGATGGGAAAATCAAATGCCGATGTATAATGACCGATCAATGATTGAAGTAACTCTTCCTGTGCTTCAGAGAGGTTGTTCATTTTCCCCATGATCAAACCAGAAATTTCCTCAAAAAGACCGATCTGCTGGCATTGTGCAAGGGCTTCCTCGGCATACATAAGAACCGTGTTTCCCATATTGACCTCTTCCAGATAAAGAATTTTACCGTGAAATGAAGGCCAAAATGGAGTACCATTCAATATCGGCAGGGTATGGAGATTGCCACCTATAAGAGGTCCTTGCGCTTTGCCACCTTTGAGCCAATGCCAACCAGCATTATTTTTCATTTTGCGCGGGCTGTTTTCACTGGGCGCATCATCTGTCCAGGTATCCGGTGCCTCTAATGGGCCTGGAGCGGTTGGCGTAAACAGGACATCTTTTATCTTTTGAAGTGTATAACTCAAGGGTTTCGGATATTCGCTAAGACCGTTGAGCAGGGTTGGGCCGTGGAAAGTGACCATATTGAGACGTGCATAGATGCCGAGTAACAGGGCTGTATTCGCGCTGTATCCCATCAATATCTTGGGAGAACGCGCAATCAAATCCCAGTCGAGCAAGGGAAGGAGTGCATTGGTACCAGCTCCTCCTGAGAGACAAAAAATCGCTTTGATGTCCGGGTCAGCAAATAGGTCGTGAAGATCATCAACACGCAATTCAGGGGCTGGATTCAAATGTTCGCGTTGATGGAGTGCGTTATTCGCTAATTGAACTTTCAAACCGAGATCCTCAATGGCTGCCTGAGCACGAGAGAGCCAATTATTAGTAAAAGAAAAAAATGAGGCAGCGGGCGAAGCGATTCCCACGGTATCACCGGGTTTTAATCTCGGCGGTTTGATTGTATTATTCATATTCTTTTTTTAAGATAAGATATTGCGTATATATTTTATAGGGTGTGCGCAAATCAAATAATTGGATCATCAGATAAAGCGATCCAGTACAGCCATATCGCACAGCGCGTGAGTCCGACTCGCAGTGGACATTTTTATGGCATCCCAACTGTGCAGGCCACTCCAGGCGGTATTTCCATAGAAGCGATTTGCGCTGTGCACGCTCCCTGCAGGGGCGCCCTTTTTTTGCTTCATTTTTTTGGGCGCGCAAAAAAATGAAGTCGCCGAAGGCATGAAAAGAAAAATATTAAAAAAAACTCTATACGTCGTTGTATCACAACAAATGAATTATGCACACCTCTCCTATGTTTAGTCGCTGAAAATAATACGCCATATGTATGTTTTGTGCAATGGGATTGCGGTATGAAT
>JAAXHO010000090.1 GCA_012270795.1 Candidatus Poribacteria bacterium
TTTCCCCATATTCCTTCGCTGCAGTAGTAATCTTCTACTTCCTGTACAACTGAGACCCCGGGAAGAAGAAAAAGTGTTGTCCCATCGCTTGGGTTAAGTCCGTGTTTTTTAAAAAGATTTTTGAAAGTGAGTTCTTTAGGGTGATAAATTAACTTCATCTAGAAAAGAAATGCCGGAGACTTTGAGAAAGGCCGTTTTTACAACTGAAAACCCAGTTAAGGCCCGTTGGGTAAAGTATATCCAAACTGAAAAAAGAAGAAAAAGTCGGGGTGAATTCTGCACGCTAAGCGTAATCAGGGAAAACAACGATAATGGATATCAGATATGCATGGGTCTGGACGGAGCGTTCAAGATGGCGGCCAGCAAGCTTCCCCGAAACAAAAGAAGAGAAGCATTGGATTGCTACCGTAAACTTGCCCGCCCATTTTCCTAGAGAGGTTTATGGTACGAACAATCACAATCCGCACTTATTCTAATCACCTTTGAATTCGGAAACTTTATCGAGCCAGAGTTCTAAGCCACTCCGCCAATTCTTTTTCATCAACAATGCCTTGGGCAGCTTTGATGATCAGGTCACTTGTTTCCACCGTGTCAAAATCCAATTCTATTCCGTTTATCCTTAAGCAAGTTCCCATTGCCGTAAATGCCGTTTGTTCATTCCCGTCATTAAACGCATGACCAACGGCGATATAACAGGCGTAACAAGCAGCCAGCTCAAACACGTCCTCAATCAATCCGTAAGCAATGCGGTTGTCTACGCGGGCCAAAACGGACTCAATGGACTTGTTCACGGCAATTCCCTGAAGCTCGTCGGGTCCAATAACCCGCTCATGGATAGCAATCACCTTCTCGGAAGATAAATAGTTCACTTCTATTTATCTTTCAGATAATCCAAGATTGGCTGATTTCTGGCTACGCTTTCCGCAATAGCCCTGTCCACCTCGTTGGGGTCGGCCAGCTCAAAGTTGATTTTGTTCACAGCGGACACAGGTACAAAATAGCCTTCGAGCTTGTTTCGGTTCAAGATGGCGACGGGCTTGCCGCCAGCTTTTCTGATTACATTCTTGGGATCACGAAATTCGGTTAATGAAGCGGTTTTATTAGTTAATAAGTTTTCCATAACTGTCCCCTGTTTTCTGCTTAGAGTATACAGAATCCCGCCTTAAATGTCTATTTAAGTATCTATTTAAATATCTTTCAAGAATGCTTCTTCTCTCCGGCCAAGTCCTCTGTCTCTTCCGGGATTCCCTGAATAATATGGATTTTCTTCGCCTTCATGATATTCTCGCGCTTGGCGAGAAAGTACCTTTTATGCTTGCTGTAGCGACCCCAGATTCTTACTTTACTCCCGTTCTCAATGCCTTCCACAAACCCTCTGGCATAAATGTTTATTCCTCTTTCGGGATCATCTTCAAAGAACTTGAACAGGGTGAACTTTCTTCCGTTT
>JAAXHO010000026.1 GCA_012270795.1 Candidatus Poribacteria bacterium
CTTTACTCTGAAGTTGTCGTGCTTGCCTTCCATACACGAGATGTATTGCTGGCATCCCCTATCTTCGTTCTCTCTGCCCCACTTTATTGCATTGACATTATCCACGTTTGAATAATACTGCATTATCCTTTTGATGATGGATATTGGGTACTTCCTTCCACTTTGCATGTGCTTATATACATCATGAAAATGGGATGCTGTGATTCGACCTTGTCGATACTTGTGCCAAGTAAGAGACTGTGACTGTTTGATGGTTGCTTGTTGTAAATAACTAGCTTCTTCTTCTGTTACTCTCAGTTCTTCAAACACTTCTTCACACAGCCGCTTCAACTCAGAGCCCTTCAGATTTCTATTCTTCTTGTCATACAAACTGTCGAATGAGATTGGAAGGTTACCTTCTAGTGGAGGAGGGTACTCATTCTGTGATTTCGGACCACACCAACTGAAACCAGGAAGGACAGAAAACACGGCAGCATCTGGGGTACATTTATACAGTTCACTGTAGACATTCGAGGGAGATAGTGATGGCTTAGGAGGTTGAATATCAACACGCCTCCTTTTTTCTTCTTCAAATTCTTTCAGCTGGACTTCTTTCAAAGTTCGCTTGTTATTTGGTTTAAAGAAGCATATGTCGACTGCTCTGGACGTCTTAACCTATGTCAAACAAACAATAAAGCATACAGGTAACAACAGCCAGACATCATCATATATACACATACTTTTTTGGAAAATGCCTGGTTCCAGGTGCAAGGTACCTCTGTACAACTTCGGTCTCCAATTTTAAGTCGGATGCATGCCTCGATTTTAAATAACAAAGCAGCAACATGAGAGCAAACTTCTCCACAACTGGAACAATGCAAACAAGCATTTGCACACATATCCACATGAAACAAGTGGCTGACTTACCCTGCCATACAGGTACAATGCCCAGTAATGACTGTTCCTGTCTTTTTCACAATTCCAACCCATGCATCATGTTCCCTTTTCAGGGTTTGTGAGGCTCTAACCACAGCTTTCATAATACAGTTTGACCCTTTTTGGTACAGCAAGACTGTCTGCACCCAGCCACTACAATAAAACAACAAATTACTCATCATTGCACATATAAGCATATATAAAACAAATCCTACTACCTGATATAGTAGTTGAAAGCATCGAGACTCTTGTACGCCTTCATTCTTTCTTTCGTGAACTGCCCTGGAGTCTCCACGAGGTAGGAGTAAATATCTCCGAATTCCACAGGTGGCCAAACAGTAAGATCGTCTACCCACTCAATATCTTCGATCTCGTATGGGTCGCGCAAAGTTTCAGGATCTTGAGTTTCAAACAAAACTTCCAGCTTCTCACGGTATCGTTTCTTTTCAGGCTCAGGTAGGGTATTCACATACGCCATGTCAAGCACTTTTGCCCTATAAAATGGCCGACGCGTGGGCGAACCATGGTAGGTGTGGCGTCAAACGGATTATTACGGTACAGTCGCTTAAGGGGTCTATAAGGCGTAAGGTCAAGCACTTTTTATGGTCCAACTTTGTCAACAATTTCAATTCTGATGATC
>JAAXHO010000030.1 GCA_012270795.1 Candidatus Poribacteria bacterium
TATGAAATTTATGCTCCCATAGATGATCAAGAACAAGTCATTTTGGGACTTGCATCAGGGGATGTTTCTCGTGATAAACTGGTCGAATGGTTGACGGATCATATTGATGTCGTGAGATAAATGGACACTGCTGACAAAAGTACCCCACTGCTCATCCGTTGTGGCTTCAAAACGTTCTGTCCATGCTTGCTCATCTTTCAGATCGGCCAGAATACGTGTGGCAATGGCATCTCGCTGGTCTCTTGGCAGTTTCTGAATCTCTAAGACGACCTGTTGAAGTAAATCCGCCATCTGTAGCCCCTTGTATGAATGCATAATACCAGGTGGTTCGGAGTTTCTGGACAGATGGAAACATAACATCTTACAGGTATCTGTCAACACTTGATATTGCGTTTCTTCGGTCACTGCATCCCACAATATCTTGTGTGCCAGCGGTTCGCCAGCGTCAATGACCATGTAGAAGAAAGTCCGTCAAGCGGTGTAAAACAGGTTTGGCAAGCGACCTGTTCATCTGTGATCGACGGGCTTTCTTTTCTGTTATTGGGGTACACATTTGTCCCGCACTTCCTGCACAGCACCCGCACCCCCCTGTAAATCAAAATGCAGTGTATCCAGTCCTGTTTCTTCGCCTAACAACCACTGATTACGTTCCGGATCAAACAGCAGCTTGTGAGTTGCTTGGAATTGGAATTGCGTTTTTTTGTTTTTCATAGCCTCTAACAGCTCATCAGCAAAAACTACTGGATTTGGGGAGAAAAAATACCAGAAATTTGGGGGATCTGGGAACTCCTCCTTCCCTCTATATGCTGCTGAATACTCCCACACATCTTCCAAAACCGAATTTCGATTAAATTGGTATTCCACCTTCATCTTTCCTGCTGATTTCCGTTTAAACCTTGGCCCTTTGGGAAAACGTCCTGTTGTAACCGTTGCCGCTAATTTGTCGTCCTTCCCACACTTAAAGGTCAACTGATAATAGTCTTCATAGTTTGGTGATGTTTTTTCGTACTTCCAAAATACTTCAGTAGCATTTTTGACCCATCTGCGTTTATATTCTTCAGCAGCTATACACACACTTGAAATAATCACAAGTAACAAGATTGCAAGTAAACGTTTTGCCATAGTTCACCCCTTTTGTTGTTTGTCCTGCCTTCAAACCGCTCTTGAGACCTTCATATTTGCGTTTTAAGGCCCAATCTTTTTTATAACCACCACCCACCAATCCGATGATAGGCTAAAATGCCCATATCACCGATATTTCCACCCTATTTGCCTAATTTTTGCTCCTGTTCAGGGCTTATCAATAATTTAAAACAGCTTCTAAGCCTGAGCAGCTTGCCTTTGCGCTTGGGAAGAAAGCCGGTTGAGTTGCCTTCGAAACGCTCTTGTAATACTGGACGTCATTGCTGAGATGGATCAATAGGAAAAAGATCATTCAATGGCATAGTATCACCCGCATGGAGCGCGAGTATGAACACCGATCAACACAGATGAAAAAGATCCCCCCAACCCATCGTATATCTAAAAATCACAGACAGACACAGGCAGGGCTACTGGATTAAGGCACGCCAGCACAAAATCCCAACTGGATTACTGAGTCTGTTTTGGCTTTGGCAATGTAAGTGTCATCTTCAATGTGAATGTGTTACTTGTGCCTATGACCGTAAGATCCGCCTTAATTTTTGGATCGTCTTGACTACTAAATGATATAGTGCAAGGGGTGCTAAAATTCATATCTCTAACTGGGCCGATGGGGGGAATAATCGTACCCGCCTTGGCCTTCTCTCTGGTCAACCAACTCCTGTTCGAAGTGGGACCTATTAAGTTTTCGGCCTCGTGACCTAATTTTTCACAGATATCTATTGCGGTATTCTCAGATTTATATGTCTTTGTAAAAGTATATGTGACATAACTCTCAATCGAGTCCCTCTCTACAATTTTACCTAATCTATAGACTACTGGATCTTCCTGTACCTCATCGGCTTTTTGGCCGGGATCTTCCTGTACCTTAGGGGGTTCCTGGCCGGGATCTGCAGGTGGCTTAGGGGGTTGCTGGTAGGTATTTACAGATTTACAAGCAATGAGGGGTAGGGTTAGCAAGGATAAAATGATCAGGTGTTTCATGGTGGGTCTCCTGTGTAAAAAATAATGTCGCTCACAGACATTGAGAAATTGAGTGGTCCTATTTTCCCCTTTTATTTAACCGCGGGCCACCTCAAAGGCCGTTATATTGCGGGTATCTTTGCTGAACTCTACCCCGATCAGATGGATCGGATGACCCAGACCCCTATATTTGTCCGCGTATCCCTTTGCCTGCAATTGCGCCATCGCAGCTCCCTCAGACGCCAACTCAACCACCTTGAACTCGAACAGGTAGATGTGATCGTTGAAGTACACAGCCATATCCACACGCCCATGACTTATACTATCCTCTACGGTGATGTTGAGACCCAGTGCTGCGAAATAGGAATAGAACACGCTGGCATAG
>JAAXHO010000022.1 GCA_012270795.1 Candidatus Poribacteria bacterium
AAAATGCCTCGATTTCAAATTGTAAAGTAGAGCCGTTGAACAAGCTATGTGAAGAAAAATAATTCAAGCTAGGAAGCCACTCCCTTTTAGGAAGCCACTTTTCAAATAAAGAAAACCATTCCATGTTTTCCTCAGAGTACTCGTTAAAAACATCTATAATACAGTCTCTATATAAGGCTTGATTACTGGTAATGAATTGAGTTTTTCTGCCGCCAACCATAAGTAATAAATCTATCGGATTAGCAGAGAGATTAAGTCTCTTTTGTATGTTAAGCCTTAGATTTGAGTCATGAGTACGAGTTACCGTAATCTCTTTAGGCTCAGTCTTGTCTAGATATTCTTCATACTTCTCAAGCCCAAGAAGACAGTCAGAAGCCCAGCGCAAACAATAATCAGATAACTTTTCTTCGTGTTTATATATTTCTGATAGATAAATCAGATATTCACATAAGTAATCAAAACCATCTTCGTTCCACCTCTCTAGTAGTTTATATAGAAATACAAATACATAGCCTATGTTGCCATCAACATCTATGTATTTCCCTTTATCAAGGCTTGATTCTATCTTTTTATAAAAGGATAGCTGACGGCGATTCATATCGGCTTGTGATGGGAAGTAGCCGGGATTAAACTTCGGTACTTGCATCATATTTTCTAGCTCGTGTCGCGATTGAGGAGATACATTTTTCAAGTACTAAGGAAATTGCAAATTTCCCTGTTCGGAAATATCCGGTAGTTCAATGACTGGGATGCGATTTTGTGCCACCGTACGCATATGTGGATCATGAGATACTATCGCCTCTGCATTTTGGACAATGGCAATCGCAGCAATCTGAGCATCTATTCTTATGTGATTACGGGGGACTCCTCCTTCTTCACGTAATTTAGCTGCACCATGCCCTCGTTCTAATTCCGCCGCTAGAAACGCAGCGGGAGAGTCAAATGCAGCGATAAAAAAGGATCGCTCGATAATGGCTCGGATGGCTCGCAATTGATCAACAT
>JAAXHO010000137.1 GCA_012270795.1 Candidatus Poribacteria bacterium
ACATTGTAATGAGAGAGCATCTTTAGCAAAGAACGTGCGTCATCGTATGCCTGATCCGGGACAGGATCAATTTCATTATCCAATGCAGATGCTTCTATAGCCTCTTGGCGTATCTCCTCTAATTGTTGTTGTGCATCGTCATCTACCGGTGGTCGCACGAAATCGAGTTCCTTATGCAAGGTTTCCATAATGTGTCACCTCTCCAAATGTGAGATACGTTTCCTTAATTAAGTGTGGTAACGCTTGATTTTACGTAAGGTTTCACCAAATGCNNNAATGCTCTGCCAGCACTACTGCATCTTCAATGCTCAAATAACGCCAATTGCTTTTTGGTTTTCCTCTTAGCCTTCTGCTCGGTCTCCAGTTTAGCTTTTTCTTTTTTAATACGCGCAAGCAATTTTTTTGCAGGCTCGTCATTGGGGTCTTGTGGAACCAATTTACCAGAGAACGCCTGCTTAAGAATAGATTGACGGAGCGCATCAGAGCGTTTGAGTTCAGCATCAACAATTGCTTCGACTGCATCAGCAACAGAGAGGTGGCGATCTATTTCTTCAGTGATCACATTTTGTTCGGCTAATGGCGGAAAAGGAATAGCTAAACCTTTTAATGTCCCCAGATTGATATTTTTTTGAGCAGTGGCAGGAGCATATTGCTCAAGGTCATCCTTAGCTGTCCGCAAGAAGAACTCAACAAAGCGTATATTACAATGTCCTATTTCTGGCAAAAAACCAACCACGCTATCCGGAAAACATGCATCAAATCCAAGAATTGCTGTATCAGCTATATTTGCAGCGATAGTAATACAGAGCGTACCTGCAGGCCATAAGCGACTCTGCTTAAGACCTTCCTCACTATATGTCTGATTATAATGTCCTATTAGACCATTTGCCTGTTTAATGTCTCCAGTCTGCACGAATGGGTATTGACCTCCATATAAAAAAGATGCATTTCTTGGTCGATGTTTTGACTTACCACGGTTCAATTCTCCAATTTGAGGTAGCGTCACCCACACCCACCCTTTTGGCAAATCGGGCAGTCTTGAGGTGTCCGGCCCAGGTGGTTCCTTGTATTTATTTTTCCATTTATCATCTTTGGGCATCTTCCCCTTTGCGCTCATCTGCTCAAGCTGCTCTGCTTCCCACTTCTCCCGCCGATCTTTGAGAATTCGCTCCAGTAATACAGACGCAGGTTCAATCTCGTCCCCCTGCTTCTTCCGCCAATCTTCCGTCAGCTTGCCGTCCATGGCTGCTTTCAAGACAGACTGACGGTAGCGTTTCAATCGCGCTTTTGCCTGCAAGAGTTCTTCTTTGCCCGCATCGAGTTTGGTGAAAAGCTCTTCAATTTTGGCGACGATGCGATGTTGTTCAGGGAGAGGTGCTATTGGGAGAGAAATCTTTCTTAGTTTTGTTGCATTTACATTTTGTACTGCTATTCCAAGTTTGCTTTCTGAAATAGCACGCCAATACACTGAGCTTTTCAAAAAATAAGATAAAAATAATTCATCTATTATTACGGGTCTGAATCTAATCAAATACGACGCAAAAATTGCTTGATCTGGTTCTTTAATCAAATGGCTATAACCAACTGAACCTGAACGAGAGATAACAATATCTCCATCTTTCAAGAGATATTTTTCCACATCATCGGGCTCTGTTTGACAAAATGGAACAGTCTCCCAATTTATATATCCAGAAGTGATGTCAGTAGTTCGTAATAGACGCAGTTTCCCTCTGTTTTTGGCACTCGTGGTCCAACCATATTGGGGCGGTTGAGAAATTTCATCTAATGTCGTCCACACCCAACCCTCGGGCAGTGCAGACAAACCGACATCTGTTTCGCTCATTTCATCTGTGTCCCATCGAGAAAATTTTTGAGGCGTCTGTCTTATGCCACCAATTGGTCATTTAAGGTCTC
>JAAXHO010000236.1 GCA_012270795.1 Candidatus Poribacteria bacterium
GGACACACCAACGTACAGTATTCAATCGTTAATTATCAATCTGTAATAGATAGTTCACACTCTATGCGTCTTGATGCAGAATTTTTCCACCCCGACTATCTAAAGATCCAACACCAGCTTGAAAAAATCGGTTCACATAGGTTAATTGATTTTCAGGTCAAGATAAGGCATCCCAAAGAGATAAAGCGTAATTATGTAGATGATGGTTTTCTGTTTTTAAGGGCACAAAACGTTCGTCCACTATCCATTGATCTGACATCTAATCCTGTTTATATATCGGAAGCAGATGCAGAACGTTTACAAGAAAACACAATACATAACAAAGACATTTTGATTACAAGGACAGGAGCAAATGCCGGTCAGTGTTCTATCTATCTTGAAAATAGAGATGCTATCTCATCGTCTCACACTTTCATTGTCAAAAGTGGAAATCTAAACCCCTTTTTTCTCGCTATTTTTTTAAATTCTAAGTATGGCACAACATTAATAGAGAGAGGCAGATACGGTAGTACCCAACCTGAAATTGCTCCACCTTTTTTATATCAGATTCCGATACCTGTTTGGGATACCCTGCCATCCGTAATTGAGAAAACTTATCTCCAATCTAAAGAACTAATAGAATCATCAAAAACGCGCTATACCGATGCGCAAACCCTTCTCCTCGCGGAACTCGGTCTCGCAGATTGGCAACCGAAGCAGCAGTTAACCTTCGTCAAAAGTTTTTCAGACACCCAGCACGCAGAACGCATTGACGCGGACTACTTCCAACCGAAATATGACGAAATAGAAAAGGGAATAGAGAACTACTCCGCTAAGTCTATCAAGGTTAGAGATGAATTCAAGCAGAACAAAATCACTTTTGAAATAGATCCAGAAAAATTATATCGCTATGTAGAAATAGGAAGCGTTAATGTTTCCACCGGAGAAATAGTGGCAGAGGAAATTTTGGGTAAAGATTTACCTGCCAATGCGAAGCGCGTTTTGAAAAAGGGCAATATTATTATCTCTAAAGTTAGGACTTACAGAGGGGCTATAACTATTGTTCAGGAGGATGGATATGTCGGGAGCGGTGCCTTCTGCGTATTGAGAGAAAACGGGCAAATTAACAAAGAAAACCTATTGGCCTGCCTACGCTCCAAACTTTTCCTAACGTGGTCATGGAAACCAAACACTGGAACATCCTATCCAACCTTAAGCGACGATGACATTCTGGATTTTCCTATTCCCATTCTACCCCAAGAGAAACAGACTGAAATTCAAGACAAAGTGCTTGAATCTTTTACTTTACGTAAGCGTGCCAAAGAACTATTAGAACATGCTAAACGTGCCGTTGAAATCGCAATTGAGCAGGACGAACAGACTGCTATCAACTATTTGGAAACTGCAAAAACGCACTGACAAAGCCTAACCTACCGCATTTGAGCACAATAGCACATCAACTTCAAATCACAAGACCCAAAAAAAGGGGATGGTAAAACCACCCCCTTTCAGATTTCGGTG
>JAAXHO010000074.1 GCA_012270795.1 Candidatus Poribacteria bacterium
AATAAACTGTACAGGAGTGGACCAGCAGCTTTTGGATCATTGAATAATTTAGTTAAATTGAGTGGACTACCTCGTGTAAAAGTCAGTCAGTTCCTCCTGAGTAAACCTTCCTATACGAAATTCAAAAATCGACGACGCAAATTTCCAAGACTACAAGTTAAAGCCCGTTTTATCAATGATATATGGTGTATGGACTTAGCACAAGTTGACAAACTTTCTTCTTGGAATTCTAACACAAAGTTCCTCATGGTATCTGTGGACGTATTCTCTCGCTTTGTCCGAGTACAACCCATGAGGAATAAGAACGCTGAAACCACCAGAGCAGCTTTCATCCGTATGTGTTCGGACCAAGGTAACAACCTTATCTTTCCGAAAAAATTATGGGTCGATAGAGGGAAGGAGTTTTTTGGAGATTTTCGAGATTTCTGTCAAGATGTTGGAATTCACATATACCATACTTTCAGCGAGACGAAAGCTTGTTTCGCTGAACGTGCCATTAGATCTCTGAAATCTCTGATTTACAAGTATCTGGAAGAAAGAAGAACCGATTGCTATCTTCCGAAACTTCAAAACTTTACGAGAACTCTTAACACTCGCGTCAACCGATCCACAGGTTTACCACCTGAGAAAGTACAAAATGGAGACTTCATGACAATTTTATACAAAGAGTCGATGAAAACTAACAGACTTCCTTCATTAAAAATAGGAGAATTTGTTCGTATCGCGAAAGTATCCACTTCGTTCTCAAAGGGATATAAACCTCAGTTTACTGACGAGATTTTCAAAGTTATAGATATTAAAACAACAATACCTAGAGTTTCGTATGAACTGGAAGACCTGAATGGGGAGAAAATCTTGGGCAAGTTTTATCCCGAAGAACTTTCCAAACAAAATCCTCCTTTTTAAATATCTCAATCATTTAGCGATGGAAACCTTTAGTGTTGAGTTGCATTCCTCTGCGTCGTCCAAACTTTACCCTCAGAACACAGTTGCATCGTTTACGAACTTCTTACCCGATCAAATAAATCTGGAGGGAGAATGGGAAGTGGCTCTGACTGAAATTTGTTTCCCCTCGAAGTTTTTTAATATCACGGAAGGAAGTTTTGGAATTAGTGTCACAAAAGGAGGGAAAATTATAGATTCAGAAAATTACAAACTTTCGCCTGGCTATTACCCAACAATAAAATCTATTGTCTCCTCAATGTTCGCAAAGGTAGTCGCTGGCTCGCGTTTCCGCAACCTCCACAAAATGGAATCCAAATTTCTTGATTTTTCAGTTGATACCATTAATCAACGAATCTTTATCAAAACGGTACCTGGTTTGAAAATATTTTTGGACAGTGGAGATTTACAACACATTTTTGGCTTCATGCCTTCGAATGAGTCCGTAGAGATTGACGATAG
>JAAXHO010000020.1 GCA_012270795.1 Candidatus Poribacteria bacterium
TGCTCGTGAGTGCCTTCGCAGGAAGGGATTTGATCCAGCAGGCTTATCAAGCGGCACTCCAACATAATTACCGTTTTTACAGCTATGGCGATGCCATGCTGATTCTTTGATTTTTTAACATCAAGTTTTGACTTACAAACTACGTCAAAAGAGAAGGAGAGACTTTATGGACCAGATAACAGGTTTACTTGTTCCATTCATCGCGATGGGTGCTATCATGTATTTTTTGCTATGGAGACCCGAACAAGCTAAACGTAAAAAACATCAGAATATGCTGGAGAATCTAACCAAAGGCGACGAAATCGTAACGAATGGCGGGTTACACGGCAAAATTCTTGGACTGAGTAACGATAAGAATATTATTCTCATCGCCGTTGGAGAAGTGAACAGTCAAGAGGTAAAGGTTCAAATCTCGCGGAGTTCTGTCGCTTTTCTCAAGAAGGGTGGCGAACTCATCGAGGGTGAATAGTGTTATGTCCATCTTCTCTTGTAGGCGCGGTTTGAAACCGCGTCTACAGAAATACGACTTTCACCCACAAGTTCAGAAAGGTAGTATTAATATGACAAATCGACAAATAATTTCCAAGGTCCTTGACAAAAATCAGAAAAATGGGTTATTGACAGGCAATTGCAAAGATATCTTGGCTGAAATCCCCGATGAGAGTATTGATTGCGTTATTACTTCACCTCCGTACTGGCAAATGAGAAAATATAGCACAAATGGGAACAATCCTGATTCGATAATTGGCGAAGAAAAAACACCTGAAGCATATGTGAAAAGACTGGCTGGAATCTTCCGCCAGATAAAGAGGGCATTAAAACTGGATGGTTCAGTATGGTTGAATCTTGGGGATAAATACCATAACAAAAATCTGATGGGAATGCCTTGGCGAGTTGCGATCGCCATGCAGGACGATGGATGGATCCTTAGGAATGATGTTATATGGCATCAAATGAAAGGAACGCAAAGTGTGAAGGATAGACTTAGAGACGTTCATGAACATCTCTTTCACTTTGTCAAAAGCAAAAAGTATTATTACGACGCTGATGCTATCAGGATTAAACCGAAAAAACTTCCAAAAATCAATGGCAAAGAAATCATCTCTGCTACAGGAGTCAGCGGAAAAAAATACCGTAGACAGATTCTTGAGTCTAAGGAATTAAATGAACAAGAACGAGCAGCAGCGATAAAAACACTTGATCAGACATTAGAAAAAATAAAGACAGGCGAGTTAGTTGATTTTAGAATGACGATTAGAGGCGCGCAACGGACTTATCATAGTGACAATTTAGAGGTCAGTGGACGCGCCAAGGAATTAAAAACAAAAGGTTTCTATATTATGACAAGCAAATCTAAAGGATATTTACCCTCTGATATTTGGAATATTGTCCCAGAGGATGAATGGAGAAAAGATGTCCATTATGCTGTATTTCCGACTGAGTTATTGGATATTCCGATCAAAGCAACCAGTCGAATCGGCAGTATTATCCTTGACCCCTTTATGGGAACAGGAACCACGTTAGTGGCTGCCAATCAGCTTAACAGACAGGGACTCGGAATTGAGTTAAGCGAAGAATATATAGAGATCGCCAGAAATCGGTTAAATCCCGCTCAATCGCGTTTGGACATTTAAGCGCTTGTTAATATTGTTCTCAAACTCACTGATGGTGAGAAATTCATCTTCATGAGCCCCACCTAATATTTTCCGAACCCCCTCTATATTTGTGCTCATTCGCTTGTCAAATTCTAACTGCCAAGCCTTTGAATTTTTATCCCATACCATCCGAAATGTACAAAAATGGATAGGATCATTATCCCTCGCCTCATGTAAGTCCTGAGCATCAGTAGTAGACTGAATATAAGCCAGTCCGACATCTTGAAGGACAAACACAATTTTCTTGCCCCAACTTTCAATCACCATTCCCTTTTTATATACCTGCTGCATCATCGTTTTGGTAAACTCATTTGCCCAATTGATTCCATATTTATAGGTTTTCTTCTGAAAATTCCCAGTCTCTTTAAAGTCTATAACCGCCGGCCAAGGTGTTCCAGTTGTGCCAGCCGCTTGAAATTCAACACAGAGAAAATCCTCTATTTCCTCTCCTTTCATTTTGGCAGCAACAAAATCAATGCTCCCTGCCACCCCACAAGATACTTCAGATGTCCACTTTATCCGATACCTATCTGGTAAATCGCCAAAGTATAATTCCTGAATCTTATTGTAGACGATTGGTACTTCAAAACGATGAGGGCATATAATAACAGGTGTTACTTTTTCGAGAAAGTTACCTTTGTAGCCAACCGTACAAACTCCAATTTTAATTTCAGGTTGACTTTTTCGAGGCTTTTTACATTCATCATCTAAGAAGGGACATAACTGCTTGTCCCGTGTCTCTTGCGCAACTGAGTCTTTGATGATAAAAGGATAACCAAATATTTCCGTTGGATGCCGAGTAAATTGAGGTTCTTTCATGATATTTTCTACCTCTAAGAAAGTCAATCATCAGAGATACGTTTAGTTTTTCAAGTTGTCTCTTCGGCTTGTGCGAAACTATGATCGTATCACCCTTGCCGACACAAATTTGGCTGCACCCACAACTGGTAGCCGACTCCCTCGGAAGTCAATGCCACAATGTTATCCTGTTCTGGAACCGCTAATACATCGTTGTGATACAATTGCACGCGTACCGTTCCCACGGTGCGCGTGATGTCGAAAGTAGCAACACCATCCGCATC
>JAAXHO010000050.1 GCA_012270795.1 Candidatus Poribacteria bacterium
ACATCTGGTGCATTCTTTGAGCGCATGAACCTTCTCCCTGTCGATCTTTACCCTGCGGGCCGTCCCCTCGTGGCCCGGCTGGCCGCCCTGCCTCCTCTTGGATGGCGTGCGGTTCGCCCTGCGAATCTTTCTATCCTGCTGCCTTGTCATGGTGTTCCTTGACGAGGGTGTGTTGGGACCATCGTGGTATGTCACGTCTTTGAAGATCGGCCACCTGCTCTTGCAGCTGCGCTATGGTGCCCTTCTGTTGCTCTATCATGTCCCGCTGCTGCTCGACCGTGCCCCGCTGCCGTTCCAGCGAAGCTTCGAGGATCTTATTTTTACGATTGGCTCCGTACAGCTTTTTGTAGTTAACCAAATTCTCCATATTGCACTATTGCAGACTGATTATTTAACGCCTCTAGTCAAAAAAATTTGACATATTGGTTGAAGATTTAGGCAGGCCTGAACAAGTACCTAAGATCTAGTTTTGGTTGTTTGCCCCAAGGCATATTCTTAAGATCTTGTCTAATCTTCACCGTTTCGATCGACACGGCAGTGATTTTTTGCAACAACCCAATCACATACTCCTTGTGGTCGGCAAACCTGTATGTGTTAAACCTTTCCCGTATCTTGGGATCGTCGCATGATTTGTCGCTGATCATGTTTTTGGATTCCTTGTAAAATTCCAAGACCCATTCAAGCGCACACTTTGAGCTGAACTTGTATTCTAACGCACTCATAGGAATGCCTTCAAGCACAGTCTGCTCATCGATTATTACCTTCGATGGGCCCCTGTTTGTCGATCTCTTTAGGCTTAGCCTAGTACGGTTCTTGGCGGTTTTTTTGTCCGTGCGCTTTAACGGATAAGGAACAGTGTCTTCAAACCTAACGTGTAGATCGTATAGTCTCTTGCCCACCATTGTCCATTTTTTGAAATTCACCGCTAGTGGAATCCTCGGGAAATGCCGTTGCAGATCGAATCTATATTTTTCTGAATATTTGGGATCGTTGAATATGGCGTATGTATAGTAGAAAACGTCTTCATCTGTTATCGTGTCATCATTGTAATGTTTGCGAAATAATTTCAATCCGAATTTGGTTACGTTGCTGTGTCGTTTTCCATTACTATCATAATATGCAAGCGGGATGCACTGCGTATCAATAACGGTATGCAAATCAACCATCTTATCTGATGCAAGTGTATAAAATAGAGTTTTTGTGGCAGGATTGGTAAAGTTGATCAATTTATTGGGATTTGAATTCTTGAATAAGATAGGAAATTTTCTAGGCCAACTAATAAGCATAGAATCAAAATAGTTTAATTTTAAAACAAAAGGTCTGTAAATTGTTTTCTTGATAATTGTTTTTGAATGTGTTGCTTTCTGTTTTCGTTGAAGTCGTTTTAAAATCTCTCTGTCCCATTTGATCTTTTTGTCAATCCAATCCTTTACGTCTCCCGATGGATTCGCTTTACTGTATTTTTCAAGCATTCTGTTGTAAAACTTAATGAAATATTTCATTTTGTTTTCAAGTGATCGTTGGTCAAAATCATACACCCATTCATCTCTATTCGTAGTCAGCCCCATCGAAAGCATTTCAAATACAGCATTTTTCTTCTCAGACACAATCGGCACCAGTTCATTAAA
>JAAXHO010000100.1 GCA_012270795.1 Candidatus Poribacteria bacterium
ATATTGTTCATTTTTCTGGCTCTGAGACGGATGATAGAACGCGAAAAGTTGCTGTGATAAAGTCAAAAGCATCCGCAGATGGACGCAGATGGACGCAGATGGACACAGATGAAAGGCAAAAGCAACATCCATAGAAAAGCCCCTGGTCAATATAGACCAGGGGTTTTTTTATGCCATTGTTCAACAAAACAAAAATGCACCAACTGAAAAAAACAGCAGAAATCAGAAATACGCAAGTGCTAATCAGAAATACGCGAGGAGTTTTTGAGTTGAGATTACAGGCGTGATGGTGTTATTATAAAAGAGCCGCCGACAAGACGAGGACAAGTCAACTGTCAGCGGCGGTAGTATCTCAAGCTGGGAACTTGAGAAGACTAAATTAAAAGTAACGACCTGAAGCGCGATTGTCAATATGTACGACTGCGTTTCGTTGCACATGAATAATGTGGTTTTAAAAATTTCACGGCGTACTGATGATGACAAAATATGGACAAACAGAAAATTCTGATTGCAGATCACGATTCCCGAGTTTTATCGACACTCACAGAATTTTTGAGTGATGAACCTTATGAGATATTCAAGGCGAGAAATGGAATAGAAGGACTTGAAGTTTTAAGACGCGAGAAGATTGATCTTGCTATTGTTGAAAAGCATATCGCGGGTCTTGGTGGAATAGCATTTTTGAAGGCTGTGAAGGCCGAGAAAATTCGGACAAATATTTTGATCATGGGCGGGATTGATCAGATGGAATCAACAGAAAAAATACTCAAGATGGGGGCTGTAAGTGTACTGAATAAACCCATAATAAAGGGTAACTTTTTAGCAAAGATCAAAGCATTTATGCCACCAAATGACGGCATGAACTGGCCTGAGAACAGCCAGACAGGCTCGGATGACTCGCCTTCATACTCCGTCCCAGTGCAGGCTTCACAAGACAAGTGGAAAATCGATTTGGAATCATTTTTGAATGAGCATTACCACGAACCAGACCTGGAATTTGATGCCCTCATGTGCTACTTCGATTTATCGCGGTCACATGGTTGTGCGCTGTTCAGAAAACATTTTGACAAGCCTTTTCGTGAAGTATTGAGGGAGGTCAGAGTAGCACAGGTAGAGCGTTTCCTGGAAGAATCATCTCTGCGTGTGAATGAAATTGCACACCTGTGTGGGTTTCATTCATCAGATCGTTTGCGTGTGGCTTTCAAGAAGATACAGGGCATTTCTCCTACCCTTTACCGCAAAAAAGTTATAAGCGGAGAAAATCCAGGAAGGTTCGGAAGGTTCAAGCGATGAAGATTTTACATATTCTGGATATTTCGCTGCCGCATCGACAAAGCGGATACAGTTTGCGAAGCCAGTATATCATCAACACGCAGAAAGCCCTTGGCTTTGATCCTGTGGTGCTCACCCGGTCGGGTGCCCCCAAGCCTGAACAACTTGATGGTGTCGAATATATCGATGACGTGCCTTATTTGATAAATATTTCTGAAAAATATTGCGATACGTATGGACAAATTTCAATTACCAGATACCCCGCAAATCTATCACGCGGGTCAGGCGCAACACTTTCGTAAGCGCGTTGCGTTTTACAGTCAGCATCTCATTGGCGTTGGACACCATTTTCGCAATCGACAGATTGTAAATGAACTGGTGAAGACATGCAATGTGTTTTTCATCGATGGCGGGAGACCAATTCCCGAGGCTGGTCTCGATGAAC
>JAAXHO010000071.1 GCA_012270795.1 Candidatus Poribacteria bacterium
CATTTGTTTTTGTATTTCACTATAAACTGCACATAACACCATGACAGCGGATAAAATGTCACCATCAGAACTGGCAAAATGCAGAGAAAACCTTAGACGCCATTGGGAAACCCGAAAGGTAGATAAGGAATTGGTACAACGCGCCTGGACAGATGCACAACGCGTTGCAGCCGTGCTATATCAGAAGTACGGAGCGTCTAAAGTTGCGGTCTTCGGTTCCCTTATTGATCAAGTGTTATTCGACGAACATTCTGATATAGACATGGTAGTCTGGGGACTCCCAGATGACAAGTTTGATGATGCTGAATTGGCATTACACAACTTATGTCTAAAATTCAGAATAGAACTAAAGAATATTGATTTTATTAAGGGAAGTCTTCTTGAGAGAATTCAACAAAAAGCACAACAACTCAGTAAAGGTGGAATGGATGTCCATACAATAGAATCTTGTACGGTTGATACAGAATTCAATGAAAGAGAGAAACATTTCATATTATATAAGAAGAATATCGTACAACGTCTTATTGATGCACTACAAACAATCCAACAGACTACAGCGAAAATTACAAAGGCATTGCATGACTTGGATGATGATACACCCAATTACAGAGAATATATTGAAAAGGCAATTTCCTGTTATCTCATGAAATTATACCAAGGTATAGAGAAGCTTTTTCATCGGATTGCTCGTAATGTAGATATGAGCTTACCATCTGGTGCTGAGTTCATTGATGAGCGTGCACAGGAACTTGGTTTAGAATGGACTTACGAATTGATCTCACAAATGGGTAAAAATAGAAAAGAACGTCCTGCAGTTATATCATCCGATACTTCTCAGAAAATAATTAGACTGTTGAAATACTGTACCAATATTGATGATCCGAAAGATCACGAATCGCTTTATAATGAAGCGGAAAGACATGCAAGGCAAGTTGGCAATCTTTATAAATGTGTATCAGAAGAACTGGAAACTTTCATTAATTTTTTGAACGAGACATAAGGTGTCATGAGATTGTACTTCAGATGGTTGATGGATTATTATTTTCTCTTCCTCAAAGTAGCGATTTTGATTATCAAAATTGGATAAAACTTTGGCGGAATCAAACATAAATCCTAAACCTACTGAGTTCATGATGCGTGGGGGAAATTTCCCCTCACAA
>JAAXHO010000156.1 GCA_012270795.1 Candidatus Poribacteria bacterium
CTACGCGGCTAAAATCTAACATATCGGTGAGTTTGGCATAGTGGCAGTGTTCAGGCAGCGGATCGGTGGTATCACCGATAAAATTGCGTTTGATTGCCATATTTATTTTCGTATCGTTGTCTAAGTTTTGTGGGTCAAACAAGGGAGTGCTAATGTCGTTGACCGTTTCGCCGCCTTCGTATTTAATGCCCTCTCGACCTTTGGCACTGCTCCACTCGTACCTAAAAATTGCTTTCGTTCTTTGCTGGTATTCGGTGCATTGACAATTAGCACCTTGTTTTGTTGCTGGTGTGCCAAAATGAAATAATAGAGTTTTTCTTTTTCTCTGTTGTGTAGGTAAGCGATGAAACGTTGTGCTAATTCTGCCGATTGTTCGGTTGGTGTTTTTTTCTTGAAGACTTTGGATTTTTTCAGATTTTTTATATCGGTACTTTGGCTAAAAGCTTGCTTATAGTCATTGAAAATATCGTATTCTAATAGGTCAGAAAGTGGCTCAAGGCTGGTTTGGGCAAAGAGTTTAATGTATTGTTCATAAGAGATATTAATATGGCTACAATAGGCTTTAATGAGATGATAGTCTTGATATACCTCACCGTTCTCATCGCCCTCAAAAAAGTTTTCTACTCGATTACGATAATGCTCGGCAGCTTCCGGTTTTGCTCTTTTTCTTTTCAAAAACAGCACCACTGTATTGGTGCCTGTTTTGCCGAAGGTACCGCTCCCCAGTTCTGCAATACTCATTATATCAAAAAATTGTAGCAGAATCTCGCGAGTCCGGTTGTGAACAGCATCCGTATTAGACAAAATGCTGGATGGCACAATCACGCCAACCACCCCACCGCGTGCCATTAAGTGGTGAATCCGTTCAAAAAAGAAACATTCAATGTTATTGGTATTACTGTTTTCACCCGTGGCTTTGATGAGTTGATACCTTTTCTTATCTTCCTCGTCCAAGGTTTGTAAAAAGCCTTCGACTGCAAAGGGCGGATTTGCTACCAAGACATCGTAACCCTCCGGTCGAATTTCCGGGTGGGAAGCAAGCGCGTCGGCATCTAATATTTTAATCTGTTCTTGACCGTGCATATAGGCAGCAACTTTAGCGACTTTTGCCAAGCGATCTTCTTTTTCAACCCCAGTGATTTGGCTATAGTAGTCGCTTAAGGTTTTGTTCTGTGTTTCAACCAAAGGTTTTATTTGATAGGCGTATTCATTCAAAAAATGTCCCGATCCGCAGGCGTAATCAATGGCTTTAAGCGGTTCGGGGTTAGTTTCAATTTTTTGAGCGAGTGGTAAGGCGGAAACAATAAATTTGCAGATAGGCAGCGGCGTAAAAAACTGACCTTCGGACTGTTTGATCCCGTTGTCGAGAAAAAACTCAAACATATCGCCCAAAAACTGGTTTTGCTCATCTGTTTTGAGTCGTAACCCTTGCCACATTTGGACTACCTCTGACAAAACTGCAGTATTTCTGTTGAACAATTCTTCATTATGGGTGTCCAGAAAGGAAAACGCAGAGTTAGAGAAAAATTTAAGCTCTGTGAAATATTCTTGAATCTGTTTCTTGGTGGCGTTACGGTCGTTTTTGACAGGCCAAAATGCAGCGTCGATTTGTTCACGACTAATGTAACTAATTTCTTCATTCAAAAATTTACGCATCCCTCTTTAATAGAGGCTTTGCAGTCTATCGACGAAATCGAAGTAGTTATCGGAAGCGGGCCCGTACCAGTAAAATTTGAGGTTGTCTCTATTTTCTTCTTCATCGACTAGTTTGCACAAAAACAGATTGACCAAAACCTCAAAGGCGTGTTCGCGTCTTGCGATGTTATGTTTTCTTAAAATGGTTCGGAAGTCATGATATTTGCTATCTTTTTCGTTGATGCCAATGGGTTTGGTGTCTTCGGCGAGGGTGTAGTTATCCTTGCCGATTTGGTAGGACTGAATATTAGGTTCAAAAATACCAACTTCTGTGAATTCTAATTTGTAGGTATCACGCCAAACGGCGAAGCGGTTTTCGGCTTTGTTTGCCTTTCCAAAGGACAGCAGTGATGAATCTTCTGCTAAAATTTGCGGATTGTCAAAATGCGGGATGAGTTTGTATTCAAAATCCAGTTCATTTTCAACGAAATTGGAAGCATAAAGACAGAGATATTGGGTTTGGGCATCTTGGTGGGCATAACTAAACAACTGCCCTCCATCTTGACGGGTTTTGTCCCATGCCTTTTCAAACTCATTGCCTGCTGTTTTGCA
>JAAXHO010000138.1 GCA_012270795.1 Candidatus Poribacteria bacterium
TGAGGCATGGAGGTTCTTTTGATAAATTTTGGCTTTACGAGAACAAGAGACCGTTTGCTAGTCGTGTTAACCTTCCACCGTTGCAGGCCGTAGACCATCACACTAAAGGTCATTGGGATGTAGCAATTTATTACCTTGTGCAAACGCAAACCACCAAACAATTGAAACTTGATTATTTCCAAACACTCACTGGACAAGGGAAGTTTTTTTGTGAGGAGCATTTGTTGCCTTTAACCAGAGATTTTCCTGGAAGCGGTTATTTCTGTGAATGTGGTCGTGTTTCGTTTCTCCGATGTCCAGTTAACGAGTGCACCTCTTGTCTTTGTCGGAAAGACGTAATGGAGCAAGACAATCTTGCGGATGTTCCGAATGTGAGGCGAACAGATAAATTGCCGTCCACATCGTCTTCAGAAGACATTGGTTCTGTCTGTTACAACCAATCTGAGCCGAAGTCTGAGAACGACGGAGATGAAACTGCAAAAAGCATCAGTGGGGACAGTAGTTACGGCAGGAGTGTCAGCGAGGAAAATCTTTCAGATGGAGGTGTGTGGAGCAACTCTGTCTTTTCATCGTCAACGTCTCAAAGTGATTTCCTAATGGATGCAGGATTGTTGAATGAACACACGGACTCTTCGGAATTGACATTACCGGAAGCAACGGATGCTGCACTGGAACCAACCTATGTCCGGGAACCTGTAATGACGGACACCAATTTCAATTTACCCCTGCATATTCTTTTGAATGGTCAGTGTGGCCTTCTGAAACGTACTAAAGGATCTCCCATTTACGTGACTGCAAGACACAAAAGACTGTTGGAAAATGTTACAGCTACCAGCCCGTGTAATTCGGTACCACTAATTCAACCAGAGGCGATGATGTTTCCAACTATTTTTTGGAAACAGAATGAGGACGGAAGTTACGCAGGTGCTATACCTGCTTCGTTGTTCAACAACAACTATAGCAATGCCAAAGTTGGTTTTGCTAGCTTAGATGATATGCTGCGTACAAGAGTTAAAGATGGATCTCTGTTAACGGCATCCGATCCCAGGTACATACAGTACGCCTTTGATTCGGTTTTTAATTTAGATTTGCGCGGAAAAGACACTAGATTGGTGTTGAACAGAGGCTGGGGACAAGATTCTGACAAAAACGTAAGTGGCCAATTCGTCAAAGAAGGAGCTATGCACTTCGATCAGAGTGATTCACGGAAAAATGTCAATGAACTTAGTGCTGCACTGAAGGATGAACCTGCAACCTATTTTTTCACTTACACTTGCAGTCAGTCTACTCATCCTGGGGTACGGAAGATTTTTCAAGCTTTGGAAGAGAAATACCCTGAAACAATAACCAGCTCGGAGGTTCGAAATTCTGCGGTTCAAGCTGAAATGATAACAATGCTACGAGCGTGGGAACGCAGTTCCCGACTCGTGATGAAGTACATCGAAACTTCTGCGGAACGTCCGTTAGGCAGAGTACGGAAGTTGTGGTATCGTTATGAATTTCAAGATAAAACAAGTGCCTTCCCACATATCCATGCTCTTATCTGGACTTCAGAAAATGCTTTCAGCGAAAAAGTTCGATCGAGAGTTTGTTGTAGCTTATCAACGTTCTTAGGTAATCTCAACGCGGAAGTGGGATCGGAAAAATTTTCACAGGAGGAGAAAGAAGAATTGCAGATCTTGTTTCAAAAGTACCAAAGTCATAATTGCAGGAAAGCAAAATTGCGTTGCCACAAGAAGTCGAACAGATTACAAAAGTCAGTTTGCAGAGTTCCAGCTTATCCAAGTAGTGTCGCTTTTTCCTACAAGGAAGTCGAGAAAAATTTATCCAAAGAGACGTGGGATATTCTACGGAAAATGAATCTTGCGTTTGAAGATTCCGTGACCGGTCAGTTGTTTCTCATTGATGAGCTACGTGGTGGTAAACATCATTATCCGTCAGAGAAAGGTACCCATTTTTCGCCAACGAACGCCCTAGTTTTCGCTTTGGTTCGGTCAAGTACAAATTTACAGATTTGTGACGTCTATATGAGTGCAAGGTATTTGGCGAAGTACGCTGCGGGGATAGAAGAACGAAGTACCGTAAACCTTTACAGTAGTTCCACTGATGCAACTTTTGGCTACAACGTCGAGGATCAGTCTAACGAAAAAATAAGCGGAGTTCGCTGGTCAAAGAACCAAAGCTCTTGCCACAAGCGTAAAACATTGACTGGAAAAGCTATCAGCTTGACGGAGTCGGCGTGGTGGCTTCTGAAGTTTCCTTATGTTTGTTCAAACATTCACTTCATTCACGTAGTGACAACTCCCAAAGAGAAAAGAGCTGGTATTGTGAAAGAACGGATGGTACGTCGTGCTAAGCAGGGTCCTTTGTATGGTCAGCAAGTTCTTCTGCGAAAAAACATTGAGATCCCTTCTCATAAACTTTTCACACAGACACAAGAACGGACCATTGTTGATGCTGAGAGAAGTTCTGTTTCTTATGACAAAATAACAGCTTTTTCTGCACGACCTCG
>JAAXHO010000243.1:0-1064 GCA_012270795.1 Candidatus Poribacteria bacterium
AATAGCAATCAAAGTTCAATTGAACACCATTCAGTTGTGCATCTGTATTGGACAAAAAACAGGCGTTTGCCGACCCGTTTTGGGCGTGGTGGCAAACGCCAATAAATAAAAACGTGATAAACGGATTTTCAAGCTTCCGATTTGATAATGCTTATTTCTGCTGTTCTTCGCGTGCTTGCATTTGTCAGAACGTCAATCCGATACATTAAGATTTTTTTCTTTGATTTTGCGTTCCTTTTGAATCTTCTTCAGAATCGTATCAATTTCTGGGTCAGGCAGGTTGTACCTGTCAACAGCATAATCCCCCTGGCCATCTTTATAGCTCAGGAGTTCATCCAAAAGTTTTGCAAACTTAGGATTTTGTTGACGGAGTTCATTCAATTTACGATTGAGGTTGTTCATGTCAAGTCACCTCCAATAACCAAGTGTATGGATTTTCTACGCGCACGCGGAGTTGCCTTCTGAATCGTTCCGCTCTTTTTCGCATACGGTCATCAGTGGTAGGAAGGATATCCGCTTTCACTTCCTCAGCACATGCAATATGCAAGGCATCTCTATTTTGAAAACCTAACGATGCAATCTGCTTTCCTCGTATTCTCTCTGGTGAAACAAGGACAGTCTGATGTGCGTAAGTTAGCAGGTTCATTATGTATAAACGCTGTTCTTGATTCTTATTTTGATTTATCTCAAATATCAGAATTTCACTGGAAATCCATTGCCAATCCATTAAGATAAAATGGGAAATAATTTCTGCTACCGCGGCAGTTTCTTGACGTATTCTTTCCTGTGATTGATCATTAAAGAAACGACTTAAACAACAAGTATCAAGATAGACTTTCAAGTTTTTTATAGGGATTTGCACACGCTGGTTCTGTAATAGTAACGGGTGTAGAGAGGTTGCAATACCTCTCTACAAATCAAAACAACTTGAAACCCTACTTGCCTTTCTTAATAGTCAGACGGTAGTGTTGTCCTATCTTCTTAGTGTCAATTATGTCATGTCCATCGTTAGTAAGGCTCTTCGGCACGTTTTCAAAGGGTTCACCATCATCAATGGTAATCTC
>JAAXHO010000243.1:1112-1852 GCA_012270795.1 Candidatus Poribacteria bacterium
GCTTGGACATAGTTGAACGGGCATGCGACACCTTTTAGATCGAGACTATCAGTGATTTCCACAACAGGTTTCTTTTCTTTAACGACCTTTGGCTTTGGTGCAGGACGGGCTCTGCGTGTCTTGCGTTTACTCGCCTCTTCTTCTTCTTGTTTGATACGCATGCGATTATACACGTTATGCGACTCTTCTACGAAGAGGGTGGCTTCTTCCACGCGGCGATGTGCTAATTCGTGGTCGAAAGTCGAGCTATCTTCTTCCGTAGCCTTAAACAGATGTGCACCAAATCCAGCAAAGAAGTTACCAGCATCAAAGAAGTGTTTGCGGAACTCATTCACAGTCGTGTCATCGTCAATATATTGCAACCCGACGGTCGTCAAAAGTCCGTCTGCTGCTTTGATCATTGCACTAAATGCTTTATCTGCACATTCTTGGTAAGTGCCAGCTTCTAGGCTTAAACCGGATTCATAGATAAGACGATCTGCTTCCTCTAACTTCATAGAGACAAGTTCAACCAACATACCAGCACATTCACCGACTCCGGTTTTGAGTTGATAATCTTTTGTATCACCTGTGTCTATGTAGAATTCTGGTGCTTCTTCATAAGGCGGGATATTATCATATTGGGATAACATCGCTTTGATTTCCACTTTCCCGAGTCGTCCAACGTAATCGGTGAAGGTTTCCCCATCTTGTTTTTCATCAACGTATTTGCCAGTCAATTCTTCAATGAACGCTGGAAT
>JAAXHO010000222.1 GCA_012270795.1 Candidatus Poribacteria bacterium
ACCTGTGTCTGAAACGCCTGTGTCATTCCCGCGTGATCTTCGATGTAGTGCGAAGGTCTACCGACGGCAGTAATTGGCCCTGCTCCCACACCCGTGAAGTGAATCCCAATGGGGAGGTCATGCTCCACCGCTGCCTCGTACATTTTCCAGTACTTACGTCGTCCCAACGGTTCCATTGTTCGCGCAAGCAGCAATATTTGCACAAACCCTGGGTGTTCTGCGAGTCGATCAATCTCGGTGGTGGTGAATTCTGCATCGTCGCATGCCACAATCATTGAAGCGCGGAGTCTCGGTTCTTTTGAAAGCCACTCTTCGATTTGCCAGTCATTCACCGCTCGTGCCCATGCCGCTGCAAAAGCGAGGTTCGGCATCTCACACACCGGTGTCAAAGTGTTGAGGACGCCGTATTCAATGTTAAATGCGTCCAGTAGCTGCTCGCGTAGGAAGTCGAGATCAGATCCGGGACGGTGCCCAGAGGGGGTCCACGCGTCGTATCTTGCACCGAAAGGGTGGGCGCGGGGAATATATGCCCCAACGCGGTCGGTTGTGCCTACCATACCGTGATGTCTGCGCCAACGTTCGGAGAGATAGGGGTATAACACTGTCTCTGAAGCGAGGGTATTATGCACGTCACAGTCAATAACTGGTGATTTCTGCTGTTGCTCAAATATTTTGGTTTTTAGCATTGCTTATGTCCTCTCGGGTGGTGCAAAATTTCTAGTTCGTTTTGTGAAAGGAGAGCTGGCCATTTCACAATTTATCTACTATCTCTACTTGCAGTTGGACACTAAGTTCTGAGGCAATTTTCTCAAGAAGTCTTTTTTTCCTCTTTGTACTACTCTGGGTCATTATATAGTATCTTCCAGATTTATGTTGATTGTATGTGGGATCATCAGAAGTAGATATGAGGGGAGTGGCATTGACCTTAAGTTCAGGTCTAAGATTTTTTACTCTTTCTACTCCTATTTTTTCAATTACCTCTACGAAGGTAATTGCTGAAACCTTATGGTTAATTTGTTCTCCATTAGGCATAGTAACAAAAAGACCTTTATTTTTTTTTCTAGAGCCCGATGGTGAAGGGCCATTACCCTTGTCCGGTCCAATTTTCCTTTCTAAACTTTTCAGGAAATCTAAAACTTGCTCCTCTGTTGGCTCATGCCCAATCTTATTTTTTACTGCATCCATCACAACAAGTAACAAATCTTCATTTTTCTCCTGCACTAATTCGCTCCATACCTCTGGCAAACGTTTCTTAATCTCTCTCTGTTGAGAGGCACTCCGATAGTCCGCTTCGATTTTCTTAACAGCTTCACCCGTACGTATTGAATTATAGTTCAGGTATCTATTAAGATACCTGGCACTTTCTTCACTGTCTCTTTCTATCAAATCCAGTTTATATACCCTACGTTCTCTGTAATTTCCTTGTGCAGTTGGATGATAAAACTGCCATTCTCGACCATCAGTGAGGACAGCAATTGGTACCCCTTGATGAAAAGCGTATTGGAAAAGTTGTTTTTCTCCACCTTCAATGTTTCCAACTTTTTTCACCTCAATGAAGACGCGGGGCTTTGATGGTGGATCACACAAAGCGAAATCTACTCTTGTTCCTTCAACTCCATATTCACGAATCACAATATCAGGTGAATGCCTCGGCCAATCCAAGGCATCAACAAGCAGTCTTCGCACAATGTAATCACAAACTGCTGCCTCACTTGTAAACAGATCTTTTTCCAAATTTTCATGTATGTCGTCAATGTGTTCCTTAAGGGTCATTGTTTAATAAATCTTCCTTTCGATACCAACGAAAAATTGAGACGCGATGAGATTTACTGAAAACTTTCCGACAACTCAAGTCCCACCTCAAAGCAGCAGGAATCAGTTGTGGATATTTATTGAATGCTTTGAATCAGTTGCATGTTGCCGCGCAGCCATTCATTGACCAGATCTTCAATGTCTTTACCTTTCTCGTCAGCGAGTTTGCGTATGAATTCATCAACGTCTTTCTCTAAATAGATGGGGAAATTAAAAACAGTTTTTGGATCGTAGAACTTACCACGTTCTGCTTTTGAGAAGTTATATTCTGTTTTCATGGATTAAATTTCTCATATTGAATTTAATTCATTATATCAGGTTTTATTTGGATGTCAAGAACAAGTAGCCAAAGATTAGAGTCATTTAGTTTTAAGAATTTAT
>JAAXHO010000204.1 GCA_012270795.1 Candidatus Poribacteria bacterium
TAGCATGTTGACATAGAAAAAGTTGGTAATAGGTTCTGTTTGGAATTACACACTGACTTAGCGAACTTCCAAGGGTTTTGTTTGAAAGCTCTCTCTTGTTTTCTGGTAGCCCTGAGCTCCAAATATCGGTCTTTTGCTCGTTTTACTTTGTTGTGTGCCCTAACACAGGCATGCCAACCTCTCAAGTTCAAATTTCTTGAGACTTTGGGTGTGGTCAGTGGGTGTGGTCACAAAGCGTGGTCACTCACTATTGTAGGCATGCCAAAATTGGAAACCTGATCATTGCCAATGCAAAGAAGCATGCATGGTAATCAGAACTTTCCGAAAAAATTGATACTTATCATGTACAAGTGAATGTGGAAAATAGTCATTTTTTATGCATATCATTATAAAGTTTTGTAGCTCTTTTTGCAGCCTTTAGCACATCCTTTGATGGCTCCCATTTGGTACAAGAATCCCTGTTTGCCAGCTTTATCTGTATCATTGATGACAGAGTTCCCTTGGCATCAAGATTAGATCGACCAGGGCTTTTGTTCTGTTTAATCAATGAGAACACCCTTTCTTCTCCTGCATTGCTGTGAGGGATGACCAAGACTAGTCTAGCCAATTTTGAAAGTAGTTTGAATCTCAGCGAGCTGTCCAAACTCTTCATGCCTGACAAGTAAGCCCAGATAGTGTCCATTCGATGGTGTTCTTTCCTGGTGTCTTCTGTCTCTTCTTCAAACACTAGTGCTTCATTCCAAACTGTCTCAGGAATTTCATGCTTGTCAAGAAGTTGGTAGTCTGTAAACTCCTCCTGAAGCCTATCCATCTGTCTCGGTGAAAGATGTAGCAAATGTGAGTATCTCACACAGAAAAATTCCACGGATTCAAAAGTGCACTCTGCTCTCTTCTCAAAATTTGTGAATTTTGCATTGCCAAGCAAGCAGTCATCAAACGGCAGTTTCTTTAATGCCTGAGAAGAAGCATCGACATAGAAAGCTCGAGCTGCTCGATAAAATTTCTTCTGCTCATAGGCACTAATATCACCTTCGTTGAGAAGCTTTCGTAGACGCTGCTTTGTAACCATCCCAATAGTTATTGCAGAATCATCAAGTTGGTTAGCAGAATTTTGAAAATCCACTAGTGTAACATCATCCTCTGCTTTGATTGCCTGTATGGTTACAAATTTGCTGAGGAGCTTTCTCATGAAGACTCGAATGGAATCTGCTACAAGATGAATATTTGGATCTTCTCGTTGCAAAAGCAGATTCATCCTGGTGAATGTAGGTAGGACTGACTGATAGAAGAGTAAATACACTTCTGTCATAGGATCTTCAAAGGCAGTAGCCAACCGTTTGAACCTAGCCTGTGATTCTGCTTCTGATTTAAAGTAGCTCTGTAGTGAGCTATAGAGCTGTAGAATTCTGTATACAGCTTTCTCCAGGCTAAGCCACCGCACATTGACATACCTGACAACTTCACGGTAATCGCTGTCGCAGAAATTACAAAATTCCCTGAGAATGCCCTTTCGCTTTGTGCTTTTGTCAAACCAGTAAAAGACATCCACGCAAAGATCTTCAACATCGAAACCTGCTACTTTATGGAGAGCTTCTGAAGCATGACCAGCAATATTGTGCACAAGGTGGCACGGGCAGCCCATAAAATAGCATTCAGCATTCTTTTGCTGCACGTGGGTCATGATTGAATGCCGCAGGCCAATGTTGACACTGGTGTTATCAACACCAAACCCAACACAATTACCCCATGGAATACTGTACTTTTCCAGGACAGAGTCAATCTTGCTGAATATGGTCATGGAGGTGCCACAGTCACGACCTGACGTTGTACACATATCCAGCAAGTGACTCACTACCTCCCGTCTGGTGATGTCGAAAATCTTCACTGTCAAGGGATTCAACTTCTCCACACCAGTGTCGTTTGATCCATCAACAAGAAGGCTGAAAGGGCTAGCCTTCATCTCTTCCACAAGGGCAGCTGTAAAGGAAAAATATTTTCCATTACAAGACTGAGCGATGTGTACTATTAAGTATACTAGTGGACCCATGAAATGACTAGGCTTCAGTGTATAGAAACATTCAGTAGTTAACTCCAAAAGTAAATTAAGAGCTTTGTACTTGTAATTACCTTGAAAATGAGGAGCAATTGCCATGTTCAGAACGCATGTTGTCTTTGTCCTAGCACTCGAATACCGTTTTGCTATCTGGCTGTCAGGGAAAACGTCACGGAGTAGGGGACTTAAGTGGTCGGCCACAGCGAAAGGTACATTGTGCTCTACCATAAAGTTGGCAATCTTCACCTCTGCTCTAGTTACCTGACAAAGAAAGTACACTTTCTGCATGTAATGTGAGTTTATATCTTTAGACACAAAATAAGAATTTAGAACTAACTTTGTCTTGCAGGGGATCAGCAGAAGTAAAAGACAGTTTGGACTGGGTGGCCACTGTTTTTGCTAACTTCTGGTGGGTTTGGCTAGCAACATGACTTTTTACATCAGCAGCACCTTGATGGCCACAGCTTATATTCTTTGCACATACATTGCATCTAAAACTGTGGGGGTTGCCGGGTACAGCTGACACAAATGGCCACTTTTTCTTCCATTCCCCTGAAAACCTGGTTTTATACATGAAGCTCCCAGTAAACTTAGTCTTCTTCTTCTTGGAAGCAGGCTCAAGCGATTCATCGTCAGTGTCGCTGTCACGATCATGTAGACTAAGCTCTCCACGTTCGCTCGATTCCATTATTTTTGCACCAACGTCCCAAGAGAAATTTGCACCTGGGTTGCGTCACGTTGATTACGTAGCGTATGCAATGTTTGTATATATATACGAAAGAGCGTTTGCTAACGGGCTATATTAGTCTCGCGGAGCCAGCCGCTCGAGCGCGAAGCGCGAGCGCTTCGCCGAGAATCCGTGAGTTTGTGTGCCTAATCCGTGAGACCGTGAGATTAGTAGCGAATCCGTGAGACTCCCGGAAAATCCGGGAGA
>JAAXHO010000233.1 GCA_012270795.1 Candidatus Poribacteria bacterium
GTAGTGCAACGTCTCTTGATAAATTCCTGAAAGCATATGGAACATCGGAGCAAAAAGGATTCTCTCCTTACGAATGGTTCAATGATAAAGAACAGTTGAAACACACTGAACTACCGATTGCTGATGCATTTTACAGTAAACTCAAAAACTGCAACGTGTTGGAAACAGACTTCAATATGTACAATTGTTTACTCAGAAAGGGAATGTCTAGCAGTGTTGCTCTGAAAAAGCTTGGACTAATATCTCGCCCCCAAGGAAAAGAACAAAATTATCAGGATTTGAGAGAGATATGGAGGAGGAACCACATGGAAACATTCCAAGATTTCCTCAAGTGGTACAACAATAAAGATGTTGTTCCTACCCTCGAAGCTTTACAAAAAATGATGCAGTTTTATCACCAAAATGGAATTGACATGTTGAAGTTAGGTTTCACCTTACCAAACTTAGCCAATCGTATTCTCCATTCGTCAACCTCACTTAAGTTCTTCCCATTCAACCAAGAAGATAAAAGTTTCGATGACTATATACGCGAATGGTTGACAGGTGGTCCGTCGATTATTTTCACAAGATATGCGAAAGTTGGAAGTTCGAGAATCAAAAACAGTTCCAATATTTGTAAGACTATAGTTGGTATCGACGCCAGTCAGCTCTATCCATTCTCAATGATGAAAGATATGCCAACAGGAGTCTACACGAAATGGGAGTTGCGTGAAGACACAGGATTGTTTCATCCTCGAAGGAGCAAGAAAAACTATCTGGAATGCATCGTTCTTAAATATTTCCAGACGCAGAACCCACATTGTAATATTCAGTCTCAGTTCAATCAAAAATCACAAAAACGAATCGGTGCATATTTAGTTGATGGATTTTGCTCACATTGTAACACAGTTTTTGAGGTGCTTGGATGTTACTGGCACTTTTGTCCATGTCAAGAGAGGAAGAGACTCCCTATCGATGAAATTGAGAAAGGTTTGAAGAGAAGGGAGTACGATGAATGCCGACGCAAGTTTCTGTTGGAAAGTGGATTCAAAGTATGTGAAATTTGGGAGTGCGATTGGTGGAAGAAAGTG
>JAAXHO010000068.1:0-1251 GCA_012270795.1 Candidatus Poribacteria bacterium
TCCATTATTCAACCCTTCTTCAAACGTAAGCGGCAAAGAAGAACCCAATTTCCTAGCTTTTACAGTTCGCACACTATTCACATGCTCAACAAGCTCCATACTACACACAGAAGAGTCAATCGACAACCAACGTATATTCCCACACCATCAATTCAAATATTAACCACCAATGTACAAGAATCTATTGCTCTTGATACCCATATATTCATTGAAAAATTTGTAGACGAGAATCTGAACGTTAATGATTGCTATAAACTGATCAATTCTTTCCAACGTAGCAATAAATTACCAGCTTGTATGACTCTAAACGATGAAATCCTAGTTGATGATCTTACTAAAGCGAATGGTTTCAACAAACATTTTTGCAGTGTTTTTAAGAGAGATAGTCTACCATTTTCTGATTTCTCTGAAAATACCCTAAACAATATTGAATTCACAATTCAAGACGTCGATAAGGCTCTACGACAAACAAAACGTGGTTCTAGTACAGATGCTATTAATGGTGATTTCGTCTTACAGACTTCTAATGCACTGGGTATCCATTACCATAATTTATTAAAGAACTTGTTAAAACACTCATATTGGCCAAATGAATGGAAGCAAGCTATAATAACACCCCTTCATAAATCTGGTAATATCGAATCGATATGTAATTATAGACCAATTTCTTGTTTATCAAAATTATCATTAGTATTTGAGCGCTTACTGTTCAATAAGTTATATGATTTCTTCTCCCCCCAACTATCCGGCTCCCAATTTGGTTTTATGAGACGCAAATCCACGGTGCTACAACTAATAATTTATTTGCAGGCTATCTATAATAACGTTGACACAAATACAGATTGTTATGCACTTTATCTCGATTTCTCAAAAGCATTTGATAGCGTATCTCACGCAACGCTACTCGAAAAATTACGCCTTTTTGGTATTGGTGGATCTTTGCTAAGGTTGCTATCGAGCTACCTAACAAATCGCGTTCAATGCGTTAAACTCAACAATATTATATCAGCGTCATTACCAGTCACCAGTGGGGTGCCTCAGGGATCAATTTTGGGTCCACTCCTATTTTTGGTTTTTATCAACGACCTGCCAACCCAAGTATCGCACTCAAAAACATTCCTGTATGCCGACGATCTTAAGCTTATCCATAACGACCTTCTAGAAATGCAAAATGATATATTAGCACTTTCTCAGTGGTCGCAGGTAAACAAATTATCATTCAATGCCAAAAAGACACAGCTCATTTCATTC
>JAAXHO010000068.1:1328-1478 GCA_012270795.1 Candidatus Poribacteria bacterium
TCTTCAAAAAAGCGTGGTTGATCTCGGTCTATCTTTTTCAAGCAACTTAGCTTGGTCAAAACACATATCTGATCGTCTAAAAGCATGTTACATTAGAATTATATCCTTAAGAAGATGTCTACCGCCACATTTACATAGCCAAATCAAGAT
>JAAXHO010000248.1 GCA_012270795.1 Candidatus Poribacteria bacterium
ACATATAAGAAAAAATCAAGAACGCTGGTGAAATAGGGTGCTTATCAGCTGATTCCCCCAAATTTGTTCATGGATTTATATAAGTTTACATAATATACATTATCGGACATTGAATATTTTTGTCGATGGGCTCGAAACAGTAGATCATTTAGGATGTATTTAGCAGTAATCAAAGGCAGTTAGGATAAAAACCTATAAGTTTTCCTAGATGATTACGACTATTGCCCTTCCTGGACCATGGACTCCCAGTGTTAGGTTAAGTTCTATGTCGGCCGTCCTGCTTGGTCCAGTTATAAAAGAAATGCACGAACACAGTTTATCATAATTTTCATAAGAGTTCCCCAGTTCTGCAAACAGAGCATGAATATTCGCAACTATGTTTTCCTTTTCAAGTATTGCGATATGCACTGGCGGTAGAAGCGAGGTAAGTCTCGGCTGCTCTGGACCGGACAGCAATACCAGTGTTCCGGTGTCGGCAATAGCGAAATCGGCTCCAGTTATTCCTATATCCGCACTTGCAAGGTCGGTTTCGGAGCTAAGTTCAAGCGATTTCAGGAATTCCATGTTCCAGAAAGAAACCGACTGGGCATCAAGTTCTAGGATAAGTTCATTTATTTTCTCAACCAGGTTTTCTTTTTTTTCGAGAAGATGGGCCTCACCGGATACCATCTCAAAATTCACTATAAAATCGTTCAGCAACTTACTTTGATTAGTAGATAATTGAGGATTTGCGAAGGTTCTTTCAGTAGTACTTTTACTCATTTTTTTATTTTAGTAGTCCGTTTTTGGCATGATATTTCTCTTTCCATCTTGTTCTGAAGGGTTTTCTCGAGAAAGCGGGGAAGTTTTTTTCTCTAGTCCACTTTGAAAAAGGATATGGAAGTCCCTGTAATTCATTATCTTTTTGGTAAAAATGCTGCAGAAAAATCATCATTTTTCCTGCAAGACTATAGTAAAATGGCCTACTGAAAACGAAACTCCAGATCCAAAAGGCAATTTTCTCCATAAATCCTGCTGCCGGATCCGGCTTTCCCTTGGTTTTTTCCACTACTTTTTGTCTCAGAGAAAGAAGAACACGAGGGAAATCGATTTTCACCGGACATACATCCCTGCAGGCTCCGCAAAGAGAAGATGCGAACGGCAGATCTGCGGTTTTTTGCGGGTCGTTTAGCTGCGG
>JAAXHO010000013.1 GCA_012270795.1 Candidatus Poribacteria bacterium
CTGTAGTTGGTCGGACGCTTACGTTTTTTGACCAGTTATGGTAACGGTATTGGTACTGGGCCAGGTGAATTTCACAATATAATTGATTTTGGAGCCGCAGGGGATTCGATGGTCTTTGTGGTAGATTCCCGAAGGAGACGGATTTCCTATTTCACCAAGGAGAGTGGTGACTTTGTAGAATCCCGTGTAGCTACAAGAAGAGAATTACCTGAGAAACATGCCGTCACAGAGAGCGGTATTGAATATACCATGTATGCTTGGTCAGATCATATTTTTTCATCCAAAACCGGTGATCATATTGTTCAATTTGGTGAGGAAACGGAAAGGATGATATCCACTATAGCATTTGGGAATATAGAAGCATATAAAGACTATATGGTGTATGTACCAGGTTACTATCCGTTGATTCTGATTTACGATGCAGATGGAAATGTAATTATGAATAGACGCACAATTGACTATAATGAAAATTTTGAACTGCCAAAATTATGGGAACATGAGACGGGAGCTATCGGTATTGATGGAGCTAATTTCAATCTAGGAATAAGTGTATATGAAAACAAATTATATATATGGCCAACCGGATTAAGGCTAGAAGACGAGAACGAATGGGCTTTTGATGTATATAATATAGAAACTGCCGATTACAAATATTCATTTCGCATTCCTCCAAAATTGATTTCTTACTTCATGAAGAATCGTCTCTATCAAGTGGTAGATAGCACCGTGGTTATTTACGCAGTAAAGTAGGAAATGTAATGAAATATGTTGAATACCTGATGTATGTATTGTTAGCAGTATCAGCAATAGTGTTTGTTTATACATTCTTTGGCCATGAACCGGTGCTGAAGGAAAAGCATACGGTTGTTGATGTGATCCCTGCCATGCAGAAGCATATTGGCCGAAATGAAAAATTGATTATGATCGCCCTGACGCCGAATTGTTCATATTGTTTGCAGAGTCTCCCGTTCTATAAAACTCTTCTTGAACAGAGAAAAGATGAGATTACGGTGGTTGCGGCTATTGATACGAGTATGGTTATTGAGCTACAGAAGCGCTTGCTTGAAAGACAAAGAGTGTTTGTTGACACACTGATTGGCATTCCTACTCAAGAATGGGGAATTCATGCTGTACCTACGATCATTAGCTTGAATGAGTTCGCAGAAGTAAAAAACGTTTGGATTGGTCTTTTAGATGAAATACGGGAGGAAGAAGTGTTGTCTATAGTGAGGTAAGCGTAGTAGTCTGTGGATAGTCGTCGGGTTTTCGTGTTGAAAGAGGCTGTGTGATAATAATGGGGAAAAAGATGGATAGGCGGAGCTCCCCGGCATGATCCGGCAGACCGTAAGCGTCCGCTGAAACCCATCTTGATTGGGTACCGGGTACTCGGGAATTTGTTGATAGACCCGATACTCTCAAACCCTGGATGGCATGAGACAATGCAGACGTACTGCAAAACAGATGTACCCCCTGGTGTAGCATGGTAAGTTCCGTGCTGGGGTGATATTTTTATCGGGTGAGCCTCTTGCAAAACTATCCAGAACACCTGCGCTAGCGGTGATCCGAGCGGCCTGCACTGGTGCAATTGTCCCGGATTATATGAGGGATCGACGTAAGCGTCCGACCAACTACAGGGTAGCGGCTTCGGCGGCTCAGCTAATGGGGAACAGGCCTGCTTGGAGGTAAGGAC
>JAAXHO010000235.1 GCA_012270795.1 Candidatus Poribacteria bacterium
TACAATATGGATTTTGTCACATTATGCTCATTATTGACATGATACTTACCTATCTAACATTATCTACATATTTACCATTTGGGTCAACTTCTGCCAGAGTTGCCCAACATTTGACCTTCAATAAATTCATTTTTACATTTTCCATTCAGACTTCATCTAATTTCTTCATTTTCTTTAAATTTATCATGCTTTACGTTGATTGGCTCTCAGCATTACAAAAGGTGAGCTCACACTCATCAAAGTGAAGTGCCGCTTCAACTTCATCAACATGGTCACTCGCGGATATTGATGACCACTTGAAACTCGAGTGTTAATCTTACCTTAAAATAAATTGGTTAAAATCAAAATATGATTTCTTTCAACTTAACCGCCTTAAACCAACCCTCTTAATTCAACGAAAGGCAAAAAACCCGCAATATTTTCCCCAGAAAAACCTTTCAGAATTTTACCCAACTTTCACTCTTATCTTCAACCTTCAACAAAAACAGTCGCTTTACTTCAAACTTATTTTCTTCAATCACGGCACTAAAACATTTCAAAGAAAAAGCCATGGCCGACATAACCACCACATTTCGCATCGAAGAAGATGAAGAACCGATGGCCACGGAGCCAATATATCTCTCGAGTGACGAAAGCGAATATTCCACTCCAAACACAACACCGGACCATCAGATTGAATGTGCTTATCCCGACTCAATCAACCAGCTAATTGCTTCACAATTAGAACAACGGTCAAATATGGGCACAGAGACCATCTTCTACCCACCAACCCCTAACACGTCCATGATCTCAGATGATGAAGATCTAATGAACCCCACTCCAATAATTGGAAACCCTGAACAATATACGCCGCAGATCCCACCAAGACGCAATCACCCAATACAACTCTGCCAACATGTACAACCTATCCCAGACACGCCGGCATCTCCAACCCCAGAAAGTAGTGGGCCGTCTGACGACTTCTATCCCGACAATATTCCACTAAATAACCCCCCCAATGTCATCGCCGTACCTGACGAATTGCGCAACCTGACTCTCCACCCCCACCCGCAACGCAACGAGTGGGTGACAG
>JAAXHO010000051.1 GCA_012270795.1 Candidatus Poribacteria bacterium
GCCGTGCATCGTCCCGGTCATTGTTCAGTTGTTTCCAGCGGGCACCGGGTAAGCTGACCATTGTAAGGACGACTTTGATGCCGTTGCGTTCGGCTTCGTCGAGTGCTTCGATCAATAGGGATAGGTCGGTTTCGTTGATTGCCTCAAAGTTGTCCGCATTGCCAATCAGGAAGTCCCTGCCTTCGGCGGGCCATGCATCGGGCAAGATGCGCACGTAATCCAATCCCAATTCCCCCGCCGCAACGTACCATTCGGGACGGTGTTGCGCATTTTGTTGATTGGCGCCTTTGCGTTGTGTGTCCCAAAAGGCGATTTTGGAGGGGTCGGCAATAGTGCTGCTATTAAAGAGCAATGCCGACAAGGCGACGGATATCAATATACGAAAGGTCATTTTAGAAGCGTGTAAATAGAAAAAGGGAGCGGACTGATCCGCTCCTTTTTTGTTGGATACGGTGTAGATTTGTCTGTTATTATTGAATTACCTTTTCAACGAATTTAGTCAATAGCGTCGTAAATGTATGGATGATGGCTATAATGAATGCAAGGAGTCCTGCTAAAGCCCCTCCTATTATCCAAACTTTCAATTTTTCAATATCATTTTTTGTGGCGAGGTATTTCATATCTGTCTCTAACCGCACCAAACGAGATTCAGTATTCTTCTCTATTTCTACGGATCTCGCCGTAAGAAAATCATCTGACCCCGGAGGATTATGCCCTTCGTTCAAAATTTAACTCCCCGCGACTCGCGCTTCAGCCCGATCCATCCAATCCCACAAAGATTGATAACTGTAACCAGCATAACTACCATTCAACTTGAAAACAACACCACTGGTTTCTTCAATACGATCCGGTCCTTTAAGTTTAATGGTATTGGCGACCTCATCCGCAATTTGCGGACTGGATACCAGGAAACAATTATCAGATATTTGGTAATAATCAGGATATGTCTCTTTAATCTCTTTTTCGAGTTTTTCTGAGTTCGATGTGTTTAATATAATAGCAAAAATATTGTGATCATCTACAGTTGGTGATGCGATTCTTTCCCATCTGATATTTTTCATTCTTATAGACCCCTTCCTATGTGTGCTTTCCTCAGAGATGATGCCTGATCCCCCTACCCTAAAAAAGATAGGGAACAAGATATATCGGGGCAAGGAGAAATAAGATCATCTGGGAGTCATAATAATATCTACTTCCCCAGGTTTCTTCGAAGTATCGCCGTGTACTGATGTTACGCACAGGCA
>JAAXHO010000083.1 GCA_012270795.1 Candidatus Poribacteria bacterium
GGGATGGTTGGCCCGGCTGGTTACCAGGTCCCTCCTAGACGGCCAGTGGTTGCATCGCCCCAGCTGTTCAGGATGCCAGGGCCATGTTTTGCCTGTGGCAAGATGGGGCACATCCGGTCCCGTTGTCCTAAGACAGGCAGTGGTGCTGTACCGGACCCAAGGAAGTGGTATCCTTTTCATTGTGGAGCTAAGTTTACTTTGGGTGATTCAGTCAAAAGCAAGTGTATTGAGAGGGAAAGTGTTAATGAGGAGAGTGATTCTGTCGAGTTGGTTAAGCCTGAGCAAAGAGAGGTGATAATGTGTGAAAGGCAGTTGGAATTGGTGGATGTTTGTACATGGGAAGTGGAAATGCTGGATGTAGCTGTCACTACCCGAGTAAAGGGAAGGTTAAAAGAAAGATTGAGTTATTGGAAAGACGAGTTGGATGCGTCAGCATTTGTTCTTGATGTGATCGAGCATGGCTATGTCCTGCCCCTTAAATCAGAGCCTACCCCATTTGTGGGTGAAAACCAGGCGTCTGTTCTTGCTAACAAAGAATTTGTGGAAGAAAGTGTAAAAGAACTGCTGATGGCTGGGTGTGTCAAGCAAGCTGAATTCGTTCCGCATGTATGCAGTCCACTATCAGTAGTGGAGAGTAAAGCAGGAAAAAAGAGGTTAGTCCTGAATCTCAGGCATCTGAATAGGTTTCTTTGGAAGCAGAAATTTAAATATGAAGACTTAAGGATAGCGATGTTGTTGCTGGAAAAGGGTGACTATTTGTTCTCGTTTGATTTAAAGTCGGGTTATCACCATGTAGAAATTGCAGACATTCATCATAAATATTTGGGTTTTGCTTGGAATAAAAAGTTTTATACGTTTATGGTGCTTCCCTTTGGTCTTGCATCTGCATGCTATATATTTACTAAGCTGCTGCGTCCGCTTGTTCGGTACTGGAGGGCAAAGGGCCTACGAATTGTTATGTATTTAGATGACGGGCTCTGTGCAGTTGCTGATTATACACCAGCGGTGGAGGCCAGTTTGCTAGTTCGCAGCACATTAGATCTGGCGGGGTTCGTAGCACACCCTACTAAATCCAAATGGGAGCCAACTCAGCGTTTAGTTTGGCTGGGGTTTGTTATAGATCTTGCTTTAGGGCAGATTGAAGTCCCCCAAGAAAAGATAACAAGTCTGCAGAAAGTATTAAGGCAGTTGAG
>JAAXHO010000102.1:0-515 GCA_012270795.1 Candidatus Poribacteria bacterium
GTGACAGAGAAGTTCAGAGTGGTGAAGGAGAAGTTCTGAGTGGTGACTGGCAGGGTTGTGATGGAGAAGTTCTGAGCAGTGACTGGCAGAGCGGTGATGGAGAAGTTCCGAGTGGTGATGGAAAGGTTCAGAGTGGTGACAGAGAAGTTGAGAGCAGTGACGGAGACGTGGAACAAAGCCATACCAATTTACAGCCAGATGGTCATGTTGGTACCCAAACAGCTCTCATACCAGTTCCAATGGTATGTTATGTCCCTCTCAGATGTACATCTTCTGCAGTTTCCATTATAGAAGGGAATGATGAAGCAACGAAATTCTATACTGGACTTGCATCATGGAAGTTGTTTCAGCACATTCTGACCTTTTTGGAGAACACTTGCCCAAGCGCCACGCCGACCAAATATAGTAAGATGTTACCACCAGACTGTTTGTTGTTGGTCTTGATGCGTTTGAGGCTAAACCTTCGAATCGAAGATTTATCGTACCGTTTTGGCATCACATTGTCAAGTGTAAGC
>JAAXHO010000102.1:589-954 GCA_012270795.1 Candidatus Poribacteria bacterium
GACTGCTCTGAAATATTCATTGAGCGTCCTTACTCTTATCAAGCCAGAGCACAGACATATTCTAACTATAAGAAACACAATACTGTAAAGTTTCTTATTGGAATTACACCTACTGGAGCCGTATCATTTCTGTCCAAGTGTTGGGGTGGCAGAGCTACCGACAAATTCATCACTCACCACAGCGGGTTTTTGGACAAGGTGGAAGAAGGAGATGAAATTTTAGCCGATCGAGGGTTTGATATTGCAGACGATCTTGGTGTTTATGGTGCCCGTCTTCAAATACCAAGTTTTACGAGAGGAAAACGACAGCTCCATATGCAAGAAGTGGAATATTCAAAGAAGCTTTCAAAAGTTCGTATACACGT
>JAAXHO010000102.1:962-1795 GCA_012270795.1 Candidatus Poribacteria bacterium
GTGATTCTGATTATGCAAATATTGATAAAATTTTAACTGTATGTGCTGCTCTCATTAACGTTTGTCCTTCTGTTGTTCCTTAGTAATTATTATGAACTTTAATTTTTCCCGAACCCTAAAATATACTACAAATTATTATTTTATGTTGTGTGAAAAATTGTTGTTTCAAATTCATCAAATGATGTGTGTCGAAAATGATTGTGATAATAAGGTGAATGCATGTTATACAAAAGGGGATAATAATTAAACGTTTAACTGTTGACAATCACTTCTACAACTATCAGAACAGAACCACTTGCCCCTAGGCTTACGTCTTAGTCCAGCGCACTCAAAATGAAACCACTCTACTGTACAACAGGGGTTATCACATGCAATCATACGGCCACTTTCTCCTCCACCGCACCAACAGTAGGTAGGAACTGGGGAATGAGGTGGACAGGTAGAATCACCATTTGAGGTACTTGTAGATGGCACTGTCTCAGTACTGTTAGTGTCCACTAGCAGATGTGACGACCCTTGCCTACCCTCATTACTTATGCTAGTACAACCAGTGAGCAACAACGGAAGAACTACCTTGACAAAGAAGGCGTCGAGGCTTGGCTTAGTCTTACTGAGGTAGGATGGTTCAGGAAGAATGCGCTCCGTATGCATTCCCAGTGGAGTCCAACAAATAAAATCACAATATTGTTTCTCACACACAGCTAATTGACCTTGAATCTGGTGATAGTACGCATGGCCCCGGCATAGCTGCTGGCATCCATCTTCACACATCTTCAAATAAAAAGTAGGGTCAGTGACGGTGCTTGGGTGAATGTGGCGATGCTTGTAAGGAC
>JAAXHO010000125.1 GCA_012270795.1 Candidatus Poribacteria bacterium
AGTTGCCTACCGACAGGGGCATCCCACCCCAGTTGCTTTACAGCGGTTTCATTAATAAGAAACTCAAATTGAGCGTTGTCTGAAACCACTATCTGCGATAAAGGCTGACCGGAAATAATCTCCACTCCATAGACCTCTATATAGTCTTCATCTACACACAGCCTTCGCATACGCAAATTGCTTTGGGAATTATCTTCGGGAAGAATCAGAGAAGAGTTATAGGGAATGCTCGGTATGGCTTCAGATGCAGAAGCAGCAATAATATTAGAATGAGCGGAGAATGCTTGTTTTACTGTTTCGTATTGCGGTATGAGGTCGTAGTTCTCATAGAACAGGTGCATCGTGATTATGAGGTCCTTATCAAAGCCCAGATTTTTATTTTGAACATATTTCAACTGATTGTAGATGGTCAATATTCCAATGATAAGAACGATGGAGATACTAAACTGAAAAACCACGAGAATTTTTCGGAGAATGATGCCTCTTGAATCGGTTTTTGATCGTCTTTGCAAAGACTGAATGGGTTGAAAAGCTGAAAGAAAAAAAGCGGGGTAGCTTCCAGAGAGAATTCCAACACCAAGAGCCACACATATTGTTAAGAAAACATCTGATTGATCGAGAATGATGTGTTTGCCGGTAAAGGCATTGGCATAAGGAAGTGCCATCTCTACACAGCTAAGCGCAAGAATTGACGCTATTATCGAGAGAAATACTGACTCACATAGAAAATGTAGAATGAGTTGATACCTCTGAGCGCCGACGATTTTACGCATACTTACTTCATGTGCGCGATAAGCAGAACGCGCAGTAGAGAGGTTCATAAAATTAATGCAGCCAATGAGTAGAATAAAGATCGAAATGGTTGAAAAGAGGATAATATGAGTTATATCACCTGTTCCGAAGATTCCATAATCAGATTTGGAATGCAAATGTACACGCGACAGGGGCTGCAAGTGATATGATACGCGAACGGGCTGATCCCCTGCTTCTTTAGCGACAATAGATTCAATTTTTTTTTCTAATTCTGCTGGCTGTTGCCCTTTTCTCAGTAAAATATATGTCTGTATTCGTCCCGACCAGGTGCTGTTCAACGTGCTAGATTCCCATAGTGATTTCACAAATTCCGTTCTAATTGTTGTGGTTAAAAATTCAATTTGTAAATGTGTATTGGCAGGCGAGTCTTTTAGGACGCCTGTTATGGTATAATCGCCACCAACTTTGCGTTGATCCTCAACCACAATGGTTTTGCCAATCGGATCCTCATCACCGAAATATTTGCGTGCAATAG
>JAAXHO010000047.1 GCA_012270795.1 Candidatus Poribacteria bacterium
TTAACGGCAGTTTTCACGTATACGTGAGACGTTTTTACGTGTAGACACCCTGCCAGCCGTAAGAACTTTGGCCGTCGCGCTTTTCACTCTTCTTCGCTTGTCTGCCGTTTTGTGAGTTTCGTTGTGTAGAATAGCGTCTTGTGTAACTAGATAAATGCCTTTTACGTGAGATTATAAGTTTTTCACGGAGTAAAGCAGCCGTTTTCGGGAGGGGGTAAGGCTTGCACTTTCTACGTTGTTCCTCGCCTTTTTTTTCACGTACAACTTCGCAGAATGCCTTCATTCAGGTGGCCAGAGACTTGGCAAGACATTGCTCTTGCAAAGCAAGTTGTTTCTGATCGCCCCACCAAGCCAGCTGATTGGGAGGTTCTTGCAAATGCCCTTAACACTATTTTTTCAAGGGAGGGAAGCGAAGTGTCACTGAAGGGAAGAGGCTGTAAAGAGAGGATGGATCTCCTCCTGCGCAAATACAAGCAGGAAGATACTAAGGCCCTGAAGAGGTAGGCACACTGTTTGTGTGTATGTGTGTACATGTGTGCTTATGATTGAGTAAGCTGTACAATGTATGTGTGTGTGAGTTCTTGCTTGGTGTGTGTAAGTACAGTGAGTGTTTATTGCACTAAAATGTTGTGTGTTTAGATCTGGAACCGAAGAGGAGTACGGGGAGTTAGAACAGCTGCTCGAGGACATATCATCCTACATGGAAGATTTTGCCATACAGAAAGCTGAAACCAAGGAGAAAAGGGATCAAAAGAAAAGAAAAGAAGAGGAGGATAAGAGAAAGGGGCTAGAGATGCGAAGGGCTGCCATGGAAGGATTATCAAGTACGTTATTTCAAATATGTGTAAATTGTTACCTGTGCTTTAACCCAATTGTCAGGTTTATGTACAAATCTGTGTTAATGGTCAAATTTATGTGCTAATCTGTGTTGATTGTCACTTGTCACTTAGCACATACACAATCATTATCTTAATTGTTGATTGCAGAGCGAACACATTCAAAGGAAGAGGGGGAATGCCAGTCAGCAGCAACATCTGTTGATATTGCTGACATCACAGAACTCGAGTCGGACGAGGAAGGGGGATCATCTCGTTCAGTAACTCCACCTCCTTCAAAATTGTGCAGGACGCAAAGTTTGTCTGTGTAACAAAAACTTGACCTTAATGTTGAACTTATATTTAACAAATCATTTCAATTTTGTAGAAGGAAAG
>JAAXHO010000286.1 GCA_012270795.1 Candidatus Poribacteria bacterium
CTAAATCATACTCCCAATTGTGGAAATTTGGGTAAACGGAAGCGGGGTAGATACCATGTAGCACATTGCTCATACTTGGTTCTTGATCCTCACCTGGTTCCTGATCCTCACTTGGTTCAGCACTCGTAAAGTAAGAGTAGTCCATGATTGTCTCACCATAAGCATAAGTGAAGGGACCGGCGGATGTTGGAAGTTCTCCCCCGTTAGCGTTTCGTGTGTGGAGACGGAGTTTATACGTAGTAACTTCTCTACCGTTCACTTGTTCTTTGTGTTCTATCCAGTAAAGATTCCGTTTTTGAAGTGCCTTTTTGTAATCAGGTGTCTTTGTGTAATTATCGTAGGCTGCCTGGGCGGAAGTTCAGCCTCAGCTGCAGTTTGAGTTGCAGTGCCTTCTGCGGCAGCTTTGTTGTATTTCCTAATGACAGCACTATAGGCATCAGTGGCATTATCCTTCTGTTCTACCCACTTATTAAAGATTGTTTCCCGTTTTTTTATTTCCTTAATCACAATTTTCTCATCTTCAACATTAGCATCCTTACTGTTATCAAAGGCATACAAGCCGATCCATCCCTTTGCGGTGTCATTGATAATGATGTCGTCCGTATCGTCCGTATCTTCCGGATTGTTTGGATCAAAATCGAGATTTGAATAATCTTCTTGCTGTTCCGTTGGTGTTGGTTTAGGAACACTGCCGACCACATTTCCATCCGCATCCACCCCTACGCCCCTTTCCCAGGGATGTTTTAGACCGATGGCGTGTCCGATTTCATGCCCTAATGTTTTGGCAGTCTGTTTATTTTTTGCGTCCTCCGTACCGGTCCACGGGCAACCGTGACGATCAATATTACCCATCAATGCCGATGTCTTACTTTCAATATACTTGGTATAGATACTAATAGTACCATCTTCATGTGATTCCCCGAAAATTTCAACGCTTTCTGATAGATCGTCCTCAATCCATATAGCCTCTTTTTGCATAACCCACCAGGGTTCGTTCTCACCTGCCCTAAACTCCGTCGGCGTGCCGAGAGAATTAAAGTTAACGGTGCGATCTTCTTTCCCATCTTTTGTCTCGGATTCCAATATTTCATGTATGTCAAATATTTTTTTGCGTAGTTCACTGGCATAACCGATACCAAGATGGGAGGGACTATAGATGAAAATGTCTTTCCTTGTCGGGTTAAGACGTATATGTTCCCCGTCAACTTCAAAGCCGCGGTATTCTTCAAAATCAACGAGACCGTCACCGATTTGGGTGTTATTTTCTACGGTATTCGGCTGACCTGTGGGCCCCTTTTCATTGTCAAGTGCTGGGTT
>JAAXHO010000104.1 GCA_012270795.1 Candidatus Poribacteria bacterium
TTAAAGCGTTATAATGTCTATTATAATTTCTGACATAGATTTTTCCCTCTATTTCCCTGCAATATGGACCAAACTTAGCGAATTTCCCTATTTAGGTGAACCCCTAATATGAACGATGGAAAAATGGCTGATACTACATGCAAGGGCTCTTAATATTCTGGATTCAATAGTATCTTGGCAGCAGTTTACTGAAATCCATGCCCAGACTTGTTACTATTGAATTTCTAAAGCCCATAATACTTGGAAAGCACCTCCGCCAAGATATTTCCAGCTGCTCCTAATGCAACGTTCCAAGTGCCCTCTGCTGCCTTTTTCATCATTCCAGATATCCAAGAAGACACCTTAGGACCAAATTGATTCGGAGATTGTGGTTGTTCATCTTCCCTTAAGGCATCCTCTAACTCTGCGATATCGTTTTCGGATACACTATTATCTTGCAACACACGACGTACTGACTCAAAATCATTCAATCCGATATTGAACTCTATAGACGAATGGCTTGCTACTCCCAAAAGATTTGCGCCACCATGGACTGTCATATTAAACGTTTGATTAAATGGCTGTGTAACTCTATCTGAACTAAGGATTTTCTGAGCATCTGAGTCCGACTCGCCTACAGTCGGATTATCTTCCGAAAGAGCCAACGAAAAATTCAATACACGATTACATACGGCGTTAAGTACTTCAACCAAATTCCCTACGCCGAATTCCGCCCAACATTCTACGCAAGTCATACCAGTGTATACACTTTCACCCACACTTAACGCCAGCCCTCCTGTTTCAAGTTGAACCATACCATTCTTGTTTTCCTCTATAGCAGATTCAATAGATGCAGTACTAAACCTACACTCATACCTGTTGTACATCTTTTATGTGCGTTTTGGCAACAGCGCCGTAGGAACCGGCGCGTGGCTTTGACTAGAGTAGGCCCCCAAGAAATTCCCCTTCACTTGAAGTCGCCATATCCGGTATTCTGGTACAGGAACATCCTTTGGGTAACCGTCGGATTCCCAAATTAACCAATCCTCAAGCCGCTGTTTATCTAAGCGTGCAGCAAGAATTTTACACTTTCTAAGTAAAGTTGATACGTCGCTTGAGGAATCAGCTGCAGCGTTCTGAATATCTTCCAATAAATCCATCTCAACCTCCTATATTTTTATATTTTAACACAAACGAATTTCAAATGTCAAGAGGCTTGTTCAATCTCCTAGGGTTATTCAGTTCTTCTGTAGGAGGGGTTTTCAATCCCAACTGCCCCTTGCTGTAGGAGCGATCCCCCGATCCCAACTGCTTCAGAAAATCAACGAAAATGGCGAAAACTAAATAGCCCTCTGAATCTAAGCAGGGTTATTTAGTTTTACGATTTG
>JAAXHO010000136.1 GCA_012270795.1 Candidatus Poribacteria bacterium
TAGATTAGACACCTGTGGGATAGCCACACAGATAGGACACCTCATGCAACTTCCGACACCTCAAGACAAATTCGCTGAATTTGACGCCCGCCTATCTCGGATCGAAGGCATTGTTACCCAAATGGACAAGCGGTTATCCAATCTGGAACAAGGCCAACGCGATTTGTCAAACCGCTTGACCAGTATGGACAACCGCCAAAACAGTAATTTTAAATGGCTTGTCGGTCTGCTCATTACGGTTCTGATGGCCAATATTGGCACGGCCATATTTACAGGTCTATAAAAGCAGTATAATGGTCATTATGTAAACTTAAGACAAAAACAGCCCAAATCCTATCTTGAACTGCTGTGCTTTAACCACCCATATCTCGCCCCATAATCCTGGAGATAATTTCCACTGGTCTGCGACCTGCGTTTATTGCCGTTGTGGCGCTTGAAGCGATTCATCTGTGTCCGCGCGTCCAAGTCCAAGAGCCTGTTGATATAACAGATCTGACAGCCGTTGATTCTCTTCGCGCAGTTTCTGAATCGTTTCAGTGCTTTTCTGAGCGGTTATTTCTACTTCTTTCTGTTGCCTACGCAGCCAATTTGCGTCTTGTTCTGCTTTTTTTTCCCTTTCTTCCGCCATATTCAGCTCTTCTCGTGTTTTTTCCAGTTCTTCTTTCAACGCCCGTGCTTCCGTCCATCCAGAGGCTGATGAAGCCTCTAATTGTGCATTGCGTTCATTTATATTGCGAATTTCCGCTCTCAGTTCCCTTTCAACTGTTTCGATCACTGCCAATTTTCCCAATTGCTGTTGTTGAGCTTCAAATTCAGATTTTTCGACGAGAATTTGATCGGGATTATGGCTTATATCAATCTGATTTTCCATCATTTTTTTTCCAAATTTTTTCCTAAATAATTCCTCAATTTCATCTCTGGATATTCGCCAGGTTCCATTCCATTTTTCAGGCTTTAAAAAGCCTCTATTTATGTAATTTCTTATTGTTTTATCAGTTACTTTGAGAATTTTTGCAGCTTCAATAATTCCATAATTTTCCATTTCTATCCCCCTTTTATATTCCAATTTATTTACAATAATTTT
>JAAXHO010000110.1 GCA_012270795.1 Candidatus Poribacteria bacterium
TCTAATCGCCGGAGCCACTCTCTGGAGTTCAAGAAACGCCCCATGCCCGATTGACCCGGCCCAGGCAATGGCGTGTGCCAGATTACGAAAGACGAGCAACTGGATATATTTGGTATCCGTGCTTTTATGGTGCGTGGGCTTTTTCTTCGCTTTTGTCGCCGTGAGAATTTTTTACTGATCTCTTTCGGGTCGTCAAGTTAGGGAAACGTCGGGCAGAACCGGCGTTTCCCGCACCGCAGAGTACGAGGGATGCTGATCAGGAATCCTTCTGCCCTTCGAAAGACTCCAGAACCATCTCGGCGAACTCTCCCGCGAATTCTCTCATTCTGTTCGATATCCGCCTCTGGGATGTAGCCCTTTCATATGTATCGGCCATTTTCATCATCGTATAGTAAAAATGATTGTTCATCTCTCCCACTTCCATCTTCTNNTCCCACATGGAAATAAAAACCGCTTCGCAGCGTTTTTCTCCCGGTTTCTCGGATTGCGAGGCATCCCAGAAAATCTCTTCGGGAACATTGTCGTTCCCAAGAACTACCTTAAGTTTTATTTCAGCGTCTTTGGACATGGAAAATGGAAGAAACTTACTGTTTGGAAGTATACTTCACAAAAAGTTCTGAGATTGATTTCTGCACAGAACCCCGTCAGTTATTCACCTATAAGAGTATTTTAATTGTTCTATTCTTCTCGTTCTATTCTTTCGTGAAACAAAAGCACACAACCTACGCAAAATACGGGAGGGGGGGGGATCACGGCTATTAAACAACTTCTCAGCACTAGGACACCCCTATCTAGGCAGGATTTATCATTGAAACACCGAAGTCGTCCATCTGGTTCCGGCAGTGTCGAGTGTCAATAATGGATTGGCAGACGTTGTTGCCTGACTTATCTTCCGCTATGCATAAATACACACTAGGAGCAGAAACAGAGACATAACTACCAAAGCAATTACCCCTTGATTCTCTTACTCCTGATCCTTGGTATTTGCGGCCAAAAGCCCGGTCGGTCCCTTTTCCACGACTCCGGTTTTCTTGAGAAACATTCCAAGCAGCAGTGCGGCCACAACAACGACAAACCATAATAGGGCAATCATGCCGAGTCCAATTGCACCACCGATTACCGCACCCGCCTGTTCTACACCATCTCCCGTCTCTCCTACGATTACTGATACTCCAACCATACCCGCTATTCCCCATATTAATATTGTCAATGTCCATAGCAGTGTGAAGTTCTTGAGCACATTCCAGCCAAACCCTCCTTCCCTAGTTTCACCATCCTTTAGGTTTCGCTTGGCAAAATAGACCGGCAGAACTAAGGGCCCCAAGCCCAACGTTGCCAAAGACCAGACTATTCGATTGTTTTTCCTCTTCCCCGCATCAACTAAAACCCATATCGCAAAAATTGCATACAATATAAGGTACCACATGACAACCTCCTATATACATAGAACTTTGAATATATCTCAATAAAAATTGGGAAATAACAATAGCTGGTTTATTCTCTGCTTGAAGTTTTAATCACACTTCCCTATATGACCTGTAATTGGCATAATAACACCCGCATAGTCGTCTAGTTTTATTGTGTACGAATACCAATTTCCGTTTTTCATAGTTATAAGTTTTTCCTCGTAAGATGACGGTGTGGAAACCAGAACATCGTATGTAAATGTGTCTCTTTTATGTTTAAAACCGAGGTTAAAACCCCCGAACCAATCTTCGTCCAGATATACTAATTGCCCTAACCACTTAACACACTTCCCCTTGTAATTTTTTTTCCATTCCGATTTTTTCTGTAAATCAGTCAAGTCGCTATTAATGCCAAATCTTCTATCAACTTCCTCAAAACTAATACTTATCGCTTTTATAGGTAACGCGCAAACCATCAGACAAATTACTAAGCAACAGCAACTCTTCATTTATACATCCTCCTATAAATTTGATTTCCAATACAGGGGTGCTGACAACCAAATGTATTGATGAGATGCTGTACTAGTATAAGTCCAAAATTTTAGCATTACCCCATGATTCATAATAACAGGATTACCATGGAAGTTTGCCCATCAAAGGAGCTATCTTGGTGCCGAAAAGCGCTACGGTCGCCACTATGCCTATAAAAGCCGCGACGCCGATAGCAACTTTCACTGCGAAAAGCAAAGCTATTTTGTCAAG
>JAAXHO010000095.1 GCA_012270795.1 Candidatus Poribacteria bacterium
TAATGTATCAGAGCGTTTCCATGTAAAAAGCTCAACTTGAAAAGTAGGTAAGTATCCAAAAGTAAATGTCTCCTCGGAGCCTCTGTGCGGCACTAGCGTGCCCCCTCTCTAATCCCCATCTAGTTTTGTTTCAGTGAGCAACTATGTTGGTCGTTTTGCACAGCCCAAACGCTGTCCCCCATCACGTTTGCGCTCTCTGTTACGAGCACCTCTCCCGTCTAAATACTAAGCTTTGCCCATTTGCCGTCAACTCATTTACTTGGCCCCTCTTGGTCCCTACCGCGTGCGCTCAATCATTCAAATTTGTCCCCCACGACCCCAGCATCCTCGTCTACTAACCAATAACATATCTTGTGCTCTCCTCTCATATGTTAAATTTTCTGTGTGCTTCTGTTGTGATCTTGTATACTTATTCTTTTAGTTCTAACTCACATGCCTGGACAGTAGCCCCTGTCACGTTTACTTGGCAGTGTATATTCAATGACACTGCCTACAACGTCACCCAGATGTTGCTCCTCCCCGAGGCTACGGTCCAGTTGACCCTAGACGACAATACTGCCGTCCACTTCCCCTACCGGAGCGCCCAGTGGACGGAATTAACCCTATACTTGTACCATCGCACTACCCCTCCAACCACAAATCGCTGGGATCAAATCCGTTATTCCATCTTCCGACACCACTTAATTAAACTGTATAGAGCCCCGCAAAACTTTCTCCGTGCTGCAGCCACCCAATCTGATCGCGTCCCCCCTGTGTCTGTCCCACCTGTAAATGGTCGCCCCGGATAAATCATTAATTCTAAAACTTCAACTTCCTATGTTCACGTTTACAAACTCGTCTGAAAACTCACATAAACTGATTTTCTACCATTCTAGAATTTATACGTACACAAATTGATTTTAGCCATATGTTGTTCCTCACGTAGCATCTTCATAATTTTCAATTTTATATAATTCATTTTATTCATTAAAATAAACATTTTCAACTTGTACTAGCATAGCGTTTGTTTTGAATTTTAGTGCGCCCCTCAAATCCTATCACAACAACCACAT
>JAAXHO010000195.1 GCA_012270795.1 Candidatus Poribacteria bacterium
TATTACACAAAACACCATTTACATTATGTTGTAGATGCTCATTGCTACGTATATACTATCTATCCATAATGTTACTCAACTTTAATCGTAGCAAAAAATCAACTTTTTCAAAGAAAACGTTTCGGCCACGTGGGCCTTCTTCAGTTCTAAGAAAACAAGCATGATACAGGAAATATATACAAGAGTAATGGAGGTGTGTCAAGAGAGGAAATTTGAAATAATTGGAAAATTAGGAAGAATAGATAGGTTAGAAAGGGAAGTGAGTTAGAATTAGAAGATAATAGAAATAGAATGAGAGGGGGAAGTGGGGGTGGGGGGTGGATGTAGGCGCTAGTGTTCAAATCCCGAGATGAGTGGAGACCAGATTGGGTTAAGTTGTATTCCACAATCCAGGTTGGTTGTTGTTCTCTTCTCTTGTTGTATATGTATTGCTTCCAGTATTTTCCTTCTCCATGTGACCTGTTCCTTCGTTCTGACCTTCGCTTCTGACCAATCCACCGCATGATCATTAGTCCATGCATGTACTGCAATACCATTATTATCATCCTGTCGCTTGACAGCATATTTATGTTCTTTGACTCTCTCCTGTAAATTCCTCCCTGTCTCACCTATGTACACTGCTCCACAATCCCTGCATGGCACTTCATAAACTACTCCCTGTTTCTTCTCTTCCGGTATGGCAGTTTTTACATGTGTGAGTGTCCGTCTCAGTGTGTGCTCCGACTTGAATACTGGCCTGACTCCTATTCTTCCACATTTTCTGGCTATCCTCTCACTTACTCCACGAACGTATGGGAGGTAGAGCATTTTTGGTTTCTCCTCTTCTCTCTCTTCTTCACCTCTCTTCATTTTGTCCGTCTGCTCCTCCTTCACATCCGTATGTGGAATTCTTTTTATTGCACTCTGGATGAATGCTCTGGGATATCCATTGGAGCCAAAGACTTTCTTCAAGTGTAGAATCTCTTCTTTTCTTGTCTCTCCAGAGCATATCTTGTTGGCTCTGTTTCTCATACTGCACAGTGTAGCTCTCAGGACACTCTTGGGATGGTTTGAGTTATAATTGATGTATCTGTCCGTGTGTGTAGGTTTTCTATACACTGAGGTTTGTGCTTGTGGTCCGATTCTGTTCACCATTACATCTAGGAAAGGAATTTGTCTTTCTGATTCTTCCTCCATTGTAAACGAGATGTTGGGGTGTTGTTTGTTTAGGTGTTGTTGGAACTTCAAGAGGGTTTTTGTCCCATGCGGCCAAACTACAAAAGTGTCATCCACATATCTCAACCAAATCTTTGGTTTCTGCGGTGATGATTCCAGTGCTTTCTTCTCAAGAGACTCCATGAACAAATTTGCTATTAAGGGTGACAGTGGGGATCCCATCGCCGCCCCCTCCAATTGTTCAAAGAATTCTCCTCTGAATTGAAAGTAAGTTGATTTCAAGCAGAGTTTTGTTAGATGGCATAGTTGAGATGGTGACAGGGATGTTCTCTCTTCTAAGGTGTCATCCTGTGAGAGTCTGGCAGCAACCTCATCCAGTGCCTCGTCGACCGGTACTCTTGTGAAAAGGCTGACCACATCAAAGCTGACCATCCAGTCATTCTTGTCGAAGGTTAACTCTCTAATCATTTGTACGAAGTGCACTGAGTTTTTGACATTAGAACTCGTTCCACCAACTAGTGGAGAGAGGAGCTTTGTCAGCCACTTGGCTAGATAATATGTCGGAGAACCAATAGTGGAGACTATTGGTCTCAAAGGAACTCCAACTTTATGTATCTTGGGCAGACCGTACAGTTGTGGTGGCACTGATGCCTTCGGTGTTAGTTTGAGTCTGCATTCTTTCGTCATACTCCCTTCCTTTTCACAATCCTTTAATGCATCACTAATCTGTTTTTCCACTTTGCTGGTTGGATCCTTCTTTAATTTCTTGTATGTTTCATCTGCTAGCATGGCATTCAACTTGTCCTCATATTCGTTCTTGTTTAACACAACGGTGGCATTTCCCTTATCTGCAGGTACTATCACAATGGAGTCATCATTCTTCAGTTGTTTAACTGCTCTTCGTAGGTTACTTGGGAGGTTACATTTGGGATTTACTGCTGTTTGTAGAGTTCTGCTAACCAAGGTTCTCAGATCATTAGCTCTCTTTGAATCCAGTTGTCGAGCTGTGGTTTCTGTGCCTGCAATGTACTGGTCTACTGGTATGGTTTTTGGAATTACTGCAAAATTGAGGCCTAGGGTCAATACTTGTTCTTCATCCTCCGTCAGTGGTCTGTTACTCAGGTTCTTAACAACCTTTTTTGGGTCTAGACCCTTTCTAAATTGGTTGTGGCGAAGGTCGTTAAACTTGTTAATTTGTCGTTTCTTAACTGCCTCTGTCTCTTCCGTCTCAGCCTCGCAGCACCAGTCCTTAATCTTCTTCCACATGCTCTCATCCTTCACTTCATTTCGAACCTGTATCTCCAAGGTGTGAATTCCTCGTTCGATGCGTACTTTGTTAATTCTTGCGTTGCGTATAACCCGACGAAGTAATGCTCTATTCATTTGCTCCACGAAGTAGTCGCTATTGTAAAATTTGATTGGAAGTCTTATTCTCAGTCCTTTCGCGATGAGCCCGTTGTTCCTACATTCCTATTCTTCCTAATTTTCCAATTATTTCAAATTTCCTCTCTTGACACACCTCCATTACTCTTGTATATATTTCCTGTATCATGCTTGTT
>JAAXHO010000219.1 GCA_012270795.1 Candidatus Poribacteria bacterium
ATAGTAATTAGCACAAGTCGTTATTACTATAAGATAAGTTGCCTATTTATTGTTCTTACCACGATTTCTGATTGTATTAAAACATGAAACATTTATTAACACTTGTCGGTTTCCTTGTCGTCATCGGGTTCGGCATAACCGTATTTTTTGTACTCGGACGTTGGCAAGGTTCTGAAGCGATAAATATACCTAACGCCCCTGGACAACAAATAGAGGGCATTGCTCAGGTAGAAAGCATTGCTCAGGATATAAAAACGCAGCAACGTACACTGCGAAAACAGAATCCTATCCGGAAAGTGATGATAAGACCTCTAACGATCCAGAAGATTACTACCGTGTCATTATTGAGAATAACATATTTCGTCCTCTGAACTGGAAACCGACGCAACCAGAACCCGCGTATACATTGCTTGGGACTGCTATTACACCAGATGGCAGCTCCGCCACCGCATACATAACTGAACGGAAAACGAAACAGTTTTACGCGGTGAAGACGGGTGAAAAAATAGGTGATGCTGTCGTCAAAGAGATTCAACCGAAGCAGGTTACGTTGGACAAAGATGGTAAGATGTTGAGTCTTTCTATGGTATCTATCCCATTTCTGAGCCGGACCGGCAGTCGTAGCAGTCCATCCTATCGCGTACCACAACCGCAGCCGCAAGTGGTATCCAAAAGTAGCAACTCGGAGCGTACACAATCACGTACGACAAAGGACCAAGAACGTCATGCATGGCGCGATATGCAAAAGGAACGGATAGCAGAACTGAAAAAGATAGCTGAAAAACTCCGTGCTACCTCAGAGGAGGAACGTCGGCGGATGCGGGAACATCTTGAACGACAGAAACGTTAAAATTCCAGGTAAGGCAAAACACGAAACATATCAAATGAACCACCCTTTACTGTCTCGTATCGGCATATCAATCCTATTTGCCGCATTTTTATTTATAACGTTTTGGATCCGTATACAGGGCGTAGAACGTATTCCAGATGGACAATTCACTGCAAATGATGCCTATCTCTACTATTGGAACGCACAAAGAATCACTGAGCTCGGATATCTCCCCGTTATTGACGAACACCGTTGGCTGCCTCAGGGGAGAGACGTAAGTCAAACACTTGCTTTTTACTCATACATCTTAGTTTACGTGCAAAAAATTATAGAACCGTTTTTTTACAAGGTGTCCCTCTATGATGTTCAACTTTATGCCCCCGCAGTCTGCTTTACGCTTGGACTTGGTATTTTAGCACTATTTCTCATCCGCACAGTCGAATTTCTCTTTGCTTTCATTGTCACCGTGCTATTGGCAACGTTGCCGGGTTGTGTGGATAGAAGTGCAGCAGGATTTAGTGATAGGGATGCGTGGTGTTGGTTATTAGGTACCCTCGCTGTTGTCTCTTATCTCTGGAAAGAACAGATACCTCTAAATCCCCCTGATAAGGGAGACAAAGGGGGTTCCACCCCTGTCAATGGAGACAAAGACGATTCTATTTCTATCACGTGGAGAAGGTTGATCGGTAATTGGCGTAGGTACATTGCTACTGCCCTGTGCGGGTTTATCGTTTTTTTAGGCGGTCTTTCATGGGAAGGATTCGGTGTATTCCTTTTAGTCATTCTATTTGTTGAACTTTGGAAGTTCTGCACTACCGACACAGAAAAGGATTTGCTTGAGTATGCAATATGGGTAGCAATGTTTGTGCCGTGGCTTTTCCTTGTTTCACCTGCATATCGGCATGGATTGGTTTTCACGACACATCTTACTGCTCTGGTTGTGATTCCACCGCTTGTTGTTCTCAGTCTCCGAGGAACGCGATATCTCCTGCTTCACTTCTTTAGACCGATCCGACCCCATGCAAGAAAACTGGCAGGACTTCTAACACTTCTGGCAATTGCTATTGGTGGACTTTACGTTTTTTTACAAGTTGACACCTTTGCTAGTACTACGGTTCCATTTAGTGAAAACCGACTGATGCAACAGACAACCGAACTATACAACCCAAGTTTTAGTTATTGGGTGTCACGGTATGGTGGTGTGTTTGTTTTGGGCAGTATTGGCTTAGTCGGCACATGCTTCCATTTGTGGAAATGGGAGGGTCTTCTTTTGGCTACTGCCCTTTCCATGTTTTCGTCCACAATCTTCTTGCGAGTTCCACTAACAGGTTTAATAGGTGTTTCTCTATGTGATGCGTTGTTCTTCGCTTCGTTAGGTCTTGCGGTCATCGGTATCGGATTTACATGTTTCCGAAAAGGAACTACCCGAAACGAATATGCCTTTATCGGTACCATCGTATGGTTTCTGTTATGGGTCGGTTTATCAAGGGACGCGTTACGTTATGACTTCTTTATCGGAGTTCCATTGGCGATCGGTACTGCAGTTATTCTGGTGCGTTCGATCGCGTCTGAGAAACCTGTTCTCATCGGGAATAGGCCCATTCATCCTAAACTCATAACAGGCGCGTTTGCAATTGGCATGTTGGTTCTGCTTCTGTTTTTGCCACCCGCCGGTGGTTTTGCAAAGAGAACAATCCCAGCTGCCAGTGCGCGCCCCTTAGTCCCTGGGAGGGGGAGTTTGCCGCAGGCATATACATGGATGAAGAACAAACTTCACGCGGATGCAACGGTAATGGCTGCAAACTGGGGATACGGTAGTCAACTCAACGTTTTCGGTGGAGTTAAAACCATCGTTGACCAAGATCATTTTATCCAACATTGGATATATCTTTATTATCGGCACGTTTACTGTGCGCAATCTGAACAGGAAGCGTTGGAATTCCTCAAGACACACGATGCAACCCATCTGATGTTAATCGGTAGTGATTTTATACCTGAGGCAAGGAAGATATCCTTTGTCGGTAGTGATGAAGACTTTGACAGGCATTTTGATTTTCATGATTTAGTACTGCTGCCTACTGCTCTTGGAACACAATATACCCTTGCACCGAGAAGACATCAAGGGCTTTTCATACCACAAACAACCCTAACTTCTATTGATATAGTTGGCACGGAAGCTGAGAATTTGTCTGTGACTGCCCGTTTCAAAGATGGCGAAACAACCCAACTTCCTTATGTTGCTTATGTTGGAAGTCAGCAGGTTATCCCACAGCAACCAGTTGATACTGAAAAAGGTAGGGTTCTGCTATTATTTGATTCACATAAAATCCTTCGCAATAGTTTTTTTATCCCCGATATTGGTTGGAACAGTCTCGCTGTCAAACTATTTATACGCGGCGAACACAGCGATGCATTTGAAAACGTGCATACTATCACTCCAGAAGGTATAGATGTCCCGCCAGAAATCAAAATATGGAAAATCAACTATCCACCCGACATCAAAAAGAAACAGAAACACCTTGAAACAAATTTCCAGTAAGGTAAATATGCATGATAGCTAATATCATCACACTTTTCGCTTATTTTTGACTTTTATTGTCATTATAATCTTGGGAAGACACCTATACATAGATATTGCTTGCATTGTAGCAATCGCGCTCATCTATATACTTGATGCCGTAGATGGTTTCGTTGCTCGCAGGCAGGAACAGACAACCGCATTTGGTGCAGTGTTTGACATTGCTGCGGATAGGGTGATTGAAAACGTATTCTGGATTTACTTCGCAGTAAAAGGACTTATCCACGTCTGGATGCCAATCGCTGTCGTGGCGCGTGGGTTTCTCACAGATTGTGTCCGCAGTATTGTACTTACAGATGGAAAAACGCCTTTTGAGATGACAGCTATACTTTGGAAACGCGCATTGACAAGTTCCCGGACTTCACGTTTTATTTATGGCATTTTTAAGGTTCTTGCATTCCTCTTACTCGCCACTATCCCTATTTTAGAAAACGCTACTCAAAACAAGCAATTCATAAATGCATTTTCAACTGCATCTGTCGTAATTGCGACTATTGCTGTTGCTATCTGCTTGATTCGTGGGTTTCCTGCGCTTCTTGATGGATGGAAATATATTAATGGCAATATATCGTAAAACCGTAAATACACATAATTTACATGAATATCAATTTGTAATACAACTTAGGCATGTAGCGTTTTTGTAGAAACATTGATATTATTACCTTAAGTTCTGTCTACACTACAAACCCTCCTACAAGAAGTGTTAGTGGCAATTGTATGCATCTGCCCAGGTGTTACAATGATCTTAAACACCATAAATTAACTTGACTTTTTTGCTAAATTATATTAATATAATAGGGTATAACTACATTTTTTCGGGGCGTGGCGCAGCCCGGAAGCGCGCTTGAATGGGGTTCAAGAGGTCGCTGGTTCGAATCCAGTCGCCCCGATGTTTTTGTGTGTTGTAGTAGGTTGTAATGGCAATACACAGCACCGTTTTTGTTAAAAAGTTCATCAAGTATAAAGGCATTTGAATTCGTGGATAAATCGTGTATCAATGTTGGCATTTTAGGGTGGGGAACTGTGGGGACTGGTGTATCCAAAATCTTGGTTAACCAGAACGCACTCATATCCAAAAACAGCAGTGTCCAATTAAGTCTCAAAAAGGTTGTTAAGCGTACGCTTCCGGCGTCACGTGATGGTATTGAACTTCCATCAGATTGCTTAACCTCTGACCCTTATGATGTTGTTGATAATCCAGAGATTGATATAGTCGTTGAGTTAATTGGTGGTGTTTCAGAAGCACATTCACTGATTAAGCGGGCAATCCTAAATGGAAAGCATATCGTAACCGCAAATAAAGCTCTATTAGCGGAGCATGGCAGCGAACTATTCCAGTTAGCACAACAGCATCGGGTTAGCCTCAATTTTGAAGCAAGTACTGCCGGTGGTATACCGATAATCAAGCCCCTTCAGGAGAGTTTTACTGCTAATCAAATTCAGTCTATCTATGGTATTGTCAATGGCACCTGTAATTACATGCTGACCGAAATGAACGAGCGTGGTGTTGATTTTGCTGATGTACTCAAGGTTGCACAAGACAAAGGTTATGCGGAAGCAGACCCAACGCTTGATGTTGAAGGGATTGACGCTGCCCAAAAACTTACGCTTCTTATCGCCCTTGCTTATGGGGTAAATATCTCTGTAGACCAATTCCATGTAGAAGGCATTACAGACATTTCGCAGCAAGAGATACAATATGCGCGTGAGCTTGGTTATGTGATTAAGTTGCTGGCAATTGCGAAGTTAACTGATGACAACAGTGTTGAAGCACGTGTGCATCCCACGCTTCTTCCTGCCCGTAGTTTATTAGCAAATGTAGGTGGAGCTTATAATGCTGTGTGTGTGATTGGGTCAGCTGTAGGTCCAACACTGTTTTTCGGTCAGGGAGCTGGTGAGATGCCGACTGCAAGTGCAGTGGTTGCAGACATCATTGATGCTGCGAAATCTATACAACGGGGTGTGAGTTCACCGATTTCACACGGTTGGTTCACCGGCTCAAAATCAGAAATAAGTATCAGTCCAATAGATGACATTGAAACTCGGTATTATCTTCGTTTTGTAGTACTTGATCGTCCAGGTGTTTTAGCAAGTATTGGTAGCATTTTAGGTAGACATAATATTAGTATTTCCTCGGTCATCCAAAAAGAACCGCATTGTACTGAAACAGTATCACTGATGATGGTTACACATCAGGCACGAGAAAAAGATATGCAAGCTGCGCTTGCTGAGATTTATAAACTTGATGTTGTTAAAGGTGACGCGAAACTCATTAGAATTGAAGATGAAGTAGATTTTTAATGATATAGTCAAAACGATGAAAAATACTTTAGTTTTTGACGCAAGAAAGATACAGGACGGTGTCTTTAACACGCACGAAGTGGAAGTACCCGCAACACGAATTGATCTCGATTTTGAGGAAGTACAGTTTATTAGTCCTGTCCGCGGTTCAGTTGAATTGCTAAGACACAGCGAAGAGAACATCTATGTCAAAGCTGAAGTTTCCACGATTATTGAGTTAGAGTGTGGTAGATGCCTTGAGATGTTCCAAATGGACATAGAGACCTCTTTTGAAGTGCAATTCACACCGGACATCAATATTGAAGATAGGGACACAGTTGATTCGGAGGATGATGAGCGTTACTATGACGGTGAGACTTTTGATCTATCTGAAGATACAAGACGTACATTGGTAATCCAGATACCTATATGGGCCCTCTGCTCTGAAGCATGTGAGGGATTATGTGCTGGGTGCGGAACAAATTTGAATGATGAAGACTGCATTTGTGATGTGACAGATGATGTTGAAGATACGGATTTCGGTACACATTCACCTTTTGCGGAATTGGCGCAATTGTTAGATGCAGCAAAGTCAGAAGAGAAATTAGAGCAACAAACACGTAAGGAGTCAAAATCACAAAATGGCACATCCAAAACGTAAAACATCAAAATCAAAAAAAAGAATGCGAAGAAGTCATCATGCATTGCGGATCCAAGAAATTACTGATTGCTCATATTGTGGAGAGATGATGGTTTCACACCGAGTCTGCAAACATTGCGGACATTACAAAGGGCAGTCGGTGTTTAAGGCTACAGAAGAAGCGTAGGTAAAGACATCAACGTCCCAATTCTCATCGATTTGCTATCCCCACATTTTTCTGATGTAAGGGATTTTCAACATCGGTAAATTAAAGGATACTTTAGCATGGATCGATATGCAGCAATCACTGGAACAGGTTCATTTCTTCCCGAAACCGTTTTAACCAATTATGATCTTGAAAAGATGGTGGATACCAGTGACGAATGGATAAGGCAACGCACAGGTATAGTTGAGCGACGTATTGCCGATAATGACGTTGCCACCTCCGACCTGAGTGTACAAGCAGCACGACTGGCGATAAAACATGCGCAAATAGACCCACTTGATATCCAGATGATACTCGTTGCAACAGTTACGCCGGATACATTTTTTCCCTCAACAGCATGTTACGTTCAAAAAGGAATAGGTTCAAAAAACGCATCTGCTATGGATATATCTGCTGCGTGTGCAGGTTTTTTATACGGACTTGATTTAGCAAACGGATTGATTGTATCCGGTCAGTATGATACTATTCTTGTCGTTGGTGGTGAAGTATTTAATAACATCGTTGATTGGCAAGATAGAAACACGTGTGTGCTTTTTGGCGATGGTGCTGGCGCAGCGGTTGTACAAGCGACAAAAGAACCCAAAGGTATACTTTCATCATATATCGGTTCTGATGGTGATTATGCCGACATCAATTTGCTTGGTATTCCCGCTGGTGGGTCAAGAATGCCTATAACAGCTGAGGCAATAGACCAGCATCTGGACAAGATTCAGATGAACGGTCGTGAAGTTTTCAAATTAGGGGTTCGTCTGATGCCCGAAGCAGCAGAACGCGCATTAAAGAAAGCGGATATCAGTGTTGATGAAATTGACTTGTTAATCCCCCACCAAGCAAACTTGCGTATTATTGAAGCGGTCGGACATCGGTTGGGAGTACCACGAGAAAAAGTCTATGTGAATGTTGACAAATATGGGAATACATCCGCAGCAACGGTGATTATTGCCTTAGATGAGGCAATACGGGATGGTACTGCGAAACCTGGTGATCTTATTTTATTGGTAACATTTGGTGCTGGCTTGACTTGGGGAAGTACGTTAATACGTTTATAGATGACACAAATTGCCTTTATCTTTCCAGGACAAGGTTCGCAATCAGTTGGCATGGGGGCGGAATTAGCCCAAGGTTATCCTGTTGCTAAAGCTGTTTTTGATGAAGCAGATGCCTTTTTAGATAGACCTTTAAGTCAGCTCTGTTTTGAAGGACCAGAAACAGCATTAAAGCAGACAGAAAACACCCAACTCGCTATTTTGGCATGTAGTGTCGCGACACTGAAAATACTTACTCAATCGGGAATTGTTCCGAAGGTCGTTGCAGGACATAGTTTAGGGGAGTATTCCGCCCTTGTAGCATCAGGTGTGCTTGCGTTTTCTGATGCGTTAAAATTGGTGAATGCCCGCGCGCAGTTTATGGCGGAAGCAGGAGAAGAGCAAGACGGTACAATGGCGGCTATCCTCGGTATGGATATTGAACAACTTGAGAATATCTGTAAAAAGGTTGACGGTGTGGTTGGAATTGCAAATTACAACTGCCCTGGGCAGTTGGTTATTTCAGGTGAAGTTGATGCGGTTCAAGATGTTATCTCACTTGCTTCGGAAGAAATCGGTGCAAGAAGGTGTCGTGCTTTACCGGTAAGTGGTGCATTTCACTCACCTTTGATGTCATCCGCGCAAGAAAAATTTCAAGATGTTCTTAACGCAGTCGCATTTCATGCTCCACAGATTGATGTGGTCATGAACGTAACGGGTGAGTCTGTAGCAGATTTAGATAGCATTAAACAATTGCTATTTCAACAGATTACAAAACCTGTTCAATGGGAAAAAACGTTAAACACTATTGATAACGACAGAATAACAAATTTTATTGAAGTAGGACCGGGTAAAGTATTATCTGGTTTAGTCAAACGGACATTCCCAGAAAGTAGCACCTTCAATGTAGATGATATTGAGACACTCTTGCTTGTTGAAGATGCTTTTGGAAATGGAGAATAGATGAATAATAAGGTTTTTGTAGATGACATGTTACAAGGTAAAACTGCTATTGTAACAGGTGCATCGCGAGGTATTGGCGCAGCAATTGCCCAAAGATTGTGTGAAGTTGGTGCAAATGTCGTCATCTGTTCACGGTCAACAGAAAGTGTTTCACAAACTGCAGACGAATTGAAGGATCAGGACTATTCGGTACAGGCTATAGCAGCGGATATATCAAAAAAGGATGATGTTGAAGTACTGGTTGAGGAAACAATTTCACATTTCTCACAAATTGATATATTGGTAAATAACGCAGGAATTACGCGCGACATGTTGCTGATGCGTCTGAAAGATGAAGACTGGGATGCGGTCTTACAAACTAACTTAACAGGAACAATGTATTGTACCCGTGCAGTTCTACGTCCGATGATACGCCAGAAAAGTGGACGGATCATCAATATATCATCGGTTATAGGGTTGATGGGGAATCCAGGACAAGCGAGTTATGCTGCAGCGAAAGCTGGTATCATAGGTTTAACAAAAACAACCGCAAAAGAGGTTGGTACGCGAGGAATTACCGTAAATGCTATTGCTCCTGGATTTATTACAACCAACATGACCGCGAAAATACCTGAAGAATTTCGTAAAAAAGCCCTTGAACTTATTCCATTACAGAACTTTGGTACGCCAGATGATGTAGCAGACCTTGTCTGTTTTTTGGCATCCGATGCCGCACGTTATATCACTGGACAAACCTTGCAGGTTGACGGGGGCATGATAATGTAAATGCACCTAAAAACTGACCGATAAAAGAATTCAAGGGGTAAATTTTGATGTCACAGATTTCCAATCTCATAAAACAAAGTAAGACATTATATGGGGTATATCTATGCCTATTGGCAATTGGTGTCGCGCTCGTAGGATGTGAAAAGATTGATATTACAAGTCATGATGCAGCGGAATTTAAGGTTGCAATGCTCCTGCCTGCCTCTATAGACGACAAGGGTTGGAACGCTTTAGCCTATGATGCACTATTAGCAATTGAAAATGAACTTGATGCAACCATCACGCCCGTTGATAGCCACATACCCACTGAACATGAAGCTGACTTACGTAGGTCAGCAATGGAAGGAAATCATCTCATTTTTGGACACGGTTTTGAATACGGTCAATCAGCAAAAACAGTAGCACCTGATTTTCCGGAAACGATGTTTGTAATATCTTCTGGTGATATTGTTGCTGAAAACATAGCCTCAATGAATTTTGAAGTTGAACCAGCAATGTATCTATTAGGCATCATAGCAGGTATGATGACAAAAACTAAGAAGGTTGGTGTTATCGGCGGACAGGATTTTCCAGCAGTCATTAGCGGTTTTGATGCGTTTGCAGATGGTGTAAATAGTGTTAATCCTGATACGGAGGTATTCCATGATTATGTAGGTAATTGGGAAGACGCTGCTAAAGGAAAAGAACTCGCGATTGCACAGATTGAAAAGGGAGTAGATTTTATCTTTCCGAATGCTGATGTAGCAAGTAGAGGTGTTTTTATGGCAGCGGAAGAAGCACAAAATGAAGGTAATATCGTTTACACCTTCGGTGCTAACCGCGACCAGAGTGAAGTTTCCCCAACAACAGTGATCGCAAACGCTATAATTACACCACGTCCCTTTGTTGAAATTGCGGAACTTGTTAAAGATAGAACGTTTACACCTGAAATATATACCTATACTATGTCAGCGGATGGTGCAATTGATATGGTCTATAATCCCGCATTGATTGATACAGTTCCAGAAGCAGTGAAAACACATGTAGCGAATATAAAAGCAAGAATTCTTTCAGGTGAATTGATCGTAACAGAAATTGAATAACACTTATGTTTATACCTGCAATTTATGATGTAAATAAGTGAATTGATTTTTCGCGTATTTTGTGATATAACATAAACCACTATCATAGAGATTGCATTCTACATTTTCCATAAGTATATTGAGACTACTCTTGTGCATTCATTCAACCAAATTTTTTGACCAACGATACTCTAAAATATTAATATTTATTTATATTTTTGAAAGGAGATATAAACAGAAATGACAACAAACGAAGAACGTCTTATAGAAATCATTGCACACCAACTTGGTGTAGATGCAAAAAACGTAACACCCGATTCTTCATTTATGGAGGATCTTGGGGCGGACTCACTTGATACTGTTGAATTGGTAATGGCACTTGAAGAGGAATTTGATCTTGAAATCCCTGACAGTGATGCCGAAAAAATTCAAACTGTTCAAGATGCTCTTGATTATCTTGATGAGCATGTGTAGTTTTCTACTTTTTGAAGAATATGCTGAGGGTGAGTAGTCGTAACCTACAAACCCTCAGCACCTACTAAAAAAAGGATCGGTCTCGTGGAGCGTGTAGTAATTACAGGAATCGGCACTATCAATGCAATTGGCAACACGAAAGAGGAATATTGGGATGCGCTTGCTGTCGGTAAAAACGGTATCGGACATTTAACCTCCTTTGACGCAAGCGAATTTCGGACTCAGATTGCTGCTGAAGTGAAGAACTTTGAAGCGAAAAAATATCTGGATAAGAAAACTGTATCCCGTTTTCCGTTATTCATTCAATATGCACTCGCTGCCTCTATGATGGCACATGAAGATTCAGGTTTAGATTTGTCTAAAGTGGATCCCTATCGAGCAGGTGTACAAATTGGCTCTGGTGTCGGTGGCATCGGTGTGCTTGAGGATAATGCTGCCGTGCTAATTGAAAAAGGTCCCAAACGCGTCAGTCCATTCCTCGTTCCGTTTATGATAATAAACATGGCATCTGGGCAAGTCTCAATTCATTTTAACTTGAAAGGACCTAATTCTGCTGCTGTTACTGCTTGTGCTACATCTAACCATTCTATGGGTGAATCATTACGTTTGATTCAACATGGCTATGTGGATGTGATGTTTACCGGTGGAACGGAATCTGCAATTACGCCTTTGGCTTTTGGCGGGTTCTGCTCAATGCGTGCAATGTCAGAACGTAACCATGAACCTGAAAGTGCCTCCCGTCCATTCAATAAAGATCGTGACGGGTTTGTGATGGGTGAAGGGGCGGGGATTCTTATCTTTGAATCTCTATCCCATGCCAAACAACGTGGTGCTTATATCTATGCAGAAGTATGCGGTTTTGGTATGACATCTGATGCTTACGACATGGTCGCTCCTCCAAGTAATGGTGAAGGTGCTGCAAAAGCAATGGAATTTGCCATAAACGATGCAAAACTCACAGTAGACTCTATTGATTATATCAATACGCACGGCACTTCCACACCGCATGGGGATGTCGCTGAAACAAATGCAATTAAATCCCTCTTTGGTGAACGCGCTTATCAGATTCCTGTAAGCTCAACAAAGTCAATGGTCGGCCACTTACTCGGTGCTGCTGGTGCTGTGGAACTTATTGGGTGTATTGGTGGTATGGAAAAAGGGTTCCTTCCGCCGACTATCAACTATGAAGTGCCAGATGAAGAATGTGATTTGGATTATATACCGAACGAGAGTCGTGACGCAAAATTTGATGTTGTACTATCCAATGCATTCGGATTTGGTGGTCATAATACGTCTATTGCTATCCACAAATTTACGGGGTAATAAAGGTCTCAGTCCTATTCTCATCGGACGAAAACTCTGTGCATTTAGCATATATCGGCTTCGGCAGCAACATCGGTGACCGACTTTCATATATTCAGAACGCTATCCATTCCTTATTTGAATCGGATGGTATTTCTTTGCAAAAGATTTCCTCCCTTTATGAAACAGACCCTGTAGGAAATGAAGCACAGCACAAGTTTCTAAATGGTGTTGCTGCAATAAAAACAGACCACACCCCTCATTCCTTACTCCAAATTACAATAGATATTGAAAAATCTGTTGGACGACAACATAGAAAGCGTTGGGGGCCGCGTGAGATTGACCTTGATATTCTAATCTATGGCAATATGTGTATCAATACACCAGAACTTGTTATTCCCCATCCAGAGATGCACCTTCGTCGTTTCGTGCTTGTTCCTTTCGCTGAAATTGCACCTGATGATGCCCATCCTGTTTTCAATGAAACTATCCGAACATTGCTTGAAAGTCTTGAGGATGAAAAATCTGTAGAAAAGTATGATGAAGTCTGCATAACATCTTTTCTTTCATCACAAAAAGATATTAGCAGTATTTAGAAATATGATTTGCTTTTATTCACTACCAAAAGACCTGAATTTCATTAGACTTCTACACCGTAATCTGATATAATACGCATAGCATCTATAGGAGAGAAGCATTATGCGATGTTTTGAGACCCGCGGTCCGGTGTATCCTGAAGATAATTACGTGGTGGCTCGCACAGAGGAAGTTGCTGACTTTGTAGATCGGATAGAAAAAGGGAGATACATTGTCCTTTTTGCCCCACGCCAGACAGGGAAAACCACCCTTTTCAGAAATGCACTTGATATACTGGAAAACAAAGACAACGGCTATATCCCAATACAACTGAATTTTGAAGGATATGTTGACATTGATGCGTCTGTCTTTTATATTTCTTTTGGCAAAGAAATATGTAAAAGGATAATTAAGTATTTTCAAAAACATGATGAGGAACTTACTGAAGATCTCAAACAATTCATAGGATATGCACAAATAACCGATGTTATCAGCATGCGTGAGTTTTTTGAAAGTCTTGGAAGTTTGTTAAATCAGCAGCGGTTTGTCATGATTATTGACGAATTTGATGCTATTCCACCATCTGCATTACGAGGTTTTCTGCACACACTGCGACAGATATATCTTTCTGGTAAGGGACGTTGTCCTTATAGTGTTGGTATTGTCGGGGTCAAAAACATAACACAGCTCAACTATGATAGGTCAATTTCACCTTTTAATATTCAAGACGAATACAAACTGTATAATTTCACACTTGAGCAGGTACAAGAACTATTTTCGCAATATACTCACGAAATGGGACAAATACTTGACACTGAAGTAATCGCGTCTATATACAAACAGACTGCTGGACAACCTTTTCTTGTCAATAGATTTGGTCAGATTCTCACAGAGGAAATGGATATCCCAAAAAACGATTCGATTACAATGGAACACTTTTCAACAGCACATCTAAAACTGCTCCGCGAACGCAATACGAACATAGATCATTTGATTACAAATATCCGTAGAGATCGACGTTTTGAAGTACTGCTCATGAAGATTGCCTCTTACGATCAAGGAACAACGTTTTCACTACAGAATGAACTTATCAGTGAGCTCACAACTTACGGTGTAATTGTCGAAGGTGTAGATGGCATGTGTGAAATAATAAACCCAATCTACCACTATCATGTATTACAAGCATTTAAGCCGATTGTAAATGGATTGGAACAGGAATACCTACCAGAAGAAGGTCATAAAGAATTTGAGGATTATCTTGATAAGGATGGACATATACAGATGGAAGCACTTCTTGACAACTTTCGTGATTTTATAGCCCGTGCTGGTTATAGGATTCTGCAGGTTCCAGAGACTCCTCAAGAATATGTGGGGCAATATCTACTCTTTGCATATCTCAGTCAGTTTGTTCAGATTGTCGGTGGTTCAATGTATCTTGAAGTACAGACAGGCCGCGGGAGATTAGACCTTCTGATTTTACTCAACAAACGAAAATACATAATAGAAACGAAGATATGGGGAGGAGAACCACGGTATCAAGCGGGCAAAGCGCAGCTTGTTTCCTACGTTAAATCAGAAAAGGCTGAAGCGGGGTATTATGTTGTGTTTGATCACCGAAAAACGCCGGAACCTCGTGTTGAAACTGAAAAAATAAAAGATTTAACAATTCGCAGTTATGTAATTCCTGTTTTACAAGAACTTCCATCATCAAAATAGAAACAATTCTAAAACTCCAATAATTGAATTTTTACTTGCACTACCATTTTAAACATGGTATATTTTAATAATCAAAAAATTCGTAACTTCTGACTTTTAGCAAAATATAGTCCAAGTGAATTTGACTTTAACGAATCCTTACTTGACGCATCATCAACCGCCACCGGTACATAGTTATCGGTATAGTCAGTGGTGTGACAGAGGTTATCAACCAGAACTTCACCCTATCTCACCCGATAGTGAATTAGGGACATATATTGGTCAGATGGGATGGGTGGGGGCACATGCTCATGCACACGATTACCTATGGGCATCAGCTGGTAATATGGGGGTGATACTCTCAGAACCTGTTGAAGCAAAATATCTAATCAGTTACGATGACGCCCCACGGTATGCACTCCCTTCGGCAATTGTCGTAAAAGGGTTGGCAGGTAGGCATGTGCTTTTGACGAAATCAGGTTCACGTTTGGACATGATTGCAATTGAACATCCCGCTCTCAACGTCACTATTGTTGAGGTAGAACCGGATGGGACGCATTACCGAATGCGATACGGGACACAGACACAAAAGGAGATCGAAAACAGGTCTGGAGAGGAAAAAGAGGCAATTCATAGCGCACCAACCAGTGAGATGTTTCATTATTTGCTTGTTTTTGAACAACTTGAAACCCACGGTTTCAAAGCATTAGTTCACTTGCAACCGAAGTTTTTGAACTTAATATCTCGGACACAACACGGGCACCCAGACCGGTTTTACAACTTCCTTAAAGGATATGAACCGGAAACTCCGATCATTTATGATGCATCAGATGGTATTGGATTTGTTCAGGAACGCGTGCCTGGAATACCTGAGTTATCGTATGAAAGTTTACGACTTTTTGAAAATGGTTTCGATGAAATGCGGCATATCCTCTACTGGGTTGGACATGGTACTTTCTCCCGCGGCAAGGATCTATTAGAAGCATACAAGCATGCAGAGTATTTTGAAGCAGTTGCCCGAATGGCATGGGAAGCAAATCAAGGACAAGTATCAGCAGAAGCATATAGTGAAGAGATTGTTAATTGTATCCTACGTGAATTTAACGCAAGTAGAAATCAGATGGAGGCAAACGCAATCCAAAATGATGAAACCAATGTGAAAATAGAAGTTGATCAGGATAATCAATCACAGCAGAACTTATATAACTATCCATAGAGTTGAATAATGAACGAATCTCAGCAGTTAGTTACAGACGAAGACTCACAAGAATTACAGACAACTAAACCACAGAATTTGGAATCTTACCTCCGAGACAATGTTTTTGGGGACGATTTTAGAGTTTATGAAGAAAAACTCAATAAATTATCACAAGATGTTGAAAAACTTCATAGTGAAATTTCTGATATTGAATCAACATTGATAAAAGAAATTTCTGAAGTTAAGGCTCAATACAGTAATATTCCAGATAATATCACACAACGAATTGATAACCGAATTGACGAACTGATTAGTCGTACTGAGAACGACTTGGAAAAATTGTCTATGCTCATCAATGAGTTTGCAACCGATTTTCAAACGCAAATAGACACACTTCGTTCTGAAACAGAGACTATGGAAAGTTCGAGCAAGACAGAACGACAAGTTTTTGCTGATACATTGATAAAAATCGGCACACAACTAAAAAACGAGTTATGAAAAGTAGATTGTCAATTCCCATTTTTATCTGTTTGTTTATATTTAGTAGTATAGCATTACTTGCTTCAGATAAAACTCAGAAGCAGGAAAGTGATGAGATTACAATTGTTGCGGTGGGTGATATTACAATTGGTAGCAATTTTACACCATTAATTGAGAAGCAAGGGGCAGCTATTTTCTTTGAAAAGGTTGAATCTATCATTCAATCCGCAGATATTGCGACAGCATCGTTGAACACCAGCATTTCAGATAGAGGCGAACCTAATCCCAATAGGGACCCACGTTTTCGTGCTGCACCAGGGCTCGCAAGGGCAATTGCAAACGCAGGTTTTGATACAGTCTCTTTAGCCACACCTTACGTGATGGATTTTGGTATTGAAGCACTTGAGGATACGATTTCCAATTTAGAATGGTATAATGTAAAACCGATCGGTGCCGGAACTACACCTGCATTAGCAAATGCACCAAAATGGATAAAAGTTGGATCAAAAAAGATTGCACATTTAGCATATTTGCGCGGTAATGAATTCAATATGGCATCGGTGGATCCGATTGCATCTGCAGCATACAGTCAGATGATGAAGGCTGTTCAACAAGTAGAGGGTTCCGCAGAACTGATTATCGTTTGGCTGCATTGGGGCAAACAGAATTCAGAAGAAAAATCTCGTCAAGCAAGTATAGAACGACAGCGTATTTTTGCTCATGCACTCATTGACAATGGCGCAGATTTAATCTTATGCCAACAACTGCATTCGCTTGGAGGGATTGAAATCTATAACGGAAAACCAATAGTTTACAGTTTAGCAGACTTCATCTATGATAAGTATGAATTACAATATGCACGCACAATTATCCCGAAGGTTACTTTTGTTGAAGGATCACTCAAATCTATTGAATTGATCCCAATATTAGTAAATAAAGTAGGTGATTCAGTTCCTCAACCAAGACTCCTCAAAGTAAGAGATCCTGAAGTAAACACATTAGGTGAAAAAATAGAAGAAACTGCAATAGAAACTTTAAAAGCTTATCAGACAAGATGTGCTTCACTAAACACTACAGTTGAAATAGTGGGGGAAAGAGGATGGATAAATGGAACCCCATAACATAGTAAAGTATATAATTACTTGGACATTTCTGTAGCACAACCTAACAGGTTGTGCTACAACACACGCAATCCGTTAGGTTTTCTAAACGCATAGATCAAAATGTTCAAGTAATTCTAAAATTTACTATATAAGACAACTGATAGGTAAAGACAAATTAAATATAACCTTTTGAAGTAATATAATAATAATTGTAATTTTGTAAATATCTAAAATAGAAAAGAGATAACAATGGAAAATGAACACGAAACCACATCTGAATCTGAAAACTTTGAAGATGTCGATAGTTCTGAAGAACATGAAGATGTGGAAAAAATAGAACTCCCTATTCTTCCTGTGAACGATATGGTCATTTTTCCCTATATGCCACCTGTGCCGCCATTCCATCCACATCATGTAGCACTTTCAGGGAAAATGGTGATGGAGGCTGTGGATGATGCGATGCTTAACGGGGAACGGGTACTCTGTATCTTTCAGACAACTTCTGGTCGTAGTTTGGATATTGACCCGCGTGAAGTAAAAGACATCTCACTTGATGAATTGAGACCAATTGGAAGTTTAATCCATATTCTCCGTGCTAAAAAAGATGATGAAGATGTGTTGTTTCTCGCAAACGGTCGCGCAAGAGTAGAGATAGAAGAGATAATACACACCGATCCTTTTATGAAAGCTCGGGTAAGATTAATCGATGATGATGAAGATGATATAGATACTACCGATGAAGACTTAGAGCTTGAGGCACTTGTACGCAGCACTGACGAAATGTTTCAACGAATTATCCAGCTCTCCTCACGATACCAGGAAGAGTATGGCCTCATGGCAAAAAACATAGACGAACCCGGTAGGTTAGCAGATTTTATCGCCGCAGTCTTAGACCTTAAACCTCAAGAAAAACAGCAAGTCCTTGAAACAATCCCAATCGCGGAACGATTGAATAAACTCACTGTGATTCTTGCCAGAGAGTTAGACCTGCATGAATTAGAAAGCAAGATTCAATCAAACGCACAAGCTGTTATCAACAAAGGACAGCGTGAATACTTCCTCCGAGAACAACTTAAAGCCATACAGACAGAACTCGGTGAAGCGGATGATTTAGCATCAGATATAGAAGAAATGCGTGAACAATTGAAGAAAAACGAATTACCACCAAAGGCACATAAAGCTGCAAAAAAAGAACTCAACAGGTTATCTAAAATGCAGTCATTTTCACCAGAATCCACTGTGTCACGAAATTATCTGGATTGGCTACTGAATCTTCCATGGTCAGTGTATACAGAAGACTCAATTGACCTCACCGATGCAATGGAAATACTTGATGCAGACCATTATAATCTTATAAAAGTCAAAGAGCGAATTGTAGAGCATCTTGCCGTGCGAATCCTAAAAGATGATATGAAGGGCCCCATATTTTGTTTCGTGGGACCACCTGGAGTCGGCAAAACATCACTTGGCAGATCTATAGCGCGTGCGATCGGTAGAAAATTTGTACGCATTTCATTAGGAGGTATGCACGATGAGGCCGAAATACGTGGACATCGACGAACTTATATAGGTTCTATGCCCGGTAGAATCATTAAAGGTTTGCGGCAAGCGGAAACCAATAATCCGGTCTTTATGCTTGACGAAGTTGACAAACTCGGTTCTGATTTTAGAGGTGACCCGGCAGCTGCGTTACTGGAAGTACTTGATCCTGAACAGAATCACGCTTTCACCGACAACTACCTGGAAGTTCCCTTCGATTTATCAAATATTATGTTTATCACTACGGCAAATCAAATTTACACCATTCCGCCACCCTTACGTGACCGCATGGAAACAATGGAATTGCCTGGCTATACTTCAAACGAGAAGAAAGAGATTGCTAAACAGTTCCTCATCCCAAGGCAACTTACTGCAAATGGAATAACCGATGAACAATTAGATATTTCGGATAAGGCAATAGAAAAAGTCATTACGACCTATACACGTGAAGCGGGAGTGCGTAACCTTGAACGTGAACTTGGGACATTGTGTCGTAAATCCGCACGGCGTGTCGCGGAAGGAGATAGCGAACCTACCACTATTTACATTGAGGAGATACCCAAGTATCTCGGTCCACCCAAGTTTGAATCTGAAGTCGCAGGGAGAGAAGCAGATATAGGCGTTGCAACTGGGCTGTCCGTTACCCCAGCTGGTGGAGAGATACTTTTTGTTGAAGCAACTGCTACAGAAAAGCAAACTGGAAAAAGTGAACTTCTTGTCACAGGACAAGTCGGAGAGGTGATGCAAGAATCTGCACAGACTGCCCTGACTTATGTCAAGTCTCAAGCATCTTCACTTGAATTTGACACAGGTACCCTGCAAGAGGATATCCACATTCATGTGCCCGCAGGCGCGATTCCAAAGGACGGACCATCAGCAGGAATAACTATTGCTGCTGCACTCGCTTCTATTGCTACAAAGAAAGGAATCACACCCGAAGTAGCAATGACCGGTGAATTGACTCTCAGAGGCAGGGTCTTACCTATTGGGGGTGTCAAAGAAAAAATACTTGCAGCGAAACAGGCTGGTATTAAAAAGATCATCATCCCACAAGGCAATCAAAAGGATTTTGTTGAAATCCCAGAAGATATTCAAGACGGATTAACTTTTCATTTCGTTGAAAATATGTCTGAAGTTTTTAGTGAACTGTTCGTGTAACTTGTTGAAAACCAACTAACCTTACAAATGACATTGAAAATATAAACGAATGTTTGACAATTGTATAATAAATGAACTTAAGTAACTGAGGTAATTCCTTACAAGTTTGTTGACAATAAATTGGTCATTGATTGCTTGTAAGAAAGGAGAAAGACATGGATATCGCCAGAAGGAACACTATAGTTCCTATCCTCATGGTATGTGCTATAGCAGCATATACATTCATGCTATTACCGGCTACATGTATGGGAAATACTGACAGTGTAGATTCAACTAACAAAGATTTAAAAGAAAGCACACCTCTTTTTCTAAAGGATGTCGCACCTATTCTTGACAAGAGTGGTTGTTCAACAGGGGAATGTCACGGAAAATTCGGTGGAAGAGGAGGTTTAAACCTATCACTACTTACCCTTAATCCAGAGGCAGACTATGAACCGATTGTACACCACAACCGTGGCAGACGTATAAATCTGCTTGAACCGGAACAGAGCTTACTTTTTCTCAAACCCACAGGTCAAATTCCTCATACCGGTGGGACAAGATTTGAAGTAGATTCCGCGGAAGCAGAAACGATTTTACGATGGATTGAGGCCGGCGCGCCTTTTTCACCTGATGAACCACGTTTACAAAAACTTGAGATCGAACCAAAAGGCGTTACCTTCACTGGTGTTGAGGAAACAGAACAGCTGAAGGTTATAGCAACTTTCACTGATGGTACTACCAAAGACGTTACCCATCAAGCTGTATATGAATCCAAAGACGAACCGATCGCTGAAGTTTCACCAGATGGGTTAGTAACAAGCGTACGATGGGGGGGGACAGCGATAATTGCAAGATTTTTAGGGGTAGTCACCTCATCCTTCATCACCGTGCCAAGAGCACAAGATGGTACACCATATCCAGAAGTTGCAACAAACAACTTCATTGATGAATTCGTTGCAGCAAAACTGAAAAAACTCAATGTGCGCCCCTCGGCACTCACAACCGATTCAGAATTCATCAGAAGAATCTATCTGGATACGGTTGGACATTTACCTACACCCGACGAGGTTAAAGAATTTATCGCGGATGCTAATACAGACAAACGTTCACAGCTAATTGATACACTTATGGATACACCAGAGTGGATTGATCTGCGAACATTAAAGTTGGCTGACATGTTGCGTGTACATCCACGAAGGTTGGGCAACGGCGAATTTGGTGAACGGGGTGCTGTCCTATTCCATGAGTACATCCGAGATTCTGTTGCTGAAAACAGACCGTATAGTGAGTTTGTTGAAGAGATTTTGACTGCAACTGGTAGTACATATCAGAATGGTCCAACAAACTACTATCGGATTGAACGGCAACCAGCAGGTAGAGCGGAAACAACTGCACAAGTGTTCTTGGGAATTCGTCTCAGCTGTGCACGTTGTCATAAACATCCGTTTGACCAGTGGACTACTGATGATTATTGGAACTTCGCCGCATTTACGGGTAAGGTCACAACCCGAAATGGCAAACTCTACCAAGAATTAGTCGTTTATCATAATCCCGGCGGTCGCGTCATAAACCAGTCTGTTCAAGGCAACCGTGGGCAAGTGGCACAGCCGACATTCCTTGGTGGAGAAACACTGCCAGAAGCGTATCAAGAAAAAGCGATAAAACATCTTGCTGACTGGATGACATCCGATAACAACCCATATTTCGCTAAAGCAACCGTCAACCGTATATGGAGCTACTATTTCGGTAGAGGAATTGTTGACCCAGTTGACGACATGCGTGCAACAACCCCTCCTAGTGTTGAAGGACTGTTGGAAGCATTAGCAGAAGAATTTATACGTTCTGACTATGATACCAAACATATCATCAAACTTATTCTCAATTCACGGACATATCAGCTCTCTGCTGAACCGAATGAAACGAATGAATTAGATGATAGATTCTTCTCACGCTTTATGCCACGACCACTAATGGCACAAGTCTTACTTGATGTTCTAAACGATGTCACTGGTACATCTGAGAAATATGGACGCTATCCTGAAGGCACTCGTGCTGTTGAGGTACCACTGCCTGTAAGCTCCCGATTCCTAAGTCTTTTCGGACGTTCCAATAGGGAGTTCTTGGGTAACTTAGATCCATTACTTGAACCAACATTGGTTCAGGCACTTCATATCATCAACTCCCCTTATGTCAACAATAAGTTGAGACAGGGTAATGGAACAATACGGAAATTACTTCGTCCAGAAACTGGCGGAAAAATGAAACCAGCGGAATTGGTTAATCATTTATACCTCCTGACTTTGAGTCGACATCCAACTAAAACGGAACTTGAAACAGGAACAAACTATCTAACGGATACACCACCTGAAGAAAAGGAACAGGTGCCAAGACAGGCGGATGTAGAAGATCTCTTATGGGCTCTCATTTCATCAAGATCGTTCCTGTTCAATCGATAGGTGTACTGTACCAATAAAGTGAATCTCAACGTTAGGTGTATAATGGTATATTTACCTTTAAACTCCTAATGTTGAGATAATTATCGTTAAAACTATTATTTACTAAATTAATTTTGTTGCATATTTTTGATGTTTTTGGTAAATTGTTTTAATGTTCGTCGGAATTCATAGAAAGGGTTTACTCAATTATATTATAAATAGTAAAATTAAGTTTCTAAATAACAAAAAATCATAATTTGTTCTTGGAGGAACGATAATGCATTCAAAAATTCTAAGCGGTTCAAGTGTTATAAAGTTCGGTATCATTGCTATCATTTTGTCAATATGTAGTTATGTACATGCAGGTATAATTGATGAAGAGAATATTGAAGTTCTCTATCTTTTTGATGAAGGAGATGGTGATGTCGCTGTTGATTCATCGCCAAATGGTCGTGATGGTGCTATAATTGGCGCACAGTATACTGAAGGTGTGTTTGGTACTGCTTTACAGTATGATGGCGTAGACGACAACCTAATAATAACTGGTTATGCGGGTATTGGTGGCGTAGACCCCAGATCAATTCTCTTCTGGTTTAAATCCAATGAAACAAGACAGCATTCATGGGTGAAATGGGGTAGAAATGCAGGGGGAGAAAAACACTATGTCCGAGCACATCCATCTGGCGAACAGTGTTTCTTGAGAATTGAGGTCAACGGTGGACAAAATTATGGAAATACTGATGTGTGTGATGGGGAATGGCATCATTGTGTACTTGTCTTCCCCGAAGGTTCAGATTCTGTCCAAGATTTCCACCTTTATGTTGATGGCATACTTCAAGAAAAAATAGGAAATGATAGAGATATGAACACAGATGGCGCAACGCAAGAGATTAATGTCGGTGCACGTCTGACAGGACATCATTTCTTATTTGGACTTATGGATGAACTCGCTATCTTCAGCGTAGCAATTGATGAGGAACAAGTCAAGGCTATCATGGATGATGGTTTGCATGCAACCGTAAGTGTTGACCCGCAAGACAAATTAGCCACAAGCTGGGCAAACATAAAGAAATATTAGTCTAAAACTCAGGGTTATTTCGTTTTATAAATTGCATGTCAATGAGTTTAACTAATAGTTAGTAATGATTGCATCAGTGCAAAGTAGTAGGCACGCTCCGCGTGCCTACTACCATGTCGGACTATTGATTATTATCTAACCTACAATACATTAACTTATGTGATAAATTGGTTCAGAAAAACCCTAAAACTAAATAACCCTGCCAAGAGAAAGATACGCACGTTGCAAAAGAGGACTTCTCATGAGAATGCAAACCTATTGGGCAATTGGGGTTCTCAATCTACTAATTTTCGTCGGTGGGTCTAACATATTCCTACAAAAGCCGGAAAAGACACCGCCAGAACCAGAAACAATAACGTATAAAGGTGAAACACTTCCCTTACGCAAACTCATCGGAGATGCTTATGAGAAAAGTTGGGAAGAAAGAGTACCAATACTGAAACATATTATAGCAGAAGTACCATACTCAGAATACGCGTACTACGCACGATACCATCTTGCAACATGTGATGAAAACGGATATTTTATTGACGAAAACCCTTCCTTACTATTCCTTACTATTCGAACGGTTAGAACCACTACTAAACTATCATCCCAACTGCCCAGGTTTACTCTATGATTTACTGAGGTACGGATCGGATTTTGATCCCGAATCGACAATTAGTTATGGAAAAAAGGCTCTCAAATATGTAGATATGTACAAGAAAAACACTCAATACGGTGCCGACCCAGCAAAAATTCATCGGCTTCTTGGAAATGTATATCAAGAGATTGGTGATCACAGCAGTGCCTTAGTACATCTCAATAAAACTTTAGTCTTGTATAAAGTCTATCCCGAACGGCCGGGGTACGCATTAGGTATCCGTTCAGTAAAAGTCCAAATTTTAGAATCTATACGTGAAAGCAAGTCTGTAAGCAGTCAACTTTCTAACGACACTGTCTCCTCTCTACCCGTAAGAACATCCGAACCAATAACGTATGAAGGTGAAACACTTCCCTTACATGAGCTCTTCGGAATAGCTTATGAGAAAAGTTGGGAGGAAAGAGTACCAATACTGAAACATATTATAGCAGAAGCTCCACGCTCAGAATATGCATACTATGCAGGACACGACCTTGCAATTTATGGTGAAAATGGAAAATATATACCGGATTATCCATTATTATTTAAACGCTTAAAACCACTGCTTAAGTTCCATCCTGAATGCCCAAACTTATCTAACAACCGGTAATGAGAGAAATTTAATAGAATGGTAAAAATTTAAGTTTTCAATAGTACTTTAAGTTGAGAGTTTGCTCATTTTTTTCATTGGAGGAAAATATGATAACTTGGAAACAGCGTAAATACGGAATACTTGCTATTAGTTTGTTCATGTTAACTTTTTTAGTCATTGGTTACAGCCATGCTGCCCGTATTGATATAGACACGATTGAGTTTGCATATCTATTTGATGAAGGCGATGGCACTACAGCAAAGGATGCATCAAAAAACGGTCACGACGGTACCATCACGGGGACAACTTATGTTAAAGGCGTTTTCGGTATGGCACTGGAATTTGACGGTGTAGACGACAAAATAATTACAGGCAACTATACTGGTGTTGGGGGTACTGAACCCAGAACAACGGTTTTTTGGTTTAAAGCAAATGCTACAATAGATCACTCATGGGTAAAATGGGGGCAGAATACTGGAGGTCGAAAATACTACATAAGAGCACATCCATCTGGAAATCAGTGCTTCTTAAGAGTTGAGGTAAATGGTGGACAGAGTTATGGTAGTGATGATGTGTGTGATGGGGAATGGCATCACTGCGCAGTCGTCTTTCCAGAAGGTTCAGACTCCGTGAAGGACCATGTCCTCTACGTGGACGGTAAACTACAACCTGCTCCACAAGGAACTGACAAAGATATGGATACAAACGGTGATTTTGTACAGGTTAATATCGGTTCCAGACTCACTGGTCACAAATTTTTATCCGGCTTGATGGATGAGGTTGCAATCTTCAATATTGCCTTGAGTCAACGTGATATTGAAGTATTACACGCACATGGGTTACAATCAGCACTCGGTGTAGACCCACAAGACAAATTAGCAACGACTTGGGCTGTGATGAAAAAGTACTAATCCCACAGATCAATTCCCAATAACTTTCTTCCTAACGGTGTTAATTCCGGCGATCCATAGTTTTTTGCTTCCCACCCCCTTGGATCACCGGGATACGGACCGTGCCCTAACGCTCTTCGTTCTTTCCAAAGTGTAATTCGTTCCTGACGTTTCTCCTCATTCATAGGGTTTGGTGCGAGATAATAGTTCATGTATTGTGCTAATCTCGGTTTATCGGAGGTATTGCGTCCATTGCCATGCGGAAGGGCAATATGCCAGATAAGGAGTGATCCTGCCTTCGCTGGGACCTGTATGAATTTTTCCCTATATACCTGCGGGGTAAGTTCTGGGACCCACGGATTCTCTTTATCAAGCAGCGACTTGTGAGCACCGGGCCAACATACAAAAGAACCTTGATTATCTGCGGTATCTCTCAAAAATAGAACCCCTTGTGTTTGAAACTTTACCGGCAGTTTTGAAGTATCCGCATCCCAATGATACATCCCTAAATGGTCCCAATCAGGAAAATTGGGATGTTTTGGTGGTTTCATGTTGACTCTATCAATGTGAACCCAGATTCTTTCTGTATCATAAACCTCCTTGTAAATCTGATATATCGGGGGATGTTGGTAGACATTCCACATAGCTTGATGAAAATACATCTCTACCATACCTGCACCAGGTTTATGTGGGGCACGATACCAGTCATTTGGGTTAGATGGGTCCATTTCTAAAAACGAGAATATTGCATCAACAACCGCTTCACATAGGTCAATTGGAACCGCATCTTCAACAACCATGTAACCGAATTCATCAAAATGATCATGATGTGCTTGTGTTAGTATTGGCATTCTTTAGTCCTTATCAACATTTCTTTGTAAGTAGGTTTTCCATAATCCTATAGGGTTTTTCACTGAAAGACTAACGTATCCGCATTCACCGCAGACCGTTGCTCTCAACGGTTCGTAATGAGTTCCCTTGAAGAATACTGCATTTGGCTTACTATCTACTACGACTTCTAAGTCTTCATCAAATAAGGATTCAGATCGATCTCTAATCTGTAAGTTGGGCATGATTTTTTCAGAACCGCATCTGGGACATTTCATTGTAGCCATCTGACATAATCCTCCTATAATTCATAAAGTTGCTTATTCTGTTCGCAATGCCTCAATAGGTGATAGGGATGACGCTTTTATTGCTGGATATAGCCCAAACGAGATACCAATTAACGCTGAAAATGAGATTGAAATCAAAACCCAATTTGTTGAAACAATGGATGGCCATTCAGGGACGATCTTTGCAATCTTGACTGCAAGTATTGACATACCTTGTCCTGCAAAGACCCCTAAGCCTATACCTATCAATCCGCCTAAGCCACACATTACAATGGATTCCATTAGAAATTGGATTAGGATGTCTAACCGTGTTGCGCCGAGTGCCTTGCGAAGTCCAATCTCACGTGTGCGTTCAGTCACTGCTACAAGCATCATGTTCATGATACCGATACCGCCAACAAGTAGAGAAAACCCAGCAATACTCCCTAATGCAATTTTAATCATCTTGCTGATTTTTTCCAACTGTGCCATCCCCTCGCGCATATCAAAGACTCTGATGAAGTCGTCTCGGTTTCTATGTCGTTTACGAATAACAGCTTTTACCTCTTCTATTGCCTTTGGTACATCTTCAACTGTATTTGCATAAACGACAACATCTTGTATTCTATCATTCCCTGTAAAACGTTCTTGAGTGGTAGTGACCGGCATAAAGACAAGTCCATCATAACTCCATCCGAAGCGTAGACTTCTCCCTCGCGGGGTCATTGTGCCAACCACAGTAAAACGTTCGGTAGTTCGTGAGCTGTCCCTACGTCCCCAACGGTCATAACGTCCATCTCCTCTTGCTATCTTTATCTCCTTTCCGATCGGCGATTTTTCCCCAAACAGATCAACTGCTAATTCAGCCCCGAGGACACAAACAGTCGTTGCGTTCTCAACATCTTCGTCTGTTATAAATCTTCCTTCCTGTATTTCCCAATCCATTGCGGTATTGTATGTAGCGTCAACACCGTTATAGCCTGCGCGTGCTTCCGCACCACCAGCGGCTTGGACTAAAGCCCCTCTCCATTCAGGAATCCGTGGGGTTACTGCCTTCACTGTTGGACATTCTGCTTCAATTGCTTTTACGTCATCGTAATCCATATATTCATTACTACGGACTCTTACCCATCGTGTGCCCACCTGTTTGTACCAAGTTCGGTAGATAGTGAACTGGTTTGCACCGCCAAGTTTTTGTGCGTCGCGCAACACAATCTCTTTTGCCCCATCCCCAATGGATATCATAGCAAGTACCGAAGCCACTCCGATGATAATTCCAAGCATCGTCAGTAAGGAACGCATCTTGTTTGAGCGAATTGCAGATATGCCTACAAGTAAGCCTTCAATTATTCGCATGTTGTCTCTCCAAATACAGTTGAAAAAATTGTATTGTACCAAATTTAGAGTACAACTAATTAATAGTCAATATAATTCTTCGGTATGGGGTGTGTAAAGTTTTTGCACAGAGGTACAGACTTTTGTTCTCTTTAGTCCCATAGGGACAATATGTTTATAGAAAATGTTGACTCGCCCCTCTTTAGTCCCGCCAAATGCGCGTGTGGCATTCAGCAGTGCTGAAGAGGGGACAATTCCAATAACAATGCCTATTGAGAAGGGCATAATGCTTCAGACTCTAATCATGGAAATCTGATAATCCTGCAAATCCTGGTTCAGACAAGTAACCAAAACTTTACACACCCCTGTCTAACAATTAAGTTGACATGAGAGGATTGATGTGTTAGTATATTTTCATCATTTACATCTTTCCAATGGAAGACATTTTGTATCTCATTAAACGCTATAGATATTTGCTTGCAGTATGTTCTGGGGTATTATTGTTCTGTAGTTTTCCCAGTGTTAATTTCTATCCATTTGCATGGGTGAGTTTAGTTCCCTTATTGTTGGCTCTTGAGGGTGCTGAGGATTGGAAGGCAGCGTTTCGCATAGGTTATGTGTCAGGATTGGTATTTTTCGCTGGTTTGTTAATTGCAATCGCTTTTCTATATCCTTATGCAAACATCTTTACGACAGCTCTTGGATACCTGCTATTAGTAGGTTATACAGCATTCTATATTGCTGTATTCGCGTTGTTTGTGCATCGGATGTCGTGGCAATCGGGGATATTATATCCGATAAGTGTTGCTGCGATTTGGGTAAGTTTAGAATGGGTGCGCAGTTGGTTGCTTACTGGTTTTCCGTGGGGTTTCGTGGGGTATTCGCAGTGGAACTATTTACCGGGTATTCAGATCGCATCATTCACAGGTGTATATGGCGTGAGTTTTGTGATAGTGTTTTTCAATGCTGGCATTGTTACATTTATTCGGAATAGACATGCGTGGCGTAAGGAATTCGTTGCATTTGGTGTACCGTGTATCCTCGCTATAGCAACGCTTGTGTATGGATATGTTGTGATTGGTAAGGGACAGGAGGCATCGGGAAGTACGGTAAAGGTTGCACTTGTTCCGGGTAACATTTCACAGCTTGAGAAATGGAAACAGGATAGTTTTCCTAAGATATTCTCAAAGTATCTGAATCTGACAGAGCAAGTTGCGAGTGAAGGTCCGGACATTATTGTTTGGCCAGAAACAGCAGTAAGCGGTCAGATATTATCAGGAGAGTTGGAAGGGTACCACAAGTATTTTGAGCGTATGCATCGCAATATTGGCAAGATACCGATGTTGATTGGTGCCACAGACCTTGATGCAATGGGAGATTTATATAACCGTGTGATTTCAATTTCTTCAGAAGGGAAGATTGTTGGTAAATATGCTAAGATGAAACTAGTGCCTTTCGGAGAATATGTTCCGTTAGGCGATTTTCTACCGAATTTTATCCAATTTCATCCGTATACACATGGAAAACATATCAATGTTTTACCTATTTCAGTAGTAAAAGATGGGACGTTAGAAGTGGGTACATCAATATGCTTTGAGTCAGCCTTTCCGGATCATTTCCGTCAGTTCGTTAGAAAGGGAGCAGATATGATGGGTATTCTTACGAACGATGCTTGGTTTTCTGGTACGGCGTTTCCTGAATTGCATTTGGCGATGGCACCGTTTCGTGCTGTAGAGAATCGAATTGCTGTGTTTAGGTGTGCAAATGGTGGTTATTCATGTGCGGTTGATAGATTCGGTCGGATAACGACTCGGTTTGTTACTGCTGATACGACAGAAGAATACTTGGTTGCAGATGTAGAATTATCTGATAAAAAAAAGACAATATATACACGTTTTGGTAATTGGTTGCCACTATTTTGTTTTGTAATCTGTATATCTTGGATTGCTTATCGGATATTGAACCATTACTATATCGTCAAACTAACTGACCAGAAAATAAGAGGGGATAAATGTTAACAGATTTAAAGCCGGAAGTCGATTTAGTTACTACGAGGCTTCATGAGCTTCGGGGGTATCTTTGACCTTCCGAAGAAACAGAAGGAATTAGAAGAACTTGAAAAAGAGGCGATGTCCACAGGTTTTTGGGGTAACTCTCAGCGGGTCCAAACTGTGCAGCAGCGTATCTCTGTTCTGAAAGAGGAAATCGGAAAATATGACAAGTTAAGCAGTGCAATTGACGATCTACAGACTTTACTTGAACTTGGTATAGAAGAAGATGAACCGAGTTTAGAGACAGAGATTCAGAACGGCTTATCCATTGTTAATAAGAAATTTGAGAAGCTTGAACTCCAAATTATGCTGGATGGTGAGTTTGATGAGAACAGTGCGATTCTGAGTATTCATCCGGGTGCGGGTGGTGTTGATGCGCAGGATTGGGCAGGCATGTTGATGCGTATGTATGTGCGTTGGTTTGACCAACGTGGTTATACGTCTGAGGTTGTTGATCTGACTGCGGGTGATGAAGCAGGTATCAAAGGCGCGACTTTTTTGGTGAAAGGTTCTTATGCCTATGGTTACCTGAAGGCAGAATCAGGCGTTCATCGGCTTGTGCGACTTTCTCCGTTTGACTATAACAAACGCAGGCATACATCTTTTGCGGCAGTGAAAGTTACGCCTGAAATTGACGATAGTGTTGAAATAGAGATCAATGCTGAAGACCTTCGGATTGATTGCTACCGTGCGAGTGGTGCGGGTGGTCAGCATGTCAATGTGACAGATTCGGCGGTACGTATTACACATTTGCCGACTAACATTATGGTTCAATGCCAAAATGAGCGTTCACAACACAGAAATCGTGAGACTGCTATGAAGGTGCTCCGTTCCCGTTTATACAATCATTTTAGGGCACAGCAGGAAGAAGAACTTGCTAAACTTCAGCCGGAAAGAAGAGATATAGACTTCGGCAGCCAAATCCGTTCTTATGTGTTACATCCGTACCAACGCGTGAAGGATACCAGAACGAATGTTGAAACTGGTAATGTTGATGCTGTCTTGAACGGTGAGATTGATGTGTTTATTGAGAGTTTTTTGAAAATGAAACCTACAGAAACTAAGAGATAACCTGAGATTGGAGGGAAACATGAAGCGTTTTAAAAACTGCTTTTACATTGTGGCTATTGTTAGTGTATTACTTGTGAACATTCCGTTGAATGCAACGACAATTGTCGTTCCAAACGATCAACCGACTATTCAAGCAGGTATTGATGCAGCAGCAGACAGAGATACTGTTCTTGTGAAAAGTGGTACTTACAAGGGTGATGGAAATGTGAACATAGATTTTAAAGGTAAAGAAATCACTGTAAAATCAGAAAATGGGGCAGCATTGACAATCATAGACTGTGAAGGACATCCGGACACACGTGGCTTTACATTCCAGAATGAAGAAACAGCAACTGCTGAGCTGGATGGATTTACGATTATGAATGGTAATCATTCTTTAGGTGGTGGGATCTATTGTAATAATGCGTCTCCAACTATTAAGAATTGTGTTATTGATCAGAACATAGCAGTAAAAAATGGAGATTTTACTAGGTATGGAGGAGGTGTTTACGGTTTTAATTCTGAGATGAAAGTAATGGGTTGTATCATCTCAAACAATAGTTCGGAATCTTATGGTAGTGGTGTTTTCTTTAGGGGTGAAGTTGATTATTCGGTTAGAAAATCATATTATCAACCGACTCTGACTGATTGCGTTATTTCTGAAAACAGTGGTACAGGTTTATATTGTATTAGCCAAGTAAGTACAACAATTAAAGACTCTGAAATCTTAAAGAACAAGGGGCGTGGTATCGTTTGTACTTTCTTTTCACTTTCCGGTACACATGTGGTTAATTGTCTTATATCTGAAAGCATGGGTGGCGGTATTGAATGTGCGGAACATTCCGTATTGTATGTTAGTGATTCGTATATTACCCAGAATACAGCGGAATATGGTGGCGGGATTTATTCAAGTCCAACCGCAATAAGTCATGTATCTGATTGTGTGATTGCAGCAAATACTGCATTTAAGACTGGAGGAGGTATAGAAGTTCAATCATCTTTTGGTAGAGCGTCAGTAAAGCACTGTACAATAACACAAAATTCGGCAGATGGCAGTGGCGGTGGCGTTAATGCTTTCTTAGGTGGCACTTTGTTTAAAATGACTGATTCTATTGTGTGGGGTAATAGTTCTAAGCTAACACCGCACCCAGAGTTCTATGTAAGCGGACCGAGTGCTACTGTTCGGCGATGTAATATTCGGGGTGGTATTGATGGTATAGATCGTGGTCCCGATGGTGATCAGCATATATTTGAAGACATTATTGATGTTGACCCGCAATTTGCAGATGCTAACAATGGTGATTTTAGACTGAGACGTCGCAGCAAGGCTGCCGGGATGGGTGTGCAAGCACTGACGGAAGATGCTCTTAGTGTTTCATCAGTTGGTAAAAAGGTCATCATTTGGGGAGCTTTGAAACGGAAATAACTTGGGACTTTTGGCTTCAACACTTTGAGGAATTATTGAAGTTGCATTGAGGATAAAATGTAGGTATAATTATAGAGGTTGTAGAGAGTAGAAATAGTAGAATTTGGGAATTTTGTAACGGAATAACTTGATACGGGGAAATAACGATGCAGAAAAAATACTGTCTGCGCCGACAATATTCTATCCGGAATCAGACGGTCAACCGATGGCAGAAACAGATAAACAATGATCGTCTACCATCAAAGGTGTTAGGTTTAGAGTTGAGTGAGTTAGATGATGAGTTGCGTTTTTATGATCCGATCAAGTCAGAATGGTTGCCTACTCCGACTGAACGTGCTGAAATTGCTGAGGAACGTGCGAAACAGGAATTCATCTCACGAAAAAATGCTGAGGAACGTGCGGAACAGGAAGCAATAGCGCGGAAAAACGCTGAAGAACGCGCCCTGCAGGAGATTATAGCGCGACAAGACCTGGAATCTGATCTTGCAGAAGCTTTAGCAGAAATTGAACGATTGCGTGCTTTAACAGAACAATAGTCCTGGCTTATATAAATAAATAAGGAGGGTAGACACATGGATGAGTCAAATGAGTTGATGCGTCAACGTAAAGAGAAGTTAAATGAAATCCGTAAAGCAGGTATTGACCCCTACCCACATAAATTCACCCCAACCCATACGACGGTTGTCATTCGTAAAGATTTTGATAAAGTTGATGAAACACCTGACGAAACGCATCGTGTCACGGTTGCGGGTAGGATTATGACCAAACGCGATCATGGCAAGAGTAGTTTTGCGAACTTGCAAGACAGTAAGGGGCAGATACAGATTTATGTTCGTAGAGATGGTGTTGGTGCAGAGCCTTATTTGATATATCGTCGTTTTGATATCGGTGATATTATCGGTGTGAGTGGTGTAGTATTCCGCACTCGGACCGGTGAATTGACGATTTTGGTTGATGAAGTAGAACTTCTCTCCAAGTCCATCCGACCACTGCCAGAAAAATGGCACGGCTTACAAGATAAGCAGACTCGGTATAGGCAGCGTTATGCGGATCTTATCATGAATCCTGATGTGAAAGAGGTTTTCATTAAACGGACGCAAATTGTTCGTGCGATTCGTGAGATGCTTGACGCACAAAATTTTATTGAAGTAGAAACACCTGTGCTACAACCCATCTATGGTGGTGCAAGTGCGCGGCCATTTACGACCTACCATAATACGTTAGATCAACAGTTTTATCTGCGGATTGCAAATGAACTTTACCTAAAACGTTTGATTGTAGGTGGTTTTGATAGGGTTTACGAGTTTTCGCGTGATTTTCGCAATGAAGGAATGGATCGTGATCACAACCCAGAATTCACGATGCTTGAACTCTATCAAGCTTATGCAGATTACCTTGACATTATGGAGTTGACAGAAAACCTGATTGCAGAAACCGTTGAGAAGTTACACGGGACGACACAAATAAATTATCAAGAGAAAACGATAGATTTTACCCCGCCGTGGCAAAGAATGACTATGATTGAGTCAATTCAGAAACATACTGATATTGATCCTGAGTCGTTTTCTAAGCATGAGCTGTATACAACTGCAGTTGATGCAGGTATTAAGTTGGAAGGGGATGAATCACGGGGTGAAATCATCGCTGAGCTCTTTGATGTTTTTGTGGAGTCGAAACTGGATCAACCGACAATTATTTATGACTATCCGATTGAGGTATCTCCATTTGCGAAAAAGAAACCGGATAATCCTGATTTTGTAGAACGTTTTGAATTTTTTATGTGTGGCATGGAAGTCGGTAATGCATTTAGTGAACTCAACGACCCGATTGATCAACGTCAACGTTTTATGGAACAAGCGAGTAAATTGGAAAAAGGAGATGAGGAAGCATTTATGGTTGATGAAGATTACCTGCGCGCATTGGAATATGGTATGCCGCCGACAGGTGGACTTGGCATTGGTATTGATAGGTTGACGATGTTATTGACAGATCAGTATTCTATTCGTGATGTGATCTTGTTTCCACAGATGCGACCTGAAAACCAAAATAATGACTGCACCGACACTTCATACAGAAAGGTTGATTTTGCGTTCATTTACCCTTGATGATGCTCAAGAAGTGCAACATATTACAAGCGATCCGGATGTCGTTCCCACTACCACTGGCATAGTAGAGTTGCACCTTGACGGTATGGCGGAAGATTGGATTTTGTCAAGCCAGAAATGGTTTGAAAGTGGCTCAGGTGCTGCTTTTGCAATCACACTGAGAAAAGATGGGACGTTTCTTGGTAACGTAGAATTGCATATCCGAAACCATCTACCTTACAATGATGCAGAACTTGGGTATTGGATAGGAAAACCGTATTGGAATTGTGGATATTGTACGGAGGCAGCAAAGGCAGCTGTTGCTTACGGGTTCCTTGAGCGTGGTCTTGATGTCATTCTGGCGTATCATTTTAGCAGAAATCCTGCATCGGGTCGCGTTATGCAAAAAATCGGTATGAAGTACTGGGACTACTTTCCAAAAGACGTTGAACACTTAGGTGTTTTGGAAGATCAGATAGGTTATACGCTTTCTAAAGATGAATTTTTAGAATCATGTTAACTGTACCAACACTCACAACCGACAGGTTGATTCTGCGTTCATTTACACTTGAAGATGCTTCTGATGTGCAGCGTCTTGCAGGTGAACGCGAAGTGGCAGCAACAACATGTGCCATCTCACATCCATACAAAGATGGTGTGGCAGAAAAGTGGATTGGCAGCCATAGTAAAGGCTTGAAAACTGGATCTGGAATTGTATATGCCATCACGTTGAAAGAGGCACATGTATCGGATGAGTCTATATTGATTGGAGCGATTGACATAAGAATTGACCAAGCGGAAAAGATAGGTGAACTCGGTTATTGGATTGGTAAACCGTATTGGAATTGTGGGTATTGTACGGAGGCAGCAAATGTAATCCTTTCGTATGGTTTTGACGTTTTAAAGTTGAGAAGTATCCACGCCTTTCATTTTAAGCAGAACCCCGCATCAGGACGAGTGTTGGAAAAGATTGGTATGCAATTTGAAGCGGAATATCCTCGCGCAGCGGAGAAATGGGGTGTTTCTGTAGATTTAGTCAAGTACTGCGTTCATAATAAAATACAAGATTCTCAATAGTTTAGAGCTTGTCAAGTTGTATTAATAATGAGCGTCTGATCTACGGCATTGAAGTGTAGGAGTGAATCAACAAGAGGAGGGAGAACTAATGGAAAGGACTATGGCTGAACATCTCATTCAACAAGGCATTGAACAAGGCATTGAACAAGGCATTGAACAAGGTGAAAAACGCGGTAAGATACAAGCTAAACGTGAGACACTTTTGAAAATGCTTGACCTGCGTATCGGTTCTGTGCCAGTTTCTGTAGCAAATAAAGTCTCAAGAATGCGGAGTCTTACTCGCCTTGACTCGCTTTTGGAACAGGTTGCTACTGCTAATGTGCTTGATGATATTGATTGGAAATGATTATTAACTTTGATTGTTTTAGTAGGCTGCAATTGCCTTGAATAGTTTGTATTAAATACGGTTTCTAAAATATATGAAATTTGAATGGTTTGTAGCCTCACGTTATTTACTTTCACGTAGAAAACAGTCGTTTATCTCAATCATCAGTATCATCTCAATTGCGGGCGTTGGTCTCGGTGTTGCGACGGTGATATTAGTGATTGCTGTGCTTGATGGTGTTGAACATGGACTTAGAGATAGGTTCCTTGCGAATGAGGCACATGTCGTCCTGCGATTAATTGGTAACAATTTTTTCGGCGATTACCAAGACAGAATTGAGCGTATAACAGATGTTGAAGGAGTTGTTGCTGCGTCACCAGTTGTGTATTCACAGATGGGCGTTTTCCAAACTGGTGGCGAGGGGATTAAGGACACTATTTTTGTGAAAGGCATCGATACGGCGCAAGAGGATAAAGTCACAGGTTTTTCACATTTTGTTGAGGGGTCAGTAGACTTTCAGACATCCCCATTAATAAAGGAAGCAGCACTCAGAGAAGGTGAGACGATTTCGGGGGGTATGGTGGTTGGTTCGCGCTTGGCGGCACGCTTAGGGATCGGAGTGGGTGACGTTTTAAGGCTTGTCGTAAGTCTTGATGAGAATCCAGGATCTATTGGTTCCCCTACTTTCTTGGTTGACTTTTCAAATTTTGTTATTATCGGATTCTACGAATCAGAACTTGCGGTCTATGACAATCAGATTGCGTATATAGCAAAGGAAACTGCACAAGAACTTTACGATGCAGAAGACAAAGTTAATGTAATTTTGGTGAAATTAGAAGATGCAGAGATGGCATCTGAACTCAGTGTATTGATAGAAGACGCTGCACAGTTTTCAGATATCATTGACAGAGCGATAACGACGACGTGGTTAGAAACACATGCCTCTTTGTTTGCTGCGTTGAAGTTGGAAAAGATCGCAACAGTTATCATTGAAGCACTTATCATATTGGTTGCTGCTTTTAATATCGCAAGTACGCTTATCATGACAGTGATGGAAAAGACACGGGATATTGGGACATTGCGAACTTTGGGGGCATCCCGTGGAAACATATTAGGCATATTTATGATTCAAGGCAGTGTGATCGGCATGTTAGGGACTATTGCTGGTTCAGCATTAGGGCTGGGTTTGTGTTGGTTGTTGAGCAACAATGTTGTTAGACCGTCCCCGTTGTATGCGTTTGGTGCTATAGCATTATTAATTATCTGTCAGATCGTAATTGCTTTCCGACGTTTGATACCTCATGGAACAATCAGAAAATTGGGAATGTCAGTTTTCTGGGTAGTTGTTGTAGGTTTTGTGTTATACTGCTTTGTTAAACCTATCTCTTTGAAAGAATTGGGTTTAAGTGGTATCTATCAAATGAATGAACTGCCGATCAGAGTCAATTGGTTTTTTGTGGGTTTCATCAATTTACTCTCGTTTTTAATATGTTGGTTAGGGACTACCTATCCGGCATGGCAAGCATCTAATCTGAAACCTATTGAAGCACTGCAATACGAATAGAAAAGTCCTGAAAGCAAGAAGATGCACAATCTAACAGATTATGCTACAAGATTCAATGACTAATTTAATAAGAATTGACAATTTACACAAATCGTTTTATGATGGTGACTCTGAGCTCAAGGTACTTAAAGGCGTTAACCTTGAAGTTCGTAATTCAGAGATTCTTGCAATAATGGGAGCATCAGGCGTAGGAAAAAGTACTTTGCTGCATCTTTTGGGAACACTTGATCGCCCAACAGATGGACGCATCTATTACGAGGATCAAGATATAACGGCATTCACTGAACGGGACCTTACTCGTTTTAGAAATGAAGCAATCGGTTTTGTATTTCAGTTTCACCAATTGTTGCCAGAATTCGCAGCATTAGAAAATGTCGCAATGGGTGGACTCATTCGAAAATCAAAGTCTGTGAAATTCGATGATAGCAATAGTCTGAACATTGGTGGTGTATATGAAACAGCGGTACATCTTCTTAATAGTGTTGGTCTTTCAGAACGTCTTGAACATTATCCAAGCCAACTATCAGGTGGAGAACGTCAAAGAGTCGCTATAGCCAGAGCCCTTATCAATCAACCTAAAGTAGTGCTTGCGGATGAACCGACAGGCAACATAGATGATAAGACGAGTGAATCCGTACTTGATGTATTGCAGGATATCAATGAGCGTCTCAATCAGACATTTGTTATTGTGACCCATGACTCACGTTTATCAGAACGCGCGCATAGAACGGTTCAGCTTGTGGGTGGAAGGATTGCTGGTTAATAGGACTATAAAAAACTTGTATATAGGAAGGTATAGGTAATGTTGATTTATGTCGACGGAGAATATTTTTCACCAGAGGAAGCAAAGATTTCTGTATTTGATCACGGTTTGCTTTATGGTGATGGGGTATTTGAAGGTATCCGATGTTACAATGGATATGTCTTTAAACTGGATGAACACTTAGAAAGACTCTACGATTCTGCTAAATCGCTAATGTTAAAGATTCCTATTCCGATTGAAGCAATGCAGGAAGCTACACTTGAGACGCTCCGTCGAAATCAACTCCGGGAAGGATATATTCGGTTGGTCGTAACCCGCGGAATCGGAGATTTAGGCCTTGATCCCGATAAGTGTCACAACCCATCTGTGATCATAATTGCCGACAAGATAACGTTATATCCGCAACATTACTACGAAAATGGTTTGGAAATTGTCACAGTTTCAGTGAGAAGGAATTATCCTGAAGCGATCAACCCACGAATTAAATCATTAAACTATCTGAACAACATTCTTGCGAAAATAGAAGGGAAGCAATCTGGTGCTGTGGAAGTTTTGATGCTGAATACAGATGGATATGTAGCAGAATGTAGTGGAGATAACATCTTTATTGTGAAAGATGAGATGATCGTTACACCCCCACCACATCTCGGTATTCTTGAAGGCGTTACCCGGAATTGTGTGATTACGCTTGCACGTGAAGCTGGATTTGAAGTTGAGGAACGCGTTTTTACACGACACGAAATTTATATTGCTGATGAATGCTTCTTAACAGGAACAGCAGCGGAAGTGATTCCGGTTGTTAAGCTTGACCAACGTGTGATTGGCAATGGTGAACCGGGCAAAGTTACACAGAAACTCATCGCTGCATATCGGCATTATGCAAATAACTTTGGAACACAAATCTTTCCTGAGGATGTATGAAACGAAAAAACAACGGAACAAATCAAATCACCTAAAACGCAATTATTAAGGAGAATATTTCCCATGTCCGATCTAATGAAATCGTTACTTACACCTGTTATTGGTATAATAATGGTATTGATTCTATCGGTTATACCGAGTTTCACTATTTTTGCCGAAGAGACACCCAAAACACCTTTAGGACCACAACCTGCAGAAGAAACAACATCAGACGAATCAGTTGAAGAAACCCCTTCCTCCACATCTGTTGACGATATGTTTGTGGTCAAGCGGATTGAGTTTGAGGGTATCCAAACACTTCGCAAGGAGATGTTGCTGACATTGATACAAACGCAGGTTGGTCAAGAAATCTCTGATGAATTGATTACCAAGGATATTGAGAACCTCTACAAAGACACAGGATTCTTCTATGATATTAAAGTGGATGTAAAAAAAACTGAAGGTGGGGGTTTTGTTGTAACTTATATCCTTGATGAAAGCCCTAAAGTGGAAAGTATCAACATCATAGGAAATGAAGAGATAGATACGGGAAAAATCATGGATAAGGTAACGCTTCGTCGTTCAGAGATTTTCAATGATCGTCTGCGTTGGGATAGTGAACGGGCTATCAAAAAACTCTATCATGAAAAGGGGTATTACCTCGTAAATATCCAAGTACATATAGATGTCAATTCAGACGAGAACACGAATCAGATTACATTTGAGATAGAAGAAGGACCGCGTGTAAGAATTACAGAGATCAATTTTATAGGAAACAGCCAAGTAGAAGCCAAAAAACTGCGCAAAAAGATGAAAACGCGGGTCGGTAAGCACTTTGATGAGATTCTATTTGAGGAGGAGGATTTGGGATTTACGATCAGAAATTACTATCAAGACCTCGGTTTTGCACAGGTAAAAATTTTGGGACATGAGAAACGGTTCACCGAAGACAAAACAGGATTGATTCTTGATATTAAAGTGGATGAGGGTGCTCAATTCATTCTTGGTAAATACTACATTGAACTTGAATTTGGTGAGAAAATAGTATTTTCTGAGAAGAAGCTCCTGAATATGCTGGATCCTGCTGAAGGTGAAGTTTTCAATAGAGATATATTTGAAGAATCCATTGCACAACTGCAACAAAGCTATCTTGATAAAGGTTATCTTCTTGCGGAAGTCGTCCCGCAGCCCCATTTTGATGAGGTAACTGCGTCTGTGGACATTACCTTGAAAATAAATCAAGGAGATGTTATAATCATTGACAATGTACCGATTCAGGGTTTAGAAAAGACAAATGAAAATGTGATTCGTCGTGAGTTGAATTGGTTAAATATCAAGTCAGATGAGTTACTTGATGTGAAGTCGCTGCGTAAAGCGCGTCAGCGTCTTTTCCAAATGGGACCGTTTATACGTGCGGTTGATTTTGTTCCGAGTGATACGGAGAACGATAGTCGAAAAAATCTTGTTGTAAATATTGCGGAATCTCCTACGACTGGTACATTGAGTGTTGGTGGTGGTTATGGGAGTGAGGGTGGTATTTTCGGCACTGCTGAGATCGGACAGCATAACCTATTTGGACGTGCGTATCGGATACATTTGAAGGGAGAACTTGGTACTCGCGACCACTATACTGCAGAGGCAAGTTTTGGCACGCCTTGGATTTTTGGTAGCCCGACACGGCTGAATGCTCGTATTTACAACAATCGTAGGTTTCGTCGCAATTATCGTGCTGCAGCCGCCTATGATCCGGATTCATATTTAAAGGATAGGTATATTTGGGATACACGTGGAGGTTCTATCTCATTAGGTCGTCCGATTGCTTATGATATTGACTTGTCGGTAAGGTTTCGTAATGAATTGATAAAAGCCAACACACCTGAAGAGGAGTTGTTCAATCGGTCAACAAGAAGTATTCTTTTCGCGGTTGGACGCGATACCCGTGATTATCGGACATCGCTGTATGACCCAATGGGGGGTAGTTCAAATAGCATCTCTTACGAGTATTCTGGTGGCTTTTTAGGTGCTGATAACGAGTTCCAGAAATATACTGCGGATACGAGTTGGTTCTTCAACCCGTGGTGGAATCATGTTTTTGCTATCCATGCGCGTGCGGGTTATATGAAGAGTAGAGATGAAGATAATAGAGAACTATTCTACGAAAAGTTTTATCTGGGTGGAGTAGACACTGTCCGTGGTTATGAGGATTGGGAGATCTATCCTGATCCGCTTAATTCCGATACACCGAATCCGTATGGGGGTAACAAAGTATTCTTCTCCAATTTTGAGTATCGTGTTCAAGTGTCACCCCAGTTGACAACAGCTCTTTTCTTTGATGTTGGGCAGGTATGGGATGAAAGTGTTGGAAACCCATTTCGTCAAATTAACCTGAAACGTGGGGCAGGTGTAGAAGCACGTTTACAGATGTTGGGTATGTTGGCAAGGTTTGGTTGGGGTTATGCGTTTGATCGGCAAAATCGTGCGCCTCAAGGTAAGTTTTATTTTACGATCGGTCCCGGATTTTAGATTCTATTTTTATGAGCCGAACGAATTCCGTAGATGAACGTATCTGTTGATTGGAAATTATAATTATAGATTATTTAGTATTCTGCAAGAAATAAAAGGATATATTATGAAGAAATTTTTGTTAGTTGCTTTCCCATTGATGCTGATTTTGTTTATATCAGGTAGCATTGGTCAAGAAATGTTCAAAATAGGTGTTGTAGACACTCAGAAAGTGTTAGAAAATTATGAAAAATATATTGAAGCGGATAAGTTACTAGATGCAGCTGAAGCGCGTTTGAAAGAAAAACTTGATGCTATGGGTAAGGAAATCGAAACGTTACAAGAGAGAAAAGAAAAAACGGAACTTTTTGTGGAGGAAGCACAGACTGCTGAATTAGAGGAAGATATTAGAAAGAAACAGTTGGAAGCTCAGCAAGAACTCAATCGTGGCAGGGAGGTACTTCTTCAAAAACAGAAGGAACTGTTTGAACCGATTTTTAAGGAAATTGAGAAACTGATTATTGAAACAGGTAAAGCTGAAAAATACGACCTTATTCTCAATAAACAAGCTGTGCTCTTTGTGAATGAGAAGTATGATATAACCGACAAACTGATTAAAGCTATCAATAAAAATGCTAAAAAAGATGATGCAGCCAAACAAGACGAGGCTGATACGAAAGAGGACAATACCGAGAAACCCCCCGAACAGAATGATGGGAACAAATAGTATCTGAATTCTCTTAGCAGTTAAAAAATAGGGATTTTTAATTTCGCGATGAGGTAGATATGAATATAAAACTCAAAGATATTTGTGAGCATCTTGATGGTGAACTAACCGGTGATGGTGAAATCGAAATCACAGGTGTTTCGGGTATTATGGAGGCAGTACCCAGCCAAATTACCTTTGTTGCGGATACGAAATACCTTTCTGCTATAGCCACGACTCAAGCATCTGCTATCATCATTAGGCACGGGGTTTCCGGTAATGGTAAACCGACGATATGTGTTGACAATCCGTATTGGAGTTTTGTCAAGGTCATGGAGTTATTCATATCGAATTCAGAGCAGCAGACTCAACGCGGTATCCATGAAACTGCAATTATTGGAGAGAATGTTGTCTTAGGAGAAGACGTAACCATAAAGGCATATACTGTCATTGGTGATAATGTAGAGATTGGCGATAGAACAGTCATTATGCCGCTTGTCTATGTGGGGAGCGGCAGCAAAATTGGCAGTGATGGCTTGGTTTACTCTCAAGTCAGTATTCGTGAAGACATCACTATTGGAGATCGTGTCATACTTCATAGTGGTACGGTCATCGGTAGTGATGGTTTTGGTTTTACGCCGGATCCTATACAAAAGCGTCCTTACAAAATACCCCAAATTGGTACCGTTGTGATTGAGGACGATGTTGAAATAGGCGCGAATACGACGATAGATAGAGCGACACTTTCTGAGACAGTGATTAAGCGTGGTACGAAACTTGACAACCTTGTTCAGATTGCACACAATGTTGTACTCGGGGAGGATTGCTGCCTCGCTGCACAGACTGGTATCGCTGGTAGTACTGTACTTGGTGACCGCGTTAATATTGCGGGTCAGTCTGGTGTGATAGGTCATCTTAAGGTTGGTGAAAATACAGTTATCTATTCAAAATCTGCTGTCACGAAGAACATCCCCCCCGGTAGCCATCTATCCGGCATCCCTGCTCGTCCGCACAAACAGGAGTTACGTTCTCAAGCAACAGCACGTAAGTTGCCGGAAGTGATGAAAGAGATCTCAGTGCTCCAGAAACGCGTTGAGGAGCTTGAGGCAAAACTTCAAGACTTGGAAGAAGAGTCTTAGATGAAACTCCTTTCTATAAATGTATCAAAACCGAAACCAATCACCTACAATGGTAGGATTGTTTATACTGGTATTTTTAAAGAACCGGTTGCGGGGATAGTGATGCTGAGAGAGAAAAATATTGATGGTGACGGACAAGGGGATTTGAAGGTACACGGTGGAACATATAAAGCTATCTATGGGTATCCCTTTGAACATTACGCATATTGGCAGCAGGAATTGAATAGAGAGGATTTGTCTTTTGGTCAATTCGGTGAAAATCTGACTGTTGAGGGTATGCTGGAATCGGAAGTAAAAATCGGTGATATCTTTCAAATAGGTTCAAGTGTGCGACTACAGATAACACAGCCGCGAGTGCCGTGCTTCAAATTAGGATACAAAATGGGAATGGCCGACTTTCCTAAACAGTTTTTGGAAAGTCGGCATGTAGGTTTCTATTTTCGGGTTCTTGAAGAAGGAGAAATCACAGCAGGCGAGACGATTTCTTGTGTTGAGAATGTGGCGGATTCAATGAGTGTTACGGAGATAGTCAACTTACGATATTTTGACACTAACAATTATGAGAAGATAGCGAAAGCCAGAAAACTGCCTGCTCTATCACCGAGTTGGAAAGAGGACTTTGGACGAATCTTGAAGGCAAAAGACTTGTTGTAGACATTATGGAAATATTCGAAGTAAGAACTAAATTGGGTACGAGTACAGCCGCTGCAATGGCTGCAAGCACAAAACTGCAGGAAGCCATCAATGCCAATGGACATGCAAGTTTCATTGTTGCTACGGGTGCATCTCAGTTTGATTTCCTGAATGCGTTGACTGCTGATTCCTCTATAGACTGGTCAAAAACAACGATGTTCCATCTGGACGAATACATCGGTATTTCTGATACACATCCAGCCAGTTTCCGTAAGTATCTTCAGGAGAGATTAGTTGATATTGTTCAGCCAAAAACAGTGCATTTCCTGAATGGTGAAGCGGATGATCCGCAGGTAGAATGTGACAGACTCAACCAAATTATCTCACAACACACGATTAATGTTGCATTTGTCGGAATCGGTGAAAATGGACACCTTGCTTTCAATGATCCTCCTGCTGACTTTGAGACAGAGGAGCCGTATATCATCGTGGAATTAGATGAGGCGTGCCGTTTGCAGCAGGTTGGTGAAGGATGGTTCACAGATTTGTCTGAGGTGCCGACACAGGCAATCTCAATGTCTATCCATCAGATTATGAAATCGGAAACGATTATTTGTACGGTGCCTGATGAACGCAAAGCGGAAGCTGTACGAAATTGCTTATTTGGTGAAATTTCCCCGATGCATCCTGCCTCTATTCTGCAAAATCATTCGGATTGTAGCATCTTCCTTGATGCTGGGTCGGCGTCTTTGTTGACATCTGTTTCTCCATAATAAAAGAAATCGGGTAGAATGTATTTTCCACCCGATTTTTGCGATTGTATATTTCTCATAGATGTCTATGAGAGCATGTCCAGGATTAGTACATATCACCACCGGGAGGCATGGGTGGAGCTGCTTCCTTCTCAGGAATTTCAGCGATGAGCGTTTCGGTGGTAATCATGAGGGCTGCGATACTCGCTGCGTTTTGAAGAGCAACACGGACGACCTTGGTTGGGTCGGGAATTCCTGCTTCAAACATATCAATGAAACGTTCTTCTCGTGCGTCATAACCGATGTTTCCGCCATCCTCTTTGACCTTAGCGATGATGACAGAGTCTTCCTGTCCGGCATTTCTTGCGATCTGACGGAGTGGGTCTTCAAGTGCGCGTGTGACGATAGACACACCGACCTGTTCAGTATCATCATCAAGTTGAAGTTCTGCGAGAGCGTTTTGTGCTCTGACGAGAGCGACACCACCACCAACGACAACACCTTCTTCAACAGCGGCGCGCGTGGCGTGCATTGCATCTTCAACACGAGCTTTCTTTTCTTTCATTTCCACTTCAGTTGCGGCACCGACGTTGATAACTGCGACACCACCAGCAAGTTTTGCGAGGCGTTCTTGCAGTTTTTCACGGTCATAGTCTGAGGTTGTATCCTCTATCTGACGGCGGATCTGGTCGATACGTCCTTGGATAGATTCAGTACTTCCTGCGCCTTCAACGATAGTTGTGTTATCTTTGTCAATAACGATGCGTTTTGCGCTACCGAGGTCGTTTGCGGTGACGTTTTCCAGTTTGATGCCGAGGTCTTCAGAGATGACGCGTCCGTTTGTTAGGACAGCGATATCTTCCAACATAGCTTTGCGTCTGTCGCCGTATCCGGGAGCTTTAACAGCTGCGCAACGGAGTGCGCCACGGATTTTGTTGACAACGGTTGTTGCGAGTGCTTCGCCTTCAACATCTTCAGCGATAATGAGTAGTGGTTTGCCTTGTTGTGCGACCTGTTCAAGAACAGGGACAAGGTCCTTCATTGTGCTGATTTTCTTTTCGTGGATGAGGATAACAACGTCTTCCAAAACGGCTTCCATGCGGTCTGGGTCCGTTACGAAATAGGGTGACAAGTATCCTCTGTCGAATTGCATACCTTCAACGACATCTAAGTTTGTATCAAGGCTTTTTGCTTCTTCCACAGTGATAACACCGTCTTTTCCGACCTTATCCATAGCATCAGCGATGAGGTTTCCGATATCGTTATCGTTGTTTGCGGAGATAGCTGCGACCTGTGCGATTTCTTGTTTCTCCGAGACCTCTTTGCTAAGTCCTTGGATAGAATCTACGACAGTATCAACTGCTTTTTCAATACCGCGTTTGAGAGCCATTGGGTTATGCCCTGCTGCGACATTTTTCAAACCTTCGCGGTAAATAGATTGTGCAAGGATAGTAGCCGTTGTTGTGCCGTCTCCAGCGACATCACTGGTTTTTGAGGCTACCTCTTTGACCATTTGTGCCCCCATATTTTCATAAGGGTCTTCCAATTCAATTTCTTTTGCAACCGTTACACCATCTTTTGTGATGGTAGGTGCGCCAAATTTCTTATCAAGAACGACGTTACGTCCCTTTGGACCTAAAGTAACCTTGACTGCTTCGGCTAATTTGTCAACGCCTTGCTTGATAGCATTACGTGCTTCTTCATCAAACGCTAACTGTTTTGCTGCCATGTTTATATCTCCTTACTTAATTAGTAACTTTGGCTAAGATATCATCTTCGCGCAAAATGAGAAATTCATCATTTTCGTAAGTTACTTCGGTGCCGCCATATTTTGCGAACAGAACTTTGTCGCCGACTTGGACATCAACAGATTGCCGTTCACCGTTTTCAAGGATTCGTCCTTTGCCAACAGCGACGACTTCGCCTTCTTGAGGTTTTTCTTTGGCGGTGTCTGGGATAATGATTCCACCACTGGTTTTTTGTTCGTCCTCTTCAGAACGTTTGACGAGAATTCTATCACCAAGAGGTACAAGTGCCATATCTTCATTCCCTCCTACGGGTAAAAAAGTTTTACGGGAATTTTGAACCCGTTTCAGATTATTCTTTTTATACACTTACTTTAGATATTTATAGCAAGATGTGTGCCAATTTGAGGAATGTAGGTATAGACGCATTTTGTGTGGTATAGTGTTAAATTTGATGGTGCAAATATGTGACATTTTGTCATTTATTTGGATTATTATTCGCCAAGTGTGTCATTTTGACATAGCAAATAGTTTTGAAACATGATGCCAAATTGCGCGCACATTGTTACATTGTATCTCATAAATGCATTTTTGTCCAAATACACCGAATCGCGGGTGTGTAAAGTTTTTGTTACCTTTTGTGTACGGAATCTCGAATTTTTCGGTGGGCGCGGCGTGTGTGCGGAATCTCGGAAAACGCGGAAAAGACCGCTGCCACGGATCGCCTTGCTTAGTTATGGGTTATTCTTTGCAATAAATGTTCATGAAGGTGTCTTTTCCGCGTCTTCCGTGTACTCCGCGCATTCCGCGATTCCGAACCCAGATCCGCAAAACCCGACAATTGAATGCCTCTGTATTTTTCATGAGTCCTCCTTATCAGGGAACTCCATCTTTGCACGCCATCACATGCGCGTATGGCATGCAAATTGAGGGACAAGGGGATAAGATAAAAAAGGCAGATACCCTTTCGGATACCTGCCTATGTTTATCTATATCGTCACTATCAATGAAAGGACACCTTAGGGGCCAATATCTATTTCAAAAGTTAGATTATAATTTGAACCATCTGATAACCTTTCCACGCGTGCTATCAGGGTGTAGGACGTATAGGATTCTATGCTGTTCTCTGACGAGAACGTGTACGTTAAAGTGCCTTCAGTTTTGTTAGGACCGCCGGAATTGGCATACAACCACGTGCCAAGTCCAGTTTCACCTTCTTCCAATAGGTACCAATTTATCTCAAAGTAATCGGAATCCGCTATCGCCTTAAACTTATGCGTTTCTCCAAGTCCCCAAACGAAAGGAGGGGAGGTTGTGTGGTGCAACCCTGGTGTAGTCGGTTGGGGTGAGGATGGAGTGGTTGATGCAGTCTCATCATCGTCCGAATCGCCAGCATCCTGTGAACCGCATCCAGGACAACGATCACTCCCATCTATACACGTATCACAACTAGGGGTTTCGTCGGGTATAACAGCGTCAACGCCAACGCCATTTTCACCATGAACAAGCAGTTTGTCAACCTTCGCTGTTGGAGGCGTTGTACTACCACGATGCCTTGTCTTCGTATAAGGAATATTAACACTATGTTCATATTCTTTGGCTTGATACCCGCTCATATATTTCTTACCGTTAGACTTGCTATACACAGGTACGTAGTTATGAACGCCACTACGACTTGTTGAATCGTAACAGTCACGGAAAGGTGCACCACAGATACCCACCCGCTTAGCTAATGAAAGACCACCAGGATGCCAAGCAATATAACTATTACAATATTTGACAGCATGTTCTCTCTGCTTCGCTTCATAATTATTTTGGCAGGTATAATACGAACGACCACATCCAGCAACACTCGGATTCGGGTCTTTATCACCACCGCAATAATGCGGTGATCTTCTAACGCTTTATACGGCGTATCGTATGTATCATCACAGACGGATGAGAGAAGCCCATTCCCCTTACAGGCCCAGGTTGGATAAATAGCGGATGGCAGCGTGTATGATTTATAAATGTGTAGGTAAGTCATTATCTCGGACTCTGAAGTCGTTGGCAGTGCCTTCCAACGATCAAGCACCAAATCAGCCATATTATACATCCGTTGCCATTGCGACAGTCCCGCGCTAAATTTCGGTATATGTGCATTGACCTCCTTACATGCTAATGCATACTTCTGCTCTCTATCAATCTTGCCTTTCATATCTAACAGTTCATTAACGGCAGTTACGAGAAGCCCCGAATAATTTTGTGTCAGAACCTGTTCAGCGGTTGAAGAAAATTTTTTGGTCTTATTTTTCCAATTCCAACCCCCGTATGCCGCTGTTTCGGATGCCGTCCGCTTTTCCGTTAAAAATCTGCTTTCGTTCCGAAGTTCTTGAACGTTGTCTCTGCAACTGTTAGACCACTGGATGAGTGCCTTTACAGTTTCCTTTGGATGAGTGCCTTTACAGTTTCCTTAGATGGAGTCACATACATAGGGTCATTATTCAGCTGCTCATCAGTGGGTTCGTTTTCAAAAACGAGGATCCCATCATACTCGGCATCCTCGGCAAAAACGCCACTGCTGAACATAACAAATAATAGGGCAAGGATATGGAGAAAAAGAAAGTGTCGTCCTCTCATTGTTTTCCTCCATCATCTGATGCCTTTTTAGGCGGTTTTGTGTTAATAAACACTGCTGAGGACTCTTCCGTTGCCGGAATAATCCGAGGAACCGGGAATTCCTTCCTATGTTCTTTTTCCATTTCCTCCATAATTGCGTCTATTCTATCGTTCTTTTCATCCATTATTTTATACAGTATGGGAATCGTTGCGTTATACAACCGCACTCCTGCCTCAAAATCTGTTTCGCCTAATTCATTAGATGCCTTTGTGTATAGTCTCGCCAAATGGAGAAGAACATCTAAGTCCATCTGTCGCAACTCTTCCTCTGCCGGAAACTTTTCGGGGATTTCATCAGGTAAATCTGATTGCATTTCAACTAATTGTGGCACACCACCAATAGGCGTTTGTTCTATCGTTTCGCCTTGTGTGATTTGCATTTCGTGCCAGTGGTCTCCGTGCCATTCCCACACGTATCCTTCTCTTGCAGTACCCGGCGGTGGCCCTGGAGGGGTCCCTATTGCAACGTGTTTGGTTGTTTTCTTTTTCTCAGCTGCTTTGTCCAGTGCCTCCAATTTTCTATCGTACCTTTCACGTTCTTTTTCCATTTCTTTTTTGAAGTTTGCGTGATCTATTTGTGTCCAAATCATAATTCCACCAAAGATAACAATAAGGACTCCAAATACCCAATAAGTTGCTTTGTTCATTACTTTATTTTCCTTATAAGTTTTTTTATCCCTGTGATCTATTCCACATTATTAGATTATATATACTTCTTGTCCAAATTTCAAACATATTCTGCACATTGTGTGTTTGTTGTGCAAGAATATGCCCTATGTTTAGTATAATAAGATGCATTGAAGTATCCCTCAATGCAACAACAATAGCCCGCGACGAAACGTGCGGGCACAAAAACATCGCAAACAGGAATGCTTGCGATAAGACTTTGTAATTGACAAATATTAACGAATGTGAAATTTCGAGGGGGTAACCGAAGGTTAAATTGAGGCTCGATCATGTAATGAACACTTGACGTTTTCATTTTTTGAAACTGAATTGTAATGTTCACATGTCGCTGCTTCATTTCAAAATCCCCATATTAAAATTCTGATTTTAAAATGTCAAATTAATTTTGAAGAAAAATCACAAATTTTGCATTATTTTTGCTCTTTTTCCTCAAAATTATACACAAACGCTCAAATTTTGTCAATTTTTTCAGGATTATTTGGGTGTGTAAAGTTTTTGTAGAAACATTGATATGACTTTTGTTCGCCATATTTTTTCTCGTATGTCTATAGTCTTTTCACTTGTCTGAACCAGGATTTGCAGGATTTCCAGATTTCCAGGATTATGAGTTTGAGGTATAACGCACCGTTCATAAGTTGGCATAAATCTGTGTAAAAAACTATTGATGAGGAAAATCCTGGAAATCTGGAAATCCCGGGGAATGCCATAAGGCATTCATACCGTTGATTTGGAAATCCTGCAAATCCTGGTTCAGACAAGTAACCAAAACTTTACACACCCCGAATCGCGCGTATGGTAAATCGGGGTTAGAAACCCCTCCTACGATTTATGAGAGAGGTTGTAGAAAACACTTTACTTATTGTTCGTTATTATGTTATAATTCACAGAAATTTGAGAGCAATCAGGAGGACATAAATGCGTAATAATCCTGCTTATAATTTGTTAGCTGAAACCTTAGAAAGACAGGGAATTCAGGTTGATCAAGTAAAGTCTCACTTAAAGCAACAACATATTGAGACACCATCTTGGGGCTATGGAAATTCTGGAACACGTTTTGGTGTTTTTGAACAAGCTGGTGCGGCGCGAAACGCAGCAGAACGTTTAGAAGATGCAGCAACGGTACACCTTTTCACAGGTGTCGCGCCGACTGTTGCGCTACACATTCCTTGGGACAAAACTGACGATTGGGGTGCGTTGAAGCAGTATGCTGCGGATGTCGGTATTGGCATTGGTGCAATCAATCCTAACGTATTTCAGGATCAGATCTACAAACTTGGCAGTGTGTGCAATCCAAAGGCAGAGGTGCGGAGACTTGCTATAGACCACATGCTGGAATGTGTTGAAATCATGAAGAAGACGGGTTCAGATTTACTTAGTTTGTGGTTTGCCGATGGCACGAACTTTCCCGGTCAAGCGAGTTTCAGAAAACGCAAACAGTGGATGACAGAAGCATTAGGTGAGGTCTACGAGGCACTCCCGGCAGACTCACGCATGTTGATTGAATATAAGTTTTTTGAACCAGCATTTTATCATACGGACTTAGCCGATTGGGGTACTGCTTATTTAATGGCGACCAAACTCGGTCCTAAAGCACAGGTACTTGTTGACCTTGGACACCATCCGCAAGGCACAAATATTGAGTTCATTGTAGCGTACTTGATTGACGAGGGTAAACTTGGCGGATTCCATTTCAACTGTCGGAAATACGCTGATGATGACTTGACGGTGGGTTCTATCAATCCTCAGGAACTTTTCCTTATATATACAGAACTTGTTGATGCCGAACTCGATCCTGGAACAGAAACAGACATTGCTTATATGATAGACCAGAGTCATAATTTGAAACCGAAGGTTGAAGCGAGTATACAGTCAGTATGTAATCTACAGAAGGCTTATGCAAAGGCACTGATAGTTGACCGAGAGGCGTTAGCAGCAGCACAAGATGCGGAAGACTTGGTAGAAGCAGAAAGCATTATCCAACGTGCTTACGAAACCGATGTAAATCCACTACTGGAACAGGTGCGTTTGGAGATTGGGCGTGATCCTCATCCATTGGCTGCATATCGTAAGAGCGGTTATTATGAAAAAATCAGCAAGGAACGTATTGGTGGCGAAAGTCAAGGTTGGGCATGAACAGAGAACACCAGAAAAAAATAGCAGCCGAAAAAGCCACTGAAGAGATACAAGATGGCATGATATTAGGTTTGGGGACAGGTTCCACCGCCTACTATGCGTTATTAAAGATCGGGCAGATGGTGAAAAACGGGTTAGATATAATTGGTATTCCAACTTCGGACGGTACGGAGAAAATCGCAGTAGAACAGGGTATCCCACTGTCATCTCTCTCAGTTTATTCTAAGATAGATTTGACGATTGATGGAGCAGACGAAGTAGATGCGCACCTTAATTTAATCAAAGGTGGCGGTGCTGCTTTAGTCAGAGAAAAGATTATCGCAAATGCTTCTCAACGTATCTTGATTGTTGTTGATGAGAGTAAAGTTTCACATATAATTGGTACTTCGTTTGCGCTACCTGTAGAAATTGTTAAGTTTGGATGGGAAGCAACGCAACGCGAGGTCAATAAGATCTGTAAGCGATCAGATGTACGTGGGGGAATTGTGAATCCATTGATCACTGATAACGGTAATTATATATTGGACTGTCACTTTGATGGTATTCCGAAACCTGAGTTTGTTGAGCAACAACTGAACAATATCCCTGGTGTTGTTGAGAACGGCATATTTGTTAAGCTTGCAGACCAAGTGATTATTGGAACTTCTACCGGTATTCGCTATATGGAACGATCTCAATGATTAGACCTCTATTACTTGTCTCCTTGTTACTTTTTTTGTCCTTCATGGTATTATCTGGCATTGTATCTGCTGAGATATTTACTGATAGTGGTTTAGTAGATATACCGACAGGAGAGATATTAGCCCATGGAATTTTTGATGTAGGTGTATATGCCCCTTTTCAAAATACGACACATTTCAAACGGGATCCTGTTGCGTTTCGTGTCAATTTTGGGATGTTTGATAGACTTGAGTTTGGTGCGTCACACATACTCCCCCAGGACAATGATGCCTCGCGCTCCTTCTTAGGACACGTAAAAGCACAATTATTAAAAGAATCTGGAAAATTACCGAGTGTTGCAGTCGGTATTGAGAATATCGGAAATAATGTAATTCAACAGTGGGATACCTACCGTGCTAATTCCTCATATTTTGTTATCAGTAAAACCTTTAATCTACCGCGAATCCATCTAATTAGGGGACACATCGGTATTGGTAATAAACGTTTTGCCTACACTGAGCGGCGTATTGGGATTTTGGGAGGCATAAGTACAGAATTACAACCTGCTTTTGCCAGAGGCGACATCGTGATCAGTTTAGAATTTGATGGCGCAGGTGTCAACGTTGGGTTACAACACACAGCAAATAGCGGGTTGCGATTAGCAATGGGAGTGGAGACGCTAAACAAACCGGATGAAATCCGATATTTCACTGCAATATCATGGTCAAATTCAAAATTGATGGAACAGATAGCAGCGGCTAATCGGCTCGCGCTACAAGCAGCAAAACGTGCAGGACAAGTGAAACAAACCCCAGACAAAAAGGAAGAAACGTCAGAATAAGAAAAAGTTTTTTACGGCTTTACTTCGATCGTTTCCATGACATTTTGAAGAGATTTGAGCAGTTCTGATAAGAAATCCTGTGGTGGTACAAGGATAATCTCAATTCTTCTGTTTTTTGCTTTTGCTTCCTCAGTTTCTTCTTTATCTATAGGTTGATAGAATGCATATCCCGTTGCAGTTAGCCGTTGTGGTGCAATTTTTGCATTCTGTTGTAAGTATTTGACAGCAGCAATTGATCGGTCGGCAGATAGGTTCCAGTTGCGCAGTTCATCCCCTGCGATTGGGTTGTTGTCTGTATGTCCTTCAATCCGAATATCGTATTCTGAGTATTCTGTGTTTAATAGAATTTCTTCTGCAATTGCGTCAAGAAGTTCTTTGCCTTCTTTGCTAAGTTTTGCGCTTCCTGTTTCAAAGAGGATTTTCCCTTTAACGTCAAGTGTCAACCTGCCTGCTTCATCCAACACAGCTCCGACAGAATCTTTGAATCTTGCTTGAATAGAAGCGATTGACTTTTGTGATTGATCACGTATCCGTTTTAGTTCCGCTTCAATCTCATTCAATTTTGTTCGTAGGTTGTTCTTTTCGGTTTCAAGGGTGCTTTTATCCTGTTGAAGTTTGTTTCTTTCAGCAGCAATCTTTTTAGCTGCTTCACTTGCATTTTCCAGAATTTCTTTTGTTTGGTTTAGTTCAGTTTGCGTGTCCTTTAGGTTTTTCTCGGTTTCTGTCAGTTTTTTTTCCAATGCAGTCTTGGCTGTTTCAGTAGTCTGTAATGTTGTTTGGGATGAAGCCAAGTCTGTCTTTGTCTGATCGAGTTCTACTAAAGTAGACTTGAGTTCTTGTATGGTAGAATAGTACAACCATCCGCTTACAACAATGGCAATGCAAGCTGCAATGACGATAGCAATGATTGAAATAAGCCCTTTTTTTTCCATCTTATACTCCTTGTAGTTTTAGAATTGCATTAAAGTTATCATCTTTTGATGCTTTGTTCTTTTTTATTATACCACAATTTGTGCATTGGTGAAAAAGTATATATTTACTTTGTTTTATTCCGAACCCAATAGGTTTCATTAGGCCTTGACATTTTTCGGCACGGTCACCTGGGTTGATATCTACGTGTTGACTCCAAAGGCATTCTGGACAGTGATTGGTATAGCCGTTTCCTTTTACGGATAGTCCGCATTTACCACATGTAAAGTCTTCAATGTTGCGTTGGAATTTTTTGTTCATTGGTTAACACCCGTTGTGCTTTCTTGGCTGAGTTGATAATAGCAAGGATTACGTTAGACATTATAACGTTTTAATTGTCCATAGTTTTGGTCTCTAATAAAATCTAAAGTTCGTAGGTTGGGTAGAACGAAGCGAAACCCGACTTTTACCATTGATAAAGCAACGCATGTCGGGTTTCGTTCCTCAACCCGACCTACAGGATTGATTAAATCATTATAATGTCTGTTGTTTAATTCCATTCTAATAGACTCGATTCTTTTGGATATCTTGTTAGGACAATTTCTCCTACTGTGAACCCATTCTCAAGTAGTGTTGTAACCTCATCAATATCAGAAGATGAGATTACTGCTGTTCATACCGTGCTTGTAAATGTGGGTGTCCTGTGTTTTTATCACGAACAAATTCTAATTTTTCAAACTGGGGTACAGCAAGTTTCAACGCTCGTTCAATCCTTTTAAGCCGTGCCCGACGTGTGCTGGGATGTGCATTTGCGACTCTTTGAAGGAATCCTTGTCTAAATGGATCATCTTCAATTATTTTGCCTTGAATTGCATTCGAATAGCGGATAAATTGCGGTACTAAATGAAGATATTTTACGTTTCTAAGGAATTTGCCAATTTCCCGGAACTTTGCATTGGCGGCGTTCTGTTCAAGGGCTGTTTGTATAAGACGGTCTGGGTCTTCGTTATCCTCCGTATCCGGTCTATTAAGGAGCAATTCTCCTTCTTTCCAAACCTGTTCATGGGTGAGATATGCATGTCCATCTTGATGCTTCTCTTGATGGAATCCTATACAATATCGCCATGTTGCGGGTGCTTTTGGTGTATCAGCAATGTGGATCTCAATCTCAACTTTGGGGTCACGTTGAGCGGCTAAGCATCGAATTTTGGAGACACCTCCTCGATCTTTGATTGCTTTTTGGAAACCTCCACCTTCTGCTTTGGCTATATCTCGGAGGAAACGGAAAATGTCCAGCAAATTGGATTTACCTGAGGCATTTGGACCTACGATAAATATTCGTTCTCTCAGAGGAACATCTATCTGCTGAAAATTTCGCCAGTTTTTGGCAATGAGTCTATTGATAATCAAAATGATAAGTTTCCTCTACAATAGATATGTCAGCGAATGGAGTATAAAGATGATAACATGTTTTGAGGATAGATTCCAACCAAAGAGCTGTAATAATTTGCACAGGAGCATGATCACATCAGATTATTTGTTTAGGAATTATTTATACGTCTATAAATGGTTTTAGGTCCCAGAGCATGGCGGTACCGTCAAAGCTGCCGCTAACAAGGATCGTTCCATCAGGTGAAAAGGTTAGAAATTCAACATCTGTTGTATGTCCCCAGAATGTATGGATGTTTTCACTGGTTGCGGGCATCCCATAATCGGACTGCCATTTTCTCCATGTCTTCCACCCACCAAGTACCAGATGCAAGATAACGTCCACAAGGGGAAAAGGCGAGTGTATAAAGTTTTGGACTGTCCTCAGGCTGTGGAATTGTGTGCAGTAGTGTCAATTTTTCAGCACACCATAGGTAGATTTCCCCAAACATCCCGCCAGCAATTACACTACCACAAGGAGAAAAGGCTAATGCCCTTGTTGTTAGTGGTTTTTCTAAGGGTAACTGAGCTATTTCTTCACCTTTCTCAACGTCCCATATCCGTGCTGTTTCATCACCTGATCCACTCATGAGTCTTTTCCCATCTGGTGAAAATGCCAACGACCAGACGTGATCTGTATGTCCTGCAAGTTGTTTTGGTATTTCACTGTGCTTGAGATTCCAGAGGTAGATCATACCTCCTTTACCAGAAAAAGCAATACGTTCTTCTGAAAATGAAAACGTATCATTTCCTAACTGTGTAGGTGGTGTGAATTCAGTGATCGGCATAGCCTCTGATTTACTAATCTTAATCACCTTGTAGACGTTGTGGTTGTGGTTCCAGTCGACAACGAGTATCTCCCCTTCCGGTAAAAAGGTAAAAGACTTAATCGCTTCATTAAATTCACTCGGGTAAGATATTTTCTGCGTCTGATTGTTTTTTATATCCCATAAGACAATATATCTTGAATGTCCTCGGATAGCAAGTTTCCCTTCATGAGTAAACTGAACGTAACGTGGAAAACAGATTGGTTCTGTAAGTGTTATGAAGGTGTGTGCCTTTTTAGAGATGGTCTGTCTGTTAGATAAGGTGTGGGCAATGACTAATTTCGGAGACTTAGAAAACCATTTATATCCAATACTCTCAATGGGTAGTTCATAAGTCTGTAATTTTTCACGCTGTTCTACGTTCCATACCTCTATTGTTTCACCAGAAAACATGGTTGCAAGTAGCGTTCCATCCGGTAAATAATAGGGGACTACACGTGACTTTTCATAGTCAGTATAAGATTTCTCCAGACAACCGTTCGTTAGATTCCACATCTTTAGTGAACCGTATCTATCACTTGTTACTATAAATTTATTACAAGGTGAAAACCTGATAGAGTTTACCATATATTGATGGTCCTCAACATAAGCAATGCGTTCACCTGTTCCTATATTCCACACTGAAACGTTGCTTGCGCCACGTAAGGGGACAGAATCAGGGATTACATAAGGATTCTGACACGCCAACAAACGACTGTCTGGGGAGAAAGCAAAATTTTTTCCAGGAAACTTAGCGGTTATTGCTCCTGTCATAGGATTCCACAAGTAGGTATGATCAATTATTGTGGCTGCGGCGTGTTGTCCATCTGGTGAAAATCGGAGTTTAGAAATTTGATGTGCGCGCACATCATTTGTTTCTTGCTCCATTTGAGCGACACTTTCGCCGCTTTGAACGTCAAGCCCTTCAATATTACTATCAACATTCACGATGAAAATCCGACAACTGTCTGGAGAAAATGTTATATGTCCTGCAGAATGATGAATTTTCGGTTGATTTATTTCTGATATACATTCGCCGCTCTGAATGTCTCGTATTATAGTGGTACAATTCCAATTTGCAATTGCGATGAGTTTGCTATCGGGTGAAATTTCAACGGTGGAGATCATACCGCATCCCTTTTCCCATAGGGCAATGGGTGACATTGAAGCTACGTCATACCACCAGAGTCCTATGCGTGTGCCGACAGCGAAATATCTGTCATCAGGGGTAAGTGTTATCTCGCGGCTGCCAGCAGGACTTTGATATCCTTTTCCTATTCGGGCAATTGCCCCTTCAGGCAATGCCCAAGTGTTACCAGTTGGGTCTTCAGGTATGACATTTAATGGTGCTGGTTTTGGGATTTGCATAGTATTCGTTCCTTAGATTATAGTTCTGCGCGTGTCATAAAGATGGCGTATATTGCAGAAGTTCGCACCAGATCAGGAATATAGACTCGTTCATTTATTGCATGTCCTCCTTCACCGCGCGGCCCGTAGCCGATTCCTGGCAAACCTGTATTTACAAAATAGTGCAGGTCTGTGAATCCGGTGGTGCTTCTGAACTTTGGTTGATTGTATCGTATTGTACGCACAGCATCTGCGAATCTTTGTGCCAGTACGGATTCAGGGTCTGTCAAACAGGGTTCAATTCGTAGGATAGTTTTTACTTCTGCCTTTAGATTTTCAAAGTAATCACATGCGCCTAAAATTGCTTCGCGTATTTCAAGTTCTGCTAACTCCAGTTTTTCATTTGGGGTGATTCTTCGGTCAATTGAGAAAGTAAGATGTGCTGGTACAGTATTAACTTTATCTCCTTCGGTTCCATGGAACGTTCCGCCGATGTTCATAGTTGGAAAACGTTCAGTGCCATCGGGTAACGTAAAAGCTCTATGAGTGGACTTCAAATCTCTTTTAATTCGTTGGAGTGCAGAAACAAGTTCAGCAGTTTTTTCAAAAGCATTGATGCCTTTATCAGTTTGGGAGGCGTGTGCTGCTTTACCCTGGACTTCAATTTCTAACCAGAGTACACCGTTGTGTCCGTTTCCGATATTCATTTCTGTTCCGCCTTCACAGTTGACGACATAATCGGCTTTGACTAATCCCTTTTGGACAATATATCCCGCGCCTAATTGTCCACCTGTTTCTTCGTCACATGTGAACGAGCATTCGATGTTAAATGTAGGTTTAAGACCGGTCTTTTGAATGGTTTGGATTGCAAATAGCAGCGCAGCGATGCTATCCTTCATGTCATCTGCCCCGCGTCCATATAGCCAATCTCCTTCAATTTTACCGCTGAACGGGTCTCCAAACCGCCATTCTCCTGCTATAGGTACGACATCGTAGTGTGCATTGAAATGCACTGTCTTTTTTGCACCGACATCCCACCTTGCAATTAGGTTTAATCGAGGATGGCTTGTACTGTTTGAAATTACTTGAGCAGCCCGTCTTTTTGGTACCTTTACCACCTCTGTTTTCATACCTAATGTTTTGCACTTTGCCTCAAGGAGTGCCACCATTTCTGTATAATTTTCTCCTGGTGGATTAACAGTAGGGATTTTGACAAGTTCTTGTAGTAAATGGCACAAGGATTCCTGATTGTCCTTAATATGGGTTTGTATGGACATTTATCATATCTCCTGTTTACGATATAACTGCTTGGTCACTGGCTGATAAGTGTGCGACTGTTTTTCCAGTATCTGTAAAAGTGCGAGTAACATCAACGGACGCGTAGGTCCACAGAATTTTCATAGGTGCATTGCTTTCATTCCAAAACCGGTGGGGTATACCTGCGGGAACAAAAGTTGTGTCATAGATGTGCATAGTAATGATGTCACCGTCAATTTCGCAGTGTGCTTCACCCTCAAGGATTGTAACAGATTCATCGCAGTTGTGGTAGTGTCGTGCAATTGCGGCCCCGGGGTTAAATATTGTAATACCGTTGGTGAGTGATGTTGAATTGTTCCATTTACCGGCTAAAGGGACGGTTTTGACACCAGTACCGCGGTCAATAGGTTTCTGTCTATCAAAATCAATTATCTGTGCTTTACTGTTCATTTTCTTTAGGTCTCTCTGTATAGATTTGTTATAGTTTCACACAAATACACAAATATTTCAACAAAAAAAATGGTTAGTTAGAGGTATTCATTTTTCAGGTATTTTACATTTTATTCTGGTATCAAAACATGGTGATTTAATTGGATGATTATTTCTTAAAATGTTTCCAAATGGAAACATTTTTCGTTTTTTTGGTAACTTTTGAAATTGGCTGTTATCCTAGTCGTAGCAAAGGGTTACAGGTGTTTTTTGTGAATTCGAAAAAATTTTTTTGGGAAAAGTGTAACATTTTGGATTTTTTTGATATTTTGGATTTTTGACATACTATTTTAGGTGCAATAATGTGGTTTTTTGTGTGTTCTGTTGAATGGGATAAATTCAATTCATTCACTCCTATTATTTTAGTTGAAGGCATCTTGTTCTAACTCTAAAATACAATGTGAAATATAGTATAACACATATAATTATCTATTGTCAAATTAAAATATACTTTTTTATGTTTTTCTACAAAATAATAGGAAATAATACCATTTCTAAAATATAATTTCTCATTAGCTGCGGAGATATGGTAGGAACGACTTCCAAATCAAGAAATCAACGGTATGAATGCCTTTTGGCATTCCCCGGGTCGCGACCGAGAGGTCGCTCCTACCGAAGAGAGGTACCCAACCAGCAATAACAGTGGGTTTCCGTAATGAAACAATATTTTTTAGAAATGGTATAAGAAACTATTCTCTAAGAAAATGTTCAAAGATTTACGATATTCTGTCGTGCAAGAATTTGAATTTTTTTATTCTTAAAATCTTATTGTGGTTAGGATTAAGAGGGTAAATTTCAATTTTGAGTTGCTATTTCGTAAAAAGCATGTTATAATTCTTTCAGAAAACAAACATTCATACTATAACAGACACTACACCAGAAATTCTGCATTTCTATATATATATAATTATGTGTGTGTGTTGTGTGGGTTCAAAGTTGAGTATCGGTACTTGATGCGCGGCATTGTGTGCTGCAACGTTGATAATGCAGATATTTTAGGAAGATAAGAAACGAGGCGATTGGTTGTGAACAAGAACACTAAGAACATGTTCGTTTGGTTTATTTTGGGTTTGGTTGTTGTTGTCGCTATCTATCAACTAATTAACAGAAGTGACCAAGTTTACGAATTAGCAACATCCGATTTTCATCGTTACATAAAGCAAGAAGAACCAGAAAAAAGTCCAAGTTTTTTTGATGGTAATCTGCTTCTTGACGATGAATGGATTGAAGGAAAGTTTAGTGTGGCTGGTATTTCACAGGTTATAGACGACTTTGAAAAAAAGGTTGAAGCAGACCTTGAAAAAAAAGCTGAAGCAGATCTTGAAAAAAGGGGTATAGCAGACTTTGAAGAAAAGGGTATAGTAGACTATGCAAAAAAAGAGATAAAATTCTTTAAAAATTGGAATGGGTTATTCAAAACGAGTCGGGATACCGTTGAAGATTACGGCATACAAAAGTTACTTGATGATAAAGGTATAGGTTATAATGCAAAACCCGCCTCAAGTTTTCCTGACTGGTTGCTTGTTATTGGTACTACGGTCGTTCCATTGATGATATTTCTCGGTTTGATGATATTCTTGTCTCGTCAGATGCAAGGGAGTGGGAATCGCGCGCTTTCCTTTGGTAAGAGCAAAGCTAGGCTTCATACGGAAAATGATAAACCTATTACTTTTGATGATGTTGCGGGTGTGGATGAGGCAAAAGAAGCACTTGAAGAGGTTATTGAATTCCTGAAAGCCCCAAAAAAGTATGAGCGGCTGGGGGGAACTATTCCGAAAGGTGTTTTGTTAGTTGGGCCTCCGGGTACGGGAAAGACGATGCTTGCGAAGGCAGTTGCGGGTGAAGCGGATGTGCCATTTTTTACGATCAGTGGTTCAGATTTTGTAGAAATGTTTGTTGGTGTGGGTGCTTCTCGTGTACGTGATCTCTTTGAAACGGGTAAGAAAAATGCACCTTGTATTATCTTTATAGATGAGCTTGACGCAGTGGGTCGTCACCGCGGTGCGGGTATTGGTGGTGGCCATGATGAGAGGGAACAGACATTAAATGCCTTGCTTGTGCAAATGCAAGGTTTTGAAGAATCAGAAAGTGTCATTTTGATTGCAGCGACTAACCGTCCGGATGTACTTGATCCTGCCTTACTTCGTCCCGGTAGATTTGATAGACAAATTATTGTAGACTTGCCAGATGTGCGTGGGAGAGAAGCGATCCTTGGCGTTCATACGAAAGACCCTTATAAACTTTCAGAAGATGTAAATTTAGAAATATTAGCGAAAGCAACGCCCGGATTTTCAGGTGCGGACTTGAAGAATATGGCAAACGAAGCCGCATTACTTGCAGCGAGAGAGGAAAAGGAAGAAATTGATATGAGCTGCTTTGATGAGGCGAAAGATCGAGTTTTGATGGGCCCGGAACGACGTAGCCTTGTTATTAGCGAAGAAGAGAGACGTATTACTGCCTATCATGAAGCGGGTCATGCGCTGATGTTACATTTTGTTCCAGAGAGTGATCCGAACTACAAATGTACTATCGTTCCTCGTGGTAGAGCACTCGGAGTAACGGCAAAACTCCCTCTTGAAGAGCGGCATAATCTGAACCGTAAAGGTCTGCTTGCCCATATCATTTTTGCGTTAGGGGGACGTGTTGCTGAGGAGATTATTTTCGGTGAGCAGACAACCGGTGCACAAAACGATTTTGAGCAAGCCACGAGTCTTGCACGAAGGATGGTAACGCAATGGGGTATGAGTCCATTAGGTCCCTTGACATTCGGTAGAAGGGATGAGCAGATTTTTCTCGGCAAAGAATTAGCAGTTCATCAAGATTACAGTGAAGAAACAGCGATTGCAATTGACAAAGCAGTTTATGATATTGTTATGGAGTGTTATGAAAAGGCGAGAAAAATTATTGAAACCAACCTTGATGGCTTAAAACTACTTGCGGATGCGTTGTTAGAGCGTGAAACTCTTATTACTGAAGAGATTGAAGAGATTCTCGGCCCCAGACCGCAGTTGCCAGCGAAACCTATTACATGAACTGCCGGGGCAAAGACCTTATTTTTGGTGAACGCACCCATATCATGGGTGTCCTAAATGTCACCCCAGATTCATTTTCCGATGGTGGAACTTACCTGAATATTGATTCTGCAGTATTGCATGCCAAGACTATGGTGGCTGAAGGGGCAACAATTATTGACATTGGCGGGGAGTCTTCTCGTCCTGGTGCTGATCCAGTCCCAACAGATGTAGAAATCAACCGAGTAATACCTGTCATCCGGGCACTTGTTTCGGAACAACTGAACGTATTATACTCAGTAGACACCACAAAAGCTGAAGTTGCAAGAAAAGCATTTGAAGCAGGGGCACACATCGTAAACGATATTACTGCCTTACGTGGTGATTCTGTGATGGCACATGTTGCAGCTGAAATGGATGCTGGTGTGATCTTAATGCACATGCGGGGAACACCCCGTACAATGCAGAATGCACCTAAGTACGAAAATGTCGTTGATGAAGTATATGCATCGTTGGAAAGTTGGATTTTCTGTGCTATAGAAAGCGGTATTGCTCCGGATCGCATTATAATTGATCCTGGAATAGGTTTTGGCAAAACGATCAAACAGAACTTACAGATATTAAGACAACTTGATGTATTTAAACGGTTCAATAAACCGTTACTTATCGGCACATCAAGAAAATCCTTTATTGGTAATCTGTTAGACTTACCTGTAACTGAAAGACTTGAAGGTTCACTTGCAACGGTGTGTTGGGCAATAGCGCGTGGTGTTGATATTGTTCGTGTTCATGATGTTCAAGCATCGTTCCGTGCGGCGCGAATAACAGATGTACTTTTTCGAGAAAATAAATAGAATTATATTGATAGATGCTTCAACAAAAAATCTATGGGATCGGCATTGACATCATTGAAGTTGAACGAATTAGACAACTTTCTTTTAAATGGGGAAGTCGTTTTGAGGAACGCGTTTTTACGGTAAGGGAGCTTGATTATTGTGGTGTTGTCCCAACTCGTTATGCTCGACTTGCAGCTCGATTTGCTGCAAAAGAAGCAACACTGAAAGCACTTGGCACTGGGTTAACAACTGGGATGAACTGGCAAGATGTAGAAATAACTGCAAATAGTGCTGGAAAACCGTCTCTTGATTTACATGGGAAAGTTAGGGAATATGCCACAGAGCTCGGTGTTGTTTCAACATTTGTCAGTCTTTCACACTCGGTGAATTATGCAGTTGCACAAGTAACGCTCTGTACTTTATAGTCTGCAAACGACTTTGCAGTAAGTAATTAATGAATGTGATGTTAGATTTATTTAGACTTAGGACTTATTATACAGACCTTTTAGGTAGTGTGTTTATATTGGGATTATGTGTATTTTTTAATTCTATAGTTCCAGTTGTATTTGCATCAGAAACGAGCGCAAATGCTAAAGCTGATATATTCTTGAAACAACTCCTTGGTGCTGAATATCGTGGTATGGGTGGAAGTTTTGTGGGACTAACCGATGGAGCAGATGCGTTGGGTAACAATCCTGCTGGTATCTCCATAGATGCAGGAAATAGATTTTCAGTCCACATGGTTCGCTTTCCCCGGACCATTGCACTTCTATCCAAACCGAATTTTGATGATAACTATGAAGACTATGGTCAGTATGAACAACGTGCTTCTGGTATAGAAACGTTGAATTGGGCATTTCCGATAGGTAAGTTCGGCACTTTAGGTTTGTCCATATCTACTGCGCATGAAGGTCCGTTTCGCCGTGTCAATCACGAGGGAAAAGCACTCAACAATTTTCCGGAAAATAACCTTGCAGTTGGAACGAGTTATGGTATAAAATTCATTGATAACACCTTTATTGGATTTGATGCGAAGTGGTTACGTTCTAAGATAACTGATGAATCTGATGTTGAACATTTTGGACGTGGATATGCTTACAATGTTGGCCTCATTCAACGCATTGGAGAGCGTTTTCAGTTTGGAGTTGTTGTCCATAGTTTAAGTAACGGTTTGTCGTTTATTGATGCGAGTATACCGGACAGAATTCGTCGTAGTATCAGTGCGGGTTGTGTCTACAAACGTGATTTTTCGAAGGCATCGTTAAGTTTTGGTTTTGATATTCATCCACCTTTTACAGATGGTATCCGAGCCAACATCGGAACTGAAGTTTGGTATCTTAGTCGTTTCGGTGTGAGATTAGGTTATATTAGAGACATAGATAACCGTTATGCGTCCGTTTCTCTTTTGGAAAGTTCAACCGTTGAGATGGAAGAACGTCCTTGGAAAGCAGAAGGTATCTGTTTAGGTTTAGGGGTACGTGTCGCGAGTTGGACATTAAATGCAGCATATACGCCTCAATACACGCCAACTGCAGAAACTGATGAACGGATACATATTGTTCAAGGTGCATCTGTATACACCTTTTCAGTTGGACAGACTTTTTAGTTTTAGAAGGTCAAGTTATCATCAGATAGGCAGAGTAATTAAACTCTGTAACCGATTAGGAGGGAAAATAAATAACATAGAATATGCCCTAACCCCACGCATTAATATACAAATTCAGACAAATAAATTGGAAACTTTTAAAGCACAGCTTCAGAGCATTGGAATACCAATAATTGAAATAAATTGATTACTTACTTGTTAGAGGAATGCACGTTGAGCAAAGTGAAATATTCAACCACACATGAATGGATTGAAGTTGTTGATTCAGAGGGAACCATTGGCATTACAGAACGCGCCCAACACATTTATGGAGAGATTATCTTCGTAGATATCTCGTCTGAACAAGAATGTGAACAAGGTGAGATTATCGGTAGAATCGAAACAGAAACCGGCAGCAATTTCTACCTCTATGCCCCTGTAGCAGGAGAAATATACGAGGTCAATCCAGCACTTGAAGAAGATGTTGATATTATTAATAATCTACCAGAAGGGGATGGTTGGATTTGTAAAATTTATATTGATAACGTAAGTGAACTTGATTCGTTATTAACTCTTGATGAATATGAAGATTATGAAGAAGATGAACTTGATGAGGGTGAGTATTTACCCGAAACAGATTTCTTTGAAGACGTTGATGATTATTGATCCTCAACGGAGGTTATATAGACACGACGGATAAGTCGTAATTTTGGAACAGGAATTATTGACTCAACTCTATACCCTGAGTCTGTAAGTTGTTGGCTGATGTCACGAATGTCAATGAAGCCAACTTTAGGGGCACATGTGCGTAGATTAGTGAGTATGTCAAGTGTTGCAGTTGGATCCTTTACGAGACTTATACCGTAGGGTAGATCTGTAGCAATTGCGTCAAACTTACTTTGGATCGTGCGTGCATCATTTAATTGCACATCGGCATGTAAACCAAAATGTGATAGATTTTTTGTTGTAGCCCCTACCATGCGTGGGTTGATATCATATCCGCTTGCTTTCATACCGTATTGTGCTGCTGCCATTATAATCGTTCCTGTTCCACAGCATGGGTCAAGAAGGTGTTCGCCTGGTGATGAGATTATATTCACAAGAGCAAGTGCTAAGCGTGCGGGGAGTGAACTGGAAGTTACGTGGGGTCTTTGGTTGAATTTTACCCACATCCCATCTGCTTCAGAAAGGACTTTACCGAACCAGATTTTTTCAGCAGTAATCACGGTTATGAATACCACTTGCGGTGCGGATAAATTCGGTTTACCATTGACCATACTGCCAATTTTACGAGCCAATGCCATTGAATCAAGGTTAAGACTACGCGGTTTTTTAATAACTGAAACTCTAAACTCGTCTGCCTGTAAGTTGGCAGCTTGAATGTTCTTGTATAGTTCTGCAAGACTGGAAGTTTCAAAATACACTTCCGAACAACTTTTCAGAAACGCGCCTCTACGCGTATCAACACATGTGTCAGAGATCGTAATACCGAATTCGTTTGATGCAGCACCTGTCAAGGACACAGATTCTGCTGAAGCTAGTTCGTCCAATTGAAACGGAATTGCTACAAGGTATAGGTGTTTTTTTGTTTCTGCCATGTATTAAAGTGTATAATTATTTAGTATAAAGAAAATGAAAAGATTTAAGAATGCAACTTCATTATACATTTTTGATAAATGAAGATTTAACGGATTTACCATAATAACATAAAAAAATAGAATTGACAATATTAGAAAGGAGGCAGAATGTCAGAAACTGAGATAATTCGGATCGGGCATAGTCCCGATTCTGATGATGCTTTCATGTTCTATGCGCTTGCGAAAGGACTGATACCGACCGGACCTTATGAAATTGTCCATGTAATAGAAGACATTGAAACATTGAATAAACGTGCGTTAGCAGCGGAGTTAGAAGTTACAGCAATATCTGTGCATGCTTATGCTTATGTAGCAAAGGATTATACCCTAATGCCATGTGGTGCAAGCATCGGAGATAATTACGGACCTCTGATTGTATCCAAAGAACCGATAGAGTCTCTTACTGGCAAACGTATTGCTATTCCGGGTGAAATGACGACTGCCTATTTGACCATGAAACTGTATCAACCTGATGTAAAAACAGAAACACATCGATTTGATCAGATAATTCAAGCAGTGCAGGACGGTAAAGTTGACGCAGGCCTCATCATTCATGAAGGACAACTGACTTACGCACGTGAAGGACTACACAAAATTGTTGATTTGGGGGAATGGTGGTACGAAGAGACAGGGTTGCCCTTACCACTGGGAGCTAACGTAATCCGTCGAGATCTTGGCATTACAAAGATAAAGAATATCACAAAGTTGCTAAAACAAAGTATACAGTATTCACTTGAAAATCGTGAACGTGGACTTGAATATGCGATGACTTATGCACGTGATATGGAAACTGACCTTGCTGATAAATTCGTTGGTATGTATGTCAATGATTATACTCTGGACTATGGAGAAAACGGTAGAAAGGCAGTTTATGAGCTGCTCAGTCGTGGTCATGCAGCGGGTGTGATTCCACACAGAGTAGAAGCGGATTTTGTTAATATCTAATACCATTTTTATTAAATTTTCTCTCATTACTGGCTGTTAGAAATGAAACGGAGAACGGAAACCCAAACTAGCAGTTTATGCCACAAAAAAGAGTCATCATCAATTAGAAATGGTATAATTTTAGTGTTTTTTGTTCTAAATCGGGGTTACAAACCCCTCTTAAAAGCGTGTTTAACATAAAGTTCCAGATATGGACACGAAACGCCGCAGAAGTTTTCAGTTAGAAGATGCTAAGGGTAACAAACTGGCATCAGGTATAATCTATGATGAGGGGAATGTGCAGATAATGTGGCGGAAAGATATAGGTTATACAGCAGAACAGTATTCGTCAATCAATCCAGTGTTAGATTTAATGCCGGGAGTGGTTTTGATACGTCTCCTTGAAACTGAATGAATAGATATAACAGTATAACTAACGTAATCGTTTATCTGCGAACTTAATTATCTGTCCACTTTCTTGTGCTATATACATATATCCAAGTCCGTCTAAAGTTACACCTTCTTGATCATTACCCGGTAACAGGTAATGATGAAGTTGATTTCCATCGCGTTTCATTTCAACCAGCAGGTTTGTCGTATCACTGATAATCATGAGATAATCTGACTGTGTATCATAAGAAAGGCCAGAAATATCAACGAAATCCATCTGAAGATATCTGACGATGTTCCCTTCTGAGACCTTAGTTTTAGATGAATTCAGTGGTACCACAACTTCACACACGATGGAAGGTTCAGCGTCTGGTTTCAAACTATCGGATTGATTACCTATCCAAAAAGATCCCCCCTCCTTATGTGAAGAATCAGGAACAAAGACAATCCCCTCTACCCCCATCCCACCTTCTTTCAATAGTATTTTGTCCTCAAATGTTCGGTTTATGATGAATTCCCTATCTATTGTTAGCGTTTCAGGATTAATTTCTAAAATAGATTCATTGTCTTCTACTACAGCATATACCAAACCTGTTGCGGGGTTTGTCGTTACGCCTTCAAGGTCTCGTTCTTGTAGATTCTTTGACTGGATATCTGTTCCATCTGGACGGATTTCATGGATAAAACCGCCATCATCTACAACGAACAAAGTTTTTCGCTTTGGATGATATGTAATACCAGAAGGTTCGGCAATTTGTGCTTTACTAATATCGCCTTCCCAAGTGTATGGTAGTTCAACGGGTGTATTTAATGCACGTTTTTTCCGTTCAGCTTCTTCTATTTGCATGAGTAAATAGACTAAGAAGGCACAGACACAAAACAAGCAAAATAAGAGCATTGTTTTTTTATAGCGCATTGGCATAATTCCATAAAAATGATTGTCAATTCAGCAGAGATATTTTGGTGAAATTTGAAAATAATTACACACTTCCATACCCCGGTAGGTGCGATTTCATGAAGATAAAAAAAATAATTCGGTAATTTTCTTAGTCCCGTAGGGGCGATATGTTTATAGAAAAAGGTCTAACAAGGGATCTTTAGTCCCGTAGGGACGATATGTTTATCTAATGGTTTATTCTACACATATCGTCCCTAATGAAGTTTAAGTTATTAAATGGGTAATTCTAATTTTTCCCCAGCACGGTAGGTGCAGTTTCCTAACCAATGCAGAATACCACACGCGTATTCTGCATTGGTTAGGAAAACGCACCGAGTATCTCTACGAATTACCTAATTTATTTTTTAATCTTCATATAGCATTCCCCGCCTACCGTTCTGGGGTATTATTGATAGTGTGTAAATAATTCCATATTCTACCATATTTTATTTTTTGTTTTGATAGGCAAGTATGATAAGAAACTATCATATTCTTTTTGAGATGTCAAGTAAAAAAAATGAGGTTGTGTTTTCATTTCCCTTGACAAAGTGAAAAATGAATGATATAATAAGTTACTAACATCGGAAGTAAAGATATTATGACCTACAGCGAAGGATATTAATATGGCGAGTAGGCCAAGATTGGTTGTTGAAGTCTTTGAACATGTCAATTATCACGGACGCAAAATAACCCTCATAGATTCCATTCCGAATACTACCGAAATTGGTGCACAGGACGTTATATCATCTATAAAGATATATAAGGGTCCCAGTTTCGGTGCGGCACCAAACTACAAAGCAATTTTTCATGAACACCACAATTTTCGTGGTAGAAGATTGGTTTTAGCACCAGGGTTCTATCCGAATATTCATGAAATACCTTACAATTTTGGTGATGCTATAACATCAATAAGTTTTAGTCCTGCCGCACACCCGACTCCACCTGAGTATGGTTCAGTGCCTATTATCATTGAAGTGTTTCGCGATGTAGATTTCAATGGGCAACGCAGCGTGATTCTACGGGATGTGAGTTCCATGTTTGAAATTGGTATGAATGATGCGATTTCTTCCATCCGTATTCAGCGTGGTCCGAATTTTCCATTCAGTGGATGTCACATTTTCTTATACGAACATGTGAATTTTGAAGGACGTAGAATTAATTTAGGTCTTAACTCGCGCCAATTCCAACAATCCATCAGGAATATGCGCGCACTTCCAGACTCACAGTCATTTTCAGATATAATCTCTTCTGTAAAGATTGTCCCATTAGGTATATTCAGGGTGTTAATTGTTGTAGGGGACAACCTTACAGGGGAACCTGCCGTATTAGAGTCACTCACGATGCTTGAAGGGTTAGAGTTTCAATTTACCACAGTGCATATAAATGACAATCCTGATAACCGTGGCGATGCCAACAACGCTATAAAACTGTCAACTATACTTCTTTCTGAATACGACATTATTTGGTTCACTTGGAATGCCCCTGGACATGATGGGGAATACTTCCTTGAAGATGCGGATGAGGAAATAAGAGAATTTGTTAGAAAGGGTGGGATCGTCTGGGCATCGGCGATGGACAACAATATTGTACAACCTGATGGGGTGCATGCAACTGAACCCGAATGGCGTGGGGATTGGTTACCAGTAGACCGACATCCAATAAAGGTCATAAATTCCAGCGATTCAAATGTAGAGATTACAGAAGATGGGCAAAAAACTGGGATGTTTACATGGCCTCACAAAATTAATGTAGATTCCTTAGTGACGGATGACCATTGGGTGACGGATGATCCAAGTTATCACAAACTTGCAATAAGAGAAGACAATAAGGATGCCGTCAGCATCTTGTTACCTTGGGGTGAAGGCTATTATGTGGGTTTTGCAATTGATACCCGTGATGCGCATAAGACCGCTATCGCCAAACCTTTAATTGAAAATATACTCTGTTATTTAGCGAACCTTGCGTGGCAGACATCTCCCCGTCAACCCCTAAAGGGGAGGCACGCTGTAAGTCCAAACAGTGAAATCATGTTTCAAGTAAAAAAATAAACCGAGAGAATCTGTATCTGAAAGTGAAATTTTACCAGAGGAGAAATAAATGCGTCTCATTTTTGCAGTAATCTTTTTAATCTTTGTCGTTAGTGTAATCGGTTTCTTTGCCTATAGATATCTGATTCAGGACGATCCAGCTAACCAAACTAACGTCCTACGATGGATGGGTGTAATTGGGATAGTATTCTTCATGGGTTTAGCTGCTTTTGTCGGTTCTGTTATTCGTTATAGAATACCGAAAGCTGATGTTGCACTCGTCAGAACAGGGGGTGCGAGAGAAAAAATCGTTACTACCAGTGGTCTCTGGGTGAACACTATCATACATGAAATTAAAGAGATCTCACTCAATACGATGCGCATTGAAATTGTACGTGAAGGTTCTGATTCTTTAATCACAAATGACTTCAACCGTGCGGATGTTGAGGTGGTTTTTTACCTTAAAGTATATCCAGATCAACCGGAAGAAAAGGATATTTTAACAGCTGCACAGGCTCTTGGTGATAAGTCCATGACACCAGAGACAGTGAGAGAACTCATTGAACCGATGTTGGATGGTGCGTTAAGAAGTGTTGCTGCAGATAGTATAATTCAAGACCTACTTCAAAAACGTGTTGAATTTGCTGATAATGTGTTAGACGCATGCGGTGCAAACTTAAAGCTACACAACGGTTTAACTCTGGATACTGTTTCTATCATCCGAGTGGATCAAACACCAGTTCAAGACTTAGATCCAACTAACCGATTTGACGCAGTCGGTATAAGAGAAATCACTGAAATTACTGCTGAACAAGAACGGGAAAAAGAACGTATTGTACAGGAAAAAGAGGTCGCAATAAAACAAATTGAAGTTGATGCGATCCTATTAAAACTTGAATTAGATCAGAATGAAGCTTGGGGTGAATCTGATCAACAGAAAAACATTGCTATTTATGCTGCTGACCGAGAAGCGGATACGATAAGGTTCCAGTATGAAATGGATCAGAGTATTCAAGAACGTGAATATGAAATGAAACAGGAGGTTGAACGGGCGCGGATCGCACAGGAACAGGTCGTACAAGAACGTGAAATTGAAATGTTGCGAGATGTAGAAGTCCTCCGGGTACAACAGGAACAGATCGTACAAGAACGTGAAATTGAGAAAAACCTTATTGTTGAAACAAGACAAATTGAGCAATCCAAAGTTGTACAACTCGCTGAAATTGAGCAGCACCTGACTGTTCAAATGGAGAAAATTGAACAGGAACAGACAATTGATGTTCGCGAAATTGAAAAAGAACTTATGGTTGAAAAAGCACGCATTGCCCAAGAAGAGGGTGTACAGTTGCGTGATGTTGAACGTGACTTGGTCGTTCAAACTGCTAAGTTTGCACAGGAACAACAGGTACAACAACGCGAAATTGAAAAGAACCTTGTCGTTGAGACCGCACAAATTGACCAGAACAAGCAGGTGGAACTTGCTGAGATCGCAAAGATATTAGCAGTTGACATTAGTAAGATTGATCAAGAACAACAAGTGCAAGAACGTGAATATCAGAAAGAACTCTTCGTGGAGAAAGCGCGTATCGCTCAGGAAGAGGGTGTTGAATTGCGTGATGTTGAACGAGAATTAGTCGTCCAAACTGCTAAGTTTGCTCAAGAACAACAGGTACAACAACGCGAAATTGAAAAGAACCTTGTCGTTGAAACTGCACAGATTAATCAAAACAGAGAAGTTGAACTCACAGAGATTGCTAAGATGCTGGCTGTAGAACAATCGCGTATTAACCAAGAATTAAGGGTCACACTCACTGACGAAGACAGGAAAATAGATGTTGCGAACAAACAGCAACTTACAGCACTTGCTGAGAAAGAGCAACTTGAGGCTGAAGCAGAACGGATGGGGGCTGAAGTCAATGTTACTGCCACAGAGCAAGTAAAAGAAGCGGAATGGCAGCGTGATGTTGCTATCATCGGTGCAGAAGCTCAGGCACAACCGATTGAACGGCTCGCTGATGCTGTTCTGTCAGAGGCACGTGCGAAAGCACAAGGTGAAATGGCAGAATATGAAGCACGGAACGTGGCTGAACAACGCGTCCTTGTCCAAGAGGCAGTCCTTGAACTGATTGATGAAGCACCAGATATTTTAGAACAAATGATGCGTCCCGTTGAAAAAATTGATAATATCAAGATTCTTGATATGGGTAACAGCGATGGCAAAGGTGGAATTAATCGCAGTAGCATGGGGCGTTTGGCAAATGCATTGCTTGATACGGGTGCGATTTCTCCTATGCTTAAAGAACTATTTAACTTTGCTGATGTAGATGCTGAACAAGTAGCAGACAAAATCGCGGAATACCTTGCTGACCTTGTTAACCGTCCAAACCAATAGTCACGCGTAACTAATTCACATAGAAGATGATGGTTTACCTATCTACTTCCCACCTTCATTCTACATTAAGATGAAACGAGAAGACAAGAAATATGCGTCACCAGAGAATTACTACCAGACAACAACGTAAAAAAACACAACGGTGCCGATCGTGTCGTTCTAATAATGGGAAACGTTCTTGTCCTGCCCTCAGCGGTACAATTATCTGTCCAGAATGTTGTAAGTCGAAACGTGCAAAAATCCCTGGATGTGATCACCGATGCCGATACTTTAGTCCACTCCTCGTAAGAAGTCGGAAGGTTGCGCCCCCTGAATATCCACTACACCTGTGTCTTGTGAGTCATTCAAAAGATACGGGTATGTTCATCGTAGTTGGCACCCGCAAACGTCCGGATGGTAATCTCAAGGCGATGTTTCTGCTTTTAGATCTTTGGAAGAAAGGCATCCGTGACTGCTTCTATGATGCTAACTTATCAGAAAAAGATTTAGAACGCACCTGTCAACGTTTTGGTAACAGTTTCATTGTTCCTGAACAAGTCTTGCCTGAAGAGGAAAGTGAAGAAGAACATGAACATGAAGAGGAAGATAAGAAATCAGATCCCAGGGACGAATTGGTTCGTATTCCAAGAAATACACTTGTTATTGAAGCTGAAACTGCGTCACATTTTGACAATGGCATAAAAATCATTAATAACGATGAAGCATCTAATAAGAAAGCGATTGACAGTCCGAGAAACGCTCGCGGAATCTATGAGGTTTATATTCCAAAAACTGGAAAATGGTATGTGTGGATTCGCACATTCTATAAAGCAGGAAATCAGGATTCATATTGGATTGGTATTGACGATGCAGAACCCTATCCCTGGGACGAACAGGGTGGTCCAAATGCTATCAAAATATGGTCGGTTCCTGGTGATGAATCCAAATGGCATCGTTGGATTTGGGACACCTCAACCCATCCGCGTGGGAAATCTATCCCTGGTTTCTTCCGAATAAAACGAAAGGGATACTACCGACTCTGGTCAAAAGGTAGAGAACCTGGTACACTGTTAGACCAAATATTATTGACACGTTCACGTAGATTCAATCCACAAAATGCATCGGATGGTAGACCAATCCCCCCGCTTACAGTTCCACACCCGTATGTCCCCGCAACATTTGACGAATGTAAGAGATTGATAGGTCATGCGATTGAGATTTCAAAAGTAGTAGAGACAGAATTTCCGTGGGAGTTTAAATACTGGGTTAACGAAATTTGGGGAGATGTAAGGCAGTTTCCCAAACTTGAAGGATCGCTCTACAAGTGTCATAAGTGTGAAGAAGATTTACCTGACCAGGCAGTTGATCTCATCAAACAACACGCACATTCCGATGAAATCCATTTCTATATCTTGTGCAGAAAATGTGGTGGCGAATTTGACTAAAAGACCTCTTATCCAAAGTCTTCTCTGCTTCGCTTGCATGCTAATATTGACAACGCTTAGTCATGCTGCCCCTCCCAATCCTTATCTCTATTTTGACATTGATCCGAATACTGGTGAAATGCGACCAAAGACACAATCAGGAAACGGTAAAGAACTTGGTGTATCAGCATATTTGCAAGCATTGGATGGGTGTTGTAATGCCCGTGAACTGAGCATCATACAACCTGACGGTATTGAATATGTGCTTGCACTTAAAATTGATTTCAGCGATCAACCGGGAAGGCGGTCAAGTGCTGAATTCAATGAATATCTTTTTGCTGATACAGGTGTTTCTTTAAAGACCTATTTTCGCGAAAACTCTTATCATCAAATGGATGTTCAACCGGGACCTGCTGGCGGTGTTTTGCCATCTGGTAATGAGTGGATTCGTGCAAAGCAACCTATGAAGTATTACGGTGAGGGTTTAAGAAACGTCCCCCGTTATCGGGAACTTGTCACTGAAGCTTGCAACGCCATAAATGCTTCTGTTGATTTTTCAAAATACGATCGTGATAAGGATGGAATAGTTGACCACCTTTTCATAATACATGCTGGTAACGATGAAGCAACATCTCAACAGACTGATGATATTTGGTCTATTTTGACACCAAATGTAAATGTCACCGTGGATGGTGTCAGAGTTGATACTGCAGTGGTAGTTGGTGAGGAACCTGATTTTACGAAACCGCACTTAGGTATATACTTTCATGAATTTTTCCACGATTTCGGTGCACCGGATGTTTACGGATTAAACTTTATTGATGCTCGCGACCATAAGTATGGGTTAATGGGGCAATTCGGTCCTTTCCAAGGTCCGGTTGAAGGTGAGGTCGGAAATGGTCTTGCTCCAAGTCATATCATGGGTTATCTAAAATGGGATTTTGACGCAAGACCTGAGAATGGTAGACTTGGTTGGATTGAACCTGTGAACATTACAAAAGGTGGTCAGTATACCATTCCAAGTTTTGAACTAACCCCCAAGACTGAAAAACTCTTCAAAATTGATATCCCACTTGCGCGAAGTGATTTAATCACAGTTCGTAACGAAAACCAATTTCCAATCGGTGAAACTAATAGGGAATTCTTTCTAATTGAAAACCGATATAAAGATTCTGGGGCTACCTTTGATACCTATCTCCCTGAATCTGGCATCCTTATTTGGCACATAGATGAAACACAAGTACGTCCTATTGGAAGCTATGATGCGGGTTTTCAGATTTGGCTTGAAGACCCGAATGACCCGAACCATCTGGGTATCCATCCCGATAATCCTAATCATATAGACATACTAACAATCACCGATGGAGCGGCCTATTCAGCGAATGATGATCAAACCGCATTCACCCCAGGCACCTTGCCTAATAGCAATTCAAATAATGGTACTCCATCAGGTATTTCAATTACAAATATAGGACCTGAGGGATTGAATATGGTGATACAGGTTTCATTCGGTGATACGTATGAACCTAACAATTCCCTTGCTTCAGCATTCCCTATATTTTACAGCCAACCATATTATTCTTTTTTATATGATGCTGCTGATAATCAAGACTATTACAGAGTTGAAGCTGCAGGAGGAATTACTATTCGCGCAACTCTTTCAGAAATTCCGCCTAACCTGAATTACCAACTATCTCTACTTTCATCAACTGAGGAAACTTTAGCAATAGGTGAAAAAGCCCAAGATGAATTGGGTTATGAGATTCTCTACCAATCGGTAGAGACACAAACTTTATACCTACTGGTATCATCAGATGGAATATATAGTAGTACTGCTTCCTACAAACTTTCTGTTGAACAAATTGCACCTCAACCTTTTGCTCTGACGAAGACCCGTGTTTATCCGAACCCATCTCGATTTTCTACTTCGGATTCAAAGACAACATTTGCTTATCAACTCTCTCACTCACAATCTGCAGATACTGTATCTCTTGAAATCTATACGATAAAGGGTGAGAAGGTTTACAACCAAACACACAAAGACGTATATGCGCCTGGGAAATTTCTCTGGACAGGCACCAATTCCAAAGGAATGCCACTTGCAACAGGTGTCTATATTTATCAAATTGCTGCTGTACAAGGGGATATTGTTGACCGATCTATCGGTAAGATTATTATTCTTGAATAATCCAACCCTGTTAGATCAACCATCATAATGGTGTTTTTATGAAACCATTTTTTACCACATCAATTTATATACATTATAATTTCTTGACGAAAAATGGCATGTGTGGTATCTTTAGGGTACCACTACGACAAAAAACTTAGTTTACTTTTGCAATTGGTATACAAGGAGGCAATTTTATCAATGAAATGGCTTTATAATCTCACGGAATCTTTCGCTGTTATAACAGGACAAAGGGGAGGATCAATCTATAAAAATAAACAGACTGACAAGAACAATGTAATATTGTCAATTCTGAATATGGGATGTTGTTTTCTATTAGGAATTATCTTAACGGGTTGTGGTCAATCTCTGCAAGGTTTATCACCGGTTCAACCGGTGGACAATGTTTCAGTAGCATTGATGGAACAGGCACAAAACCCAGAACAGGAAGTGGAACTGCCTACAATTCCTGCTATAGAACTCGCAAAACCACTATTTGACAAACACGGTTTACAAATTATCGGTTATCGCTTTGAAAAAGCAAAAGTGGCAAATACGAACGATCTAACGTATATGTTAGCTTTTTCTGAATATACACATGATTTAGATAAGTGGAATAATTTTCTTTCAGATTGGTCAGATGTACAAGACCAAATAGAATTACCGAGCCCCGGTGAAAACACGAAAAAAGCGGACGTAATACTGTTGTCAGACTATCCAGAAGCATTTGACATCCATGCGAAACAACGAATCGCTTCAAAAACATTAGATGGAATCACTGTGTCAATATGCTATTGGCGTCGAGCAGACTTAGATCGTAAATACAATAGAGGAAATGCATTTTCGCCATTTTATGAAAGAGAGGCAATGAATCAAGGTGATAAAACTGATGTGTTTTATGTCAAAATCACTAATAATCGTAATGAATATATCATTGTTGATGTAAAAAAATGCTATCTGTTTGACCAAGGAGAAACTGTTTATTACGGCCTAAATTTTGAGAACTTGAGGGATCGTTTTACCGATATGACTCGGGTTACTGGTCTCTATGTAAAAAAAGGGCTTGAGATAGCACGTCAAATTCTGCTTGAAAAACGCATGTCTATTGTTGAAAAACAGGTGGGTTTACATCGGACTGGTGTGCAACCTGGAGAGAGTGTTGAAGGTTTCCTTCCATTTGTTCAGTTGAAGCCTAATACTGTGAAACTTCAAGTAGTCTTGCCGATAGAAAAATCCCCACCTCCAGGCGGCGCACAGCGTTATCAAACTGTTGAGTTTATATTTCCGTTCACTCACGACAGGGGGATACGGGTAGCACAGCCACCCCCGCAGCGTTATTAATTTATGTGCTAAGATGTACAATCTAACAGATTGTGCTACATTGGTAGTAACTTAGGTTAAGATACAAAGCAGTTAGATGTTGAAATCACATCTAACTGCTTTGTTTTTGCATAGCAATTCATGACAAAATCATCCAGTGGTAATCAACATGCACATAAGATTCTGCTGGATCGATAGATTTTACTGTGTGATATCAACGGAGTTTGATTCAGAACCTGTGACAATAAAGCCTTCAAGTGTAATTTCGTTTTGAGGTTCATCCGAGATAGAATCATCTGGAAAAACGATCTCATCCGAAAGGACGATTGTGATGAGTCCGGGTGCATCGTTCTGTTCCGCCTCAAGTTTTTCAATAAGATCGTCGAGGTTTTCGGGCAAGGAACCAAAGTCAAATTCAGTATCTATGTCAAAGTCGAAGTCAAATCCAAAAAAGAAATCATCAGGGTCCTCAGAAAAAACGCTGATCCAAGCGTCCCCTATTGGATAGTCTGATGGAATGTCGAGTGTTATCTGTTTTTCTATTTTACGCTCTCCATCCTGAACGGCAGTCCAGTGTGGTAGCAGTACAACGGTAAAGGTAGCGGTTGTGCCACGAACGATTTCATCTGGTGCGATCACCTCTTTAATTGTGGCAGTCATAATTTGCGGTTTTTCCGTGATTGTCATGTCAACGGAGGTTAATGTAGCTTTCTCGGCTTCGTTTATGAACCTATCAGTGAAAGCGGATATAATACTTTGGGTGTTGAAGAGTACATCAATATATGTGTCTTCAGATGCGCTTATAAATGTTTCAGTATAGTTCTTTTGCGCCTCTTTGAAACCAAGTTCAATAGATACTTCAACTGTGGTTGGACTTGTTTCTAACCGAATTGCATCTTGTGTAACCGCAGCGATGATCGGTATATACCATTCATATCCATAAGCGACTTGGTGTTTTTTATTTATAACATTTTCCCCTCTTTGATACTTGATATTGAAGGGTATTGTATCCGGTCCTTCACTGATTTCCCCTGCAATCCCCGGTATAAGGTCTTTTGTGACGGTGCCAATTGGGTCGCCATAAGCTGATACAGATTTATAGGTATTTTGTAGGTTTGGGACAAGTCCGTTGACAACAGCTCTATACACGGGCAGCGATGTTTTACCGTCCCCATACGTTGAAAACGGGTGTCCGAAGCCGATTGCATTGACGACATCTCCGGTCGCGATAGCAACACCAATCATATCGCCTGCCATGAGCTCTCTGTCGGTAGATTGTACTGTAGGAGCTCTACCAACGTCGGCGAATAACTCAATATAATCAAAACGTGAGCCTTTCAGACGTTACCTCTAACGTGCCTTCCATAATGGGAGAATCTACATCTGTTGGTTCTTCGTCTGAGGAACAGCCGAAGTGGCAAAGTGCCGTAATTGCAATTACTGTTAGTGTCAAAATGTGTTTCATAATAACTCCTTGTATATTATAATTCTAAAGTTTGGACAATTTTCAGTGTTTTGTTTGATTAGTTTACGATATATAGTGACGTAATTTTGAAGAATAAAGGGTGCATAATCTAAAAAAAGACGTAAAATTCCCCATACAAGTATTCTGTAAATGCTAATTTAACCTAAGTTGCCACTAAACTGAGGTAAATCAGACAAGAAATATGATTGACATTCGCTTGGATATCTATTAGAATATATCCAAAATTTATTAGGAAGAGATTATGTCAACACAAGAAGAACTTTACGATGTTGCACTTACGCATTTCGCAGATAACGATCTTGAGGCTGCTGTTATAGCTTTCAAGGAATTAATTGAATCATACCCGAATTATATTGAGGGGTATCTCGGTCTTGGGCATGCGTATGAACGGTTAAGCCAATACGATGAAGCAATTGAAGCAGTTGAAAAAGCAATTGAAATCAATCCAGACGATCCTCTTGTTTATACCAGTTTGTCTATGTGCTACCAACGCAAAGGGATGATTCAGGAAGCGGAAGATGCGATGGCGAAATCGCAAGAACTTCAGCTGAAAACATCAGCACCTTCCGCATAAAGGTAATTCCAATTACTTCCATCTACCTTGTTATGTTGGTGAGAAACATTTATTTGATGTTGAAAGCGAATTCTCCATCAGTGAAATCTACCGCAATTGCATCCCCATCTTGGAATTTACCTTCAAGCATATCTATAGCCAACGGGTTGAGAATGTCGCGCTGCAGGGTACGACGAAGAGGTCTGGCACCGTAGACTGCATCAAATCCACGGTTGACCAATTCAGTCTTTGCTGAATCCGTTAGTGTAAGTGTCATGTCTTTTTCAGCAAATCGTGCACTGAGTTTGGTGAGTTCAAGCGTTACAATCTGTTTCAATTCCTCAATTCCGAGACGGTCAAAGATGATGAGATCATCAACACGGTTCAGAAATTCTGGTGGGAAATGGGTTTGTAAAGCATCCATCACCTTTCGTCTTATTTCATCGCTTGTGAGATGCGATTCGCTAATCCATTGACTACCGATGTTTGATGTCATGATGACAACCGTATTCTTGAAATCTACCGTGCGCCCCTGTCCATCGGTCATTCTGCCGTCATCAAGCATTTGGAGTAAAACATTGAATACCTCAGGATGTGCTTTTTCTACTTCATCAAGTAGGATAACGCAGTATGGATGTCGTCTGACAGCCTCAGTCAACTGTCCCCCCTCGTCGTAACCGACATATCCTGGTGGTGCACCGATAAGTCTTGAAACGGTATGTTTCTCCATGTATTCGCTCATATCAATTCGCACCATAGCGTTGACATCATCAAACAGGAATTCTGCGAGAGATTTTGCGAGGTGTGTTTTGCCGACACCCGTTGGTCCCATAAACAGAAACGAACCGAGGGGTTGTTCGGGATCGCCAAGTCCTACGCGTGAACGTCGAATAGCGTTGGATACAGCGGAAACCGCTTCATCTTGTCCGATGACCTGTTCACGCAACCGTTCTTCCATGTGAAGCAATTTTTGTGTTTCACCTTCCATAAGTCTGTAAACAGGAATTCCTGTCCATTTTGCTACGATTTCAGCAATATCTTCTGCACTCACGTGTTCTTTTAGCATTTGTGTGCCGTTGCTTTCAGCTTCAACCGCTTCCCGTAAACTTTTGAGTTCTGTCTCAAGTGCGGGGATTTTCCCATATTCAAGTTCAGAAGCTATTGCCAGATTGCCAGTTCGTTTTGCTTGATCGGATTCAATACGCAGTGTTTCAATCTGTTCCATCAGTTTACGAATTTGGACAAGGTTATCTTTCTCAATTTGCCAACCTGCTTTGAGTGCGTTTGCCCTCTCTTTGAGTTCAGCGAGTTCAAAGTTCAATTCTTCCAACCGTTGTTTCGACGTGTCGTCGTCTTCTTTCTCTAAAGCTTGTTGTTCAATTTGGAGTTGTATAATTTTGCGTTCCACTTCATCAATAGCCTCTGGCACGCTGTCGATTTCAATCCGCAGTCTTGAGGCAGCTTCGTCAATTAAATCAACAGCTTTGTCAGGTAGAAAGCGATCAGAGATATACCGTTTTGAGAGTGTGGCAGCAGCAACGATTGCGTTGTCCTGTATCCGAACACCGTGATGTGTCTCATACCGTTCCTTCAACCCACGCAGAATGGCGATTGTCCCTTCAGCAGAAGGTTCCTGTACAAGTACAGGTTGGAATCGTCGTTCAAGTGCAGCATCTTTTTCAATATGTTTTCGGTATTCATCAAGTGTCGTAGCTCCGATACATCGCAATTCCCCGCGTGCTAATGCGGGTTTTAGCATATTAGATGCATCCACTGCCCCTTCTGCAGCACCTGCTCCGACAATGGTATGGAGTTCGTCAATAAACAGGACAACTTGTCCTTCCGCTTGTTCAACATCAGCGAGAACTGCTTTCAGTCTATCTTCAAATTCTCCACGATATTTACTGCCTGCGATGAGCGCGCCTAAGTCCAGCGCGATCAGACGTTTCTCACGTAGACTTTCAGGAACGTCCCCATCCGCGATACGTTGTGCTAATCCTTCTACAATTGCGGTTTTACCGACACCGGGTTCTCCGATGAGCACAGGGTTGTTTTTTCGTCTACGCGATAGTACCTGCATCACACGTCGAATTTCATCATCTCTGCCGATAACAGGATCAAGTTTGCCGGACATTGCCTCTTGTGTGAGTTCCCGCCCAAAACGGGTAAGTGCCTGGTATTTATCTTCTGGATTCTGATCTGTGATTCTTTGATTTCCGCGTATGTCTACAAGTGCTTTGAGGATTTTATCTTTTGTTACACCAGCATCGCGCAGTATCTTCCCAACTTTGTCCTGCTTCGTTTCTGTGCATGCAATAAGCAGATGTTCAGTACTCACATATTCGTCTTTGAGTGTCGTTGCTTCTTTGAGCGCGTTTTCAAGGACGGATTGCAGTGTCGTTGAGATACGTATATCTGAACTTGTCCCTTGTACTTTAGGGGATTTCTGTAGTAAATCTTCAAGGGCAGTTATGATGCCTTGAGTATCAACGCCTAACTTTTGAAATATAGGCGTGACAATCCCATCTGACTGATTGATCAGGGACAGCATGAGATGTTCAGTGCTGAGTTCTGGATTCTGTTCTTCGCTTGCTAAAGCCTGTGCTGTTTGTAATGCTTCTTGTGCTTTTATTGTAAATCTATCTAATCTCACTTTTTGCTCTCCTATGGACATGTTATACCAATTCTAATTAATATTGTCCCATTAAGGAATTTCACTTTTATCCCTGGTTGGAGGTCTCTTTTCGGTAGGAGCGACCTCCCGGTCGCGACCAGAGGTCGCTCCTACCATAACATTTTGACAAATGGTATCTTATTTTATAGAAATGGTATTATATTGCAATATTGGGAGCAAAAACAGTGCCAATACGTTTAATGGGGAAGGTGGGTTTAATTACCAATTTTCTTTAAATTATTATGTCAGATACAAGGTTAAAACGCCAATTTTGGCAGGGTTACGCCATTTTGGCAACAACAAAACACGGTAGAGGGATAACTACCGTGTTTTATAATTAGACTTTTCTATGTACAGCATATCTCATAAATGCAATTTTATCCAAATTCACCGGATTATGTGTCTGTGTCTGTCCGGTAAATCGGGGTTAGAAACCTCTCCTACGATTTATGAGATAGATTGTAGAAAAACTATTTTAGTGTTGCAGGCGTTGTTCTTTGAGCGATCCCCATGTCGTGGTATACTTGTCTTGGACTTCCACACTTGTTGCAGACTGATGCAATGTGGTACCATCTGTCAGAATCGACAACTGCAGAAGGCCATGCGCCTGCCCATTGGTATTCTGCACGATTCCAAGCACCAACATAAACTTGCCCATCAAAGACGTTTACAACAAAACCGCGCGTGCGTCCACCTTCTTCAAAAATTGTCTGCTTGTGGTCTGTGATGCTTACATCAGTGCACTTGAAGAACGCAGCAATGGTTCTATTCGTAAATGGGCCGCCAGTGTTAAGGCCGTTTGAATCGGGTAGTTTAACGCCATCATCTTCTCCATCAAACATTAGGGCTTTTCCTACGATACCGTCAACAACTTCTGGTTCTCCAACCAGATTTCCGCTGACATTTTTACCGGAGGTATCTGCGGCATCCCCTTCATCAAAAGTCCAGATGGCTTGAACAGTGGCTTCGTCTCTTGCTGCAAAACTTGTGATTGTAACAAGCATGAGCAACACGCATAAAATAGAAAAATATTTGAACATCAAAAAATCTCCTTACTTTGAAGTAATAGTTTGTAAAATTATTGGACTCTTTTCGTTTTTAAATCTGCCCAGGTTGTAGTGAATTTGTCTTGCGGTTCAACACTTAAGGGTTGTGCAAGTTTAGCAAAGTCAGCATTATTAAAAGCTGAACCATAGACTATAACTTCATCAATTAAACCACCAAAATAGTCAATATTGTCACCGCCGCCGCCATCATCGTGGTAGACAGCATTCTGGTTGACAAAACCGATCCCGTTGTCATCACCGTGTGAATGAAGTCTACCCCCAGGAGCTTTTTCGATCAACTTACCATCTAACCACATTTCAAACTTGTCATTCTCAACCCCTTCAATACCGTTTCTAATAACTAATCCAACGTGATACCAGGTGTTTGACTTAACATCATCGGATAACCACTCACCATTCCATGTGTACTCAGATCGATTCCATCCGCCAACGTAAATTTTACTTTCAAACACATAGATTACTAAGCCACGCGTTCGACCACCTTCTTCAAAAATCACCTGTTTTTGGGATTTAGTCACATCATCACAGTTGAAAAATGCGGCTATGGTTCTATTATGGTAAGGACCAGAAGAATTAATTCTGGGTGAATCAGGAATTTCTATGCCGTCACTCACTCCGTTGAATTTTAATGCTTTACCGGCAATACTGCCTACAGATTCTGGATTTCCAACCAAATTGCCGTTGTGACTTTGGTTGGAAGTGTCATTCGCAGTACCATCATCAAAGGTCCAGATTCCCGCGACTGTGTTTTCATCACGTTGTGCTTCTGAGGGAGTTGCGATAATAAACACAAATTGCAGCAAAGCGAGATAGCAGAATGTTTTTAAGATTCTATCCTTTGTGAGTTTTTGAAACATTTGGATTCCTCCATTAAGATTGTCTTCCTATTTCGGAATGACTTTATAGTATTTGAAATATATATATACTCCAATCTTTTTTAGTGAAATTATACATCAACCGATATTGTGATCGGTCTGTTCTGTATACCACAATAACCGCTGAGAGTTTGTTGTTTATTATAGCAAAAGTATGAAATTTTGTCAATATAAAATAGAATTTGTGCAGAGGCATTCAATTGTCAAGTTGTGTATCCTGTCCTGATCGTGAAATTTTTTAGTTGTTTTTTTTGGGTTTTTTGTGATTTTTTTTATAAGTATCCTCGATCGTGTCGTGGTATGGGTTTATGAAGGTTTTTTGAATTTGCGAAATTTTGAAAAAAACAACTATGGTAAATTATACAATTAATTCTACATTCTGAGCTGTAGGAGCGACCTTTGGTCGCGACCTGGAGGTCGCTCCTACCAGAAAGAGCCCGAACGGTCGCGACCAAAGGTCGCTCCTACAGAAGATGTGTATAATTATTTCAATAATTCACCATAAATGGGTTTTTTGTCGTTTTTTGTGTTGTGTTTTCTGTTTTGAGAACAATAGAAATCATGTATAATCTATTGGTATTTTATTGTTGAAATGTCTTCCAACAAAGCTGCTTCGTGTCAATTGAATGTCTCTGAGAATTTGATAGAATTTGTAGAGCAATTTTGCATGTAAATTTATAGGAATATTTATTCTACAGCGACGATTGCGATTTTCCACCTATCAGCCTGTTTACAAAGGGTTTCTGTGTTCATGATAAAGGTGCGTTTAGCTTCAACTGCCAAAACGCTTCCTTTTACGGCGTGTACTGCCTCAAGTGTTTGCATCCCTACTGTGGGAATGTCAATGCGAAAATCATGGTTGACTGCAGCGGCTTTTGCGACGACAACACCTTTACCTCCCAAGGTTCCGCCACGTTGAATTGTTGCATCTGTTCCTTCAATAGCTTCAATTGCAAGGATGAGTTGTTTTTTTACCACAACAGTTTGCCCGATTTCCATGTTAGCCATTTGACGTGCTGTTGTTATCCCCGTTTTTATGTCTTCCCACTGTGCTGCATTCGGTTTGTGTTTCGTAAGTACGCCGGGTTCAGGGAGTAGATGTGAAAGGAAATGATCCTGTTTCAAAATAGTTATACCTGCAGTCTCAAAATGCTCAAGGATTGCTGAAATCAGTGCAGTAGGTTTTTGACCACGATTTTGAGCTAATAACTTGATCGTTGTTACATCCATTTGAAAGGGACGAAGTAAAATATTCGGTTCTATTTTTCCGACAATGACAAGTTCACGCACATCTGTATCAAGCAGTTTTTTGATAATTTTCTGTATCTGTCCGACCCCATAATCGTATATTTCACAAGGAATTTCGTCGAATCGGTGTTTTTCTTCTTTGGTGATTTGTATGACAAGTGGTTTTAGTCCTTTGGCAGCAGCGGACTGTGCTGCGAGAATTGGAAGTTCACCTGTTCCTGCTATGATACCAACTTTTTCCATGCTTTCTACCAATATTCTTATAGCTGTCAAAAATATGTTAAGGAGGCTTTATGCGATAATATAGGTTTTCACTGTAAAGGATAACATAAGGATGAAAATGAAAAAAGTACAAAGTAAAATATTCATATTACTAAACCGAATTATACATAATTAGTCATATAATTGTAGATATTACTTTTTATTCTCTTTATGTTTCTTATTCCTTGAAAATATGTTATAATATGATATGTACATAAGATTTTAGTCATTGACTGCAAATCAGTTACGATTACAAATTGGTACAGTAGGTCTAACATTCCTGGAAACCAAGCATTCGTCCAAAAATATATGGATGCGCATGGTATAGAAGCGGAACCGTGGGCGGCACAGTCTTATGCAACGCTTTATATTCTTGCAGATGCAATTGTGAAAGCGGAAACGAAGGATGCTGCTGGTATACGGGATGCACTTGCACAAACTATGGATTTCCCCACGATTTTAGGCAATTTCTCTTTCGATCCCAACGGCGAAGCGTTATATGATCCGATTATACTAAGGGTCAATGGCGGCGTATTTGAAGTTTATGAATAGGCCTTGGGTTGTATGAAAATCTGGAGAAGTCATCATCGGTATGTTGCTGATGATGACTTCTCTGTTTAACCAAGACTTTACACACCCACATGACTTCTTTCAATTGAGGAATTATTCACGTGCTACTGGCGTGATTTTCAGTTTCACTTCTTTCCCATCACGGATGACAATAATCTCAACAGGTTCCCCGATTTTCACAGCATCAAGAGCATAAGTAAGGTCATAGATGTTAGTAACCTTTTTTGCCCCGAGTTTAACTATGACATCCTCACTCTTTATTCCAGCTTTTTCTGCGGGACCACCAGCGACAACACCTGACAGTTTTACACCTTCTTCTTCGGTTGTATAATCAGGAATAGTGCCTAAGTAAGCGCGCATTGTGGCGCGGCTTGCCTGTCCCGATGCATTGCGTTCAACCTTCACGTATTCCGGTCTTTCATCTGCGCTGATGAGGTCAGATATAACACCATAGGCAAGACCTGAGATACGTTCTAAACCTGCATAGTTCAAGGTGTCAGAATCATCGGATGGACGGTTATAGTTATTGTGTAGTCCTGTAAAGAAATTTAGCACAGGTACATTCTTTGGATAAAATGCTGTCACATCTGTTGGCATATAAGGGTCTTTGACTAATGTGACATTTAAACCGATGGGGACATTTCGTTTTTCAATAGTCTTTGTCCAGACAGGAGAAGAACCTATACCATGCAGTGTAAGTTTGTTATTTCGGAGTCGTCCGACCATATCAAAATTGATGTAAGCAGCAACATCTTTTAAAGGAAGGGTAGGTTTGTTGACAAAATGCGTAGAACCGATTAGGCCGAGTTCTTCACCTGACCATAGCGCAAAGATAACGCCTCTTTTGAACTTTTCTGGGTGGTTTTTGCATTCTTCACTGAACATCTCAGCTAATTTTAGGACAACAGCAGTGCCAGAAGCGTTATCATCGGCTCCGTTATGGATTTTCTTTCTGTTTTCTCCTTTAGCAAGCGAACCGACCTCTCCGTATCCGATATGGTCATAGTGGCCGCCAACGATTATGTATTCGTTCTCTTCAGTTTCAGTAGTGGGTGGAATCATTGCAAGGACATTCCTGTCTGATTTCTTATCTTTTTGTAAGGATGCAGCTACCTTGAGTTTTACATCAGGAATAGCGAATTGTCCGAGGTAGTGCGGATTCTCTGTGTCAAGACCGGTCTGTACCTCTTTCAAGTTTTTGCCGGTAGTTGCTAAGAGTGCGCTAGCAACTGTATGCGTAATTGAGCCCGCGACAATACCGCAATCAGGACTTCTATTGTCAAAAGTCAGCGGAATAATCTTACCTGCATTTTGAGAATTGGGACCTGAAACGGTCAAGAACGCTTTCGCGCCTTTATCCCGTGCTTGCATTGCTTTGTAACGTATCCCTGCATAGCGAATCAGTTGTTGTTTGCGTTCGTTCTCCACACCTTCTGGCACATAACGAAGTGCAATAACGATTTTGTCCTTTACATCTATTCCTGCGTAAGAATCGTAAGTTTCACCCGATGCTTCAGGTGCTGACAATCCGTATCCAACAAAGACCACTTCACCTTCCACTTCACCATTGTTTGAAAAAGAAAATGGTAAATAATCTTGCTTTACAGCGAATTCAAGTTGTTCCTCAGTACCATCAATCTTGCGTGTGAGTAGGAAGTGGTTTCCATCTGGTGTGAGTTTACTTCCTGCATTAAATTCAAAGGTTTGGAAATAACTACTGTCTTCACCTGCTGGCTTGATATTGTATTCTGACATGAAATCTGCGATATACTCTGCAGCAAGTTTTGAACCTTCAGAGCCTGTCATTCTCCCTTCTAAATCATCACTTGCCAGATATTCTACATGTTGTTGGATACTGCTTTTAACCTCAACCTCAAATTCGGCATAAGATGGATCGACTGCGTGTGCTTCCTCTTTTGTCTCGTCGCTTCTTGATACCTGTCTGGTCGGTGAAACGGAGATTGCTTCTAATGCTGCTTGATGATCCCATGTCGCGAGATAAAGTTGTGATACTTTTTGATTATTGCGGTTTGAGGTCCAACACAACCGATTTCCATCCGGTGAGAACACGGGTAGTCCATCAAACCCATCTATTGACGTGATTTGAACAGGCTCATGTCTTCCCATTGCATCTACAATAAAGAGCTCAAAATTAGCAAATCCGAGTTTGTTAGACGCAAAAATTACATACGCACCACTGGGATGGAAATAGGGAGCCCAAGACATACAACGGAAGTTCGTTAGACGTTGAACATCTGAACCGTCTAAGCGCATAGTGTATATGTCCGCTGTTTTTCCATCAGGTGAGAAATACCGCCAGACGATACGTTGTCCATCCGGGGTAAAAAATGGGCCTCCATCATATCCAGGTGAATCTGTTAGACGTGTTTGGTTTGAACCGTCTGCATTCATGATATAGATTTCACCAAAATAGGATGGATCTATTTCCATCTGTTTAAGCTCTTTTGGAGTAAGATCGCTTTTTGGGTAAGCATCCCGCAAAGAACAGAAGACGATGTATTTTCCATCAGGAGAATAGGAACCTTCCGCATCGTAGCCGTGTGCGTCTGTTAGCTGCTTCAAGTTACTACCGTCACGATTTGCTGAGAAGATGTCCGTTGCTTCATCGTAGTCCCAGCTATATCTTCGTTCCTTTCCAGTTGCTCTAAAGTTGAGTTCTTCCTTTTGCTTTGCTTCAGCGAAAACGTCGTGATGGGTAGACGCGTATAGGACGTGATCGCTACCCGGACGAAAGAAGGCACACGTTGTTTTTCCGATACCGGGGGAGACTCGGTGGGTGTCACCTGTCAACAGATTGAGTGTGTATATTTGAAAGAACGGGTTTTCAGGTTCACGTTCACTTTGAAATATGAGAGCGTTTCCATCTTCAGAAAAATATCCTTCTCCTGCGCGTTTACCGTCATAAGTAAGTTGTCTGATATTGGTAAGAAAACGTGCTTCGTCAGCTGCGGTTGCGTCTGAGTTTTCGTCCGCAGTATTTGGAAGTGCTGCATAACTTACAGAAAAAGCAGCGATGAGTATTGTGTAAACAAGACATATCAATTTGAAGCGGTACATCTTAATCTCTCCTATCTAAATTTAATTTACTGTGGAATCATTATTAATTTTCGCCTATAACCAAAAATACTGAATGAATTTAATGTAGGAACAATTATGGCAGATTAAATTATACAATTAATTCTACATTCTGAGTTGTAGGAGCGATCTTCAAATCAAGAAATCAAAGGTATGAATGCCTTTTGGCATTCCCCGGGTCGCGACCTGGAGGTCGCTCCTACCGAAGAGGTATATAATTATTTCAATAATTTACCATAGATAAAGTCATTATTGCGGGTATAGTTATAACGCGCGATAAACTGAGGTTAATCGGATAAAACTATAGGTACTCAGCTGCTTTCTGTTTGAGAAATGCAAGTCCATCTGAAGCAAGACTTTCTGCACTCGGTGCAATATCGCGCCAGATGCAAGTTGCAGCGGCTATCTCTTTGACAGCAGGCGTGAACGACTCAATAACAAGCCATCTATTATAGTCGACTTTAGCCAAAGCACCAAAAACGCCATCCCAATCAACAAGGCCTGTTCCTGGTGTACCTCGGTCGTTTTCACAACAGTGCATGTGATGTAGCAAATCACCTGTATTAACTATTGCATCTGCTTGATTTTTTTCTTCAATGTTCATGTGGAATGTGTCTAAATGCACCTTAAAATAGGGACTATCCACTGCTTGACTAAGTTTTACAGCGTCTTCAGCGATGTTGACAAAATAGGTTTCAAAGCGGTTCAAGGGTTCACTTGCAAGTGTAACACCGTGTTTTCCACTAAATTCTGCCACCTCTTGCAATCCTTCAACACACCATCCCCATTCCTGATCGTTCCTACCACGTCCAACGAGTTTGCCAACGGCACTGTACATCGGTCCGACGAGTGTATCTGCCCCCAACTCAGCAATAACTTCAACGGTGTGTTTGAGATAGGTTTTGGCATTTTCACGAATGGCGGGGTCTTCGTCAATCGGATTCCTATCGCCGCCCATGATATTGCACCCAATGGTTTCTAAGCCAGTATCTTTCAGGATTGCTTGGGTATAGGGGATGTCCACCGTATCAGGATCAAAAACGGGAATTTCAACCCCATCAAAACCCAGTTCTGCAACCTTTGGAATCAGGTCAGCGGTTTCTTTGTCAAATTTATCTGCCCACAACAATAAATTTACTCCAAACTTTGGCATATCTGTCGTTCTCCTTATTGTCAATTATTAGATGTTTACAATGAACTATCATGTCTTATGTATGTAATGTTTTTAACATCTGAGATGTGTGAAGAATTATTCAGGTTTATATTCAGATGCTAACACAAAATAGAAATGACATATTAGACTTTCATTTTTTTGATTAGAGAGTTCAGGATTGGGTGTTTCTATATCTTCAAATTCCAAACGTGTTCCTGCGGGAAGGAAAATAGGTTTGTTGTAATGGTAGACCTCATTCCATTTAAAATCAGACTTCATTACCCATAACATTTTAATCTGTTCACCCGTTGGGGTAATGGCAACAATTCGCATATCATGCTTATATACTTGTAACGATGGATACACATTTAAGATATACACATCTTTTTTTAACCGATACGAAGAAACCACATTTTGTTGATTGGAATATCCTGTCATCGTAACTTTGTGTAGCTTGGTTGTTTCTGTTTTATTGGTAAAATAGACTCCTATGAGCATGCTTTTATCTGCTTGGTTGTCACTGTTGTGCAACTGCATTTCAAGGATGATTTCTCCCCTCTTAGGTAATAGATGGCCGATTCCATCTGGTAAAAAGTTTGGTACGATCCCTGGTGTCCACGTCCAATCAATTCTGTTCATATTGTCTTGTGCAACTGGCTTATCAACTGATTTCGTTGCACCGTCTTCAGCACTATCCATCTTCTGTGATTTTCTTTCTGACCCAATAACTGCGTTAATACGACGTATATTGAATCCACTGTCTAACTGAAAATCAATACCACGCACATATTTTTCTTCTTCAAAGTTAGTTGGAATAACAAGTGAGATAGCTATATCATGTCCTTGGGGCAATTCATTGAGATTGGCAGTTTTTATTACCAAATCAGGTTCTCCGTGTGTCCATGTGTCTGAAGGTTGCGGGTTGGGTTCCGCTTTGACTATAGGACCTTTTGGAGTACCAGCTTCAACCCATTTAGTGAACATCTCAATTTCAGAGGCGGTGAGTCGTCTTTCGTTCTTGAAATCACCATAACCTTGACCCAATCTCCAAAGTGGCATGAGTTTTGCTTGCGTGTATTTCGCAATTTTGGTTGCATGTGTCTTTGCATCAGCATAATTGGAGAAAGTAAGGGGAGCAATTCGATCCTGTTGATGGCAAGTTTGACAGTTCTTTTGGATAAGCGGCGCGATGTGTTCGCTATAGGTAATATCACTTTCATTGGGTAATTCGGGAAGATGAATCGTGCATCCGAATGCTGGGGTTTCCTTAACAGACACCTTTTTTCCATCAAGGACTGCAACAAGTGCCTCCTTTAAATAGGTATGTTTAACACGTGTTACGATGCGATTGTCGTCTATCGGACCACGGTATCTGAGCGTATTGGAGCTGTCGATAAGATGTACTTGCGGAGTCATTGTTGCACCGAGATGCCGTGCCAAACTACCATCCGTGTCCTTGACGATTAAAAAGGGGAATTCCGCCTTCTGAACATAAGTTTGAACATCTTCCAAAGAGTCATTTTCGTTGGCATACACACCAACAAGGGTGACATTTTTTTCAGTAAATTCAGCATGCGTTCTTCTTAGCCGCATTGTATATCGCTGCGCAACAGGACATTCTGTAGAGAGAAATACAAAGATAACCGGGCCCTGCTTGGTCAGTGTATCAAGTTGATACGTATTTCCCTTTAGTGTTGAAAAGGTATAATTGCCGATTTGGGAATCAACAGAAACCTGCCCCTTTTGCGTAGATGCTTCTTGAATGACACGGTTTTTGCGTGAAATCGTAAAATTTTCAGCTGCTTGCACAGATATAGAAATAATTAGAATGTGGAAGAAAATCGTAATTAGGTGTTTCATGTGTATGGAATTTCTCTGTTATGGAAGCGTGTTTTGAAGTATATTTTAAGTATATCCTTATTGAGTTTAAACGTCAACTGTTTTTTGGTGGTGTGTCAGAGGCATTCAATTCTTTTGACAACTTCCGTGTGATATGGTATTATACAAACATATTACAAACGCTCCCATAACCCTCTAACCATAACTGTAATATGGTAGGTTATACAATTACTTCTACATTCTGAGTTGTAGGAGCGACCTCCAAATCAACAGTATGAATGCCTTATGGCATTCCCCGGGTCGCGACCAGAGGTCGCTCCTACAGAAGATGGGTATAATTAATTCAAAAGTCCACCAGAGTATGAAAACCAAAACAGGAAAAACCCGACACTTCACATTTAGGAACAATTTCCCGTATTGAAAGAATGAAGACAAACTAATTTTGTTTTACATAAAGGAGAAAATAAATGCAACGATTATTCACGTTTTGGATCTGTTTTATCTTAATTTCTGGTTTCTGTATTCCAATTATGGCACAAGAAGCTAAAGAAGCAAAGCAGGGTCCACAACCCGCAGCAGCTACAAAACAAAAGAAAGAATATGAAGACTTTAATAAGGTCATTGAAGATAGTGAAAGTTATCAAGGATTTTTCAAACTTTACCAGAAAAAAGAGAACCTCTATTGCGAAATACAACCGTCCCAATTAGACAAACCTTTTTTGTGCATGATAAGTATTGCCCGTGGTTTAGGAACAGGTTACCTTCTTTCAGGTATGACATTGGAGGAATGGCTGCTTGAGTGGCGGCGCGTTGGAGACAAAGTACATCTTGTCCGCAAGAATGTCCGTTTTCGTGCTGATAAAGGAACACCAATAGCAGAAGCGGTAGACTTGGGTTATCGTGACTCAGTGCTGTTCGCGCTCAAACTTGAGAGTGTTCATCCACAACGAAAGAGTTTGTTAGTTAATATTTCTCCTGTTTTCATGTCTGATTTAGTGCCTTTGGCAGGGCAGATTGGTGGTGGTGCTCGTTTTGACAAAGGACGCAGCACTTGGGGATCAATAAAAGGATTTCCAAAAAATGTAGAATTGAGGGTGGATGCAGTTTATTCTGCAAGCGGCAGCCGTGAAACGATTCCCGATAGCCGCGGTATTCAGTTATCTGTCCATTACAGTCTTGCACAACTTCCTAACAACAACTATCAACCCAGATTAGCTGATGATCGCATGGGACATTTCATGACGACCGTCAAAGACTTCTCACTGAAAACCAGTGATGAACCCTTTATCCGTTATGTCAATCGTTGGCACTTGGAGAAAGCGGACAAAAATGCTAAACTTTCTCCTCCGAAAGACCCAATTGTCTTTTACATAGAGAAAACCGTACCCCACCGTTTCCGTCCTTATGTCCGTCAAGGCATCTTAGAATGGAACAAGGCGTTTGAAAAAGCGGGATTCATAGATGCAATTGAAGCACGGATACAACAGGATCATGAGGACTGGGACCCAGAAGATGCACGCTATAACACGATTCGTTGGGTTGTTGGTGCGTCCTTTGCAATTGGACCCTCGCGTGTAAATCCACTAACAGGGCAAATTCTGGATGCGGATATCCTTGTCGGTGAAAGCTGGATCCGGTCTTGGATGCGTGAATACACGACTTTCTTTGAAGAAGTAGAACATGAACGCGAACACCCAATTGAACATGACTCTCGTCATAACTGTCAGATGGCTACGGGACTTGCACGTGAAATGGGTTTCATGGCGAGTGTTCTACAAGCACGCGGCTTAATTGAAGATGGCGAACTTCCAGAGGAGTTTATCGGGCAGGCACTTAAAGCACTCATTATGCACGAAGTCGGACACACTTTGGGAATACGACACAACTTTAAAGCCAGTACGATATACACACTTGACGAACTGAACAAAAAGACAGGTAAGGCACTTCACGGTTCTGTGATGGAATACGATGCTGTCAATATCGCTCCTGAAGGAGAAAAGCAGGGAGATTATTACACAACAACAATCGGTCCCTGGGACTACTGGGTGATCGAATACGCATATAAGCCCATCGGTGGTAACAAACCTGAAGCAGAATTGCCGGAATTACAGAAGATTGCTTCCCGAGCAGCAAGTTCAGAACTAAGATACGCGACTGATGGTGACGCTTCCATGTATCAATATCGTGACCTTGATCCGTTAGTCAATCGTTGGGACCTCGGTGCAGATCCACTTGAATTTGCCAAACAACGTCAAGCAATCGTTGCTGATCTCTGGGACGAGATTGCAGACAAAGTCACTACAGATGGTATGGGGTATCAACGAGTTCGGCGCGCATTTAGGTCGCTGCTGGGGCAATATAGTCGTGCCATGTTCCTTGCAACACGGTTCATCGGTGGACAATATCATCATCGGGACCATAAAGGCGATGAAAACGGACGTTTACCTTATGTCCCTGTTCCTGCAAAGAAACAACGTGAAGCACTAAACTTTATCAAAGAACATGCACTTTCAGACAAAACTTTTGATTTTCCACCCAAGCTGCTCAACAGCATTGCTATTACTCGGTGGAGTGATTGGGGAACAAGCAGTAATAATTCTTCACGTTTGGATTACCCGATACACGACGTAATTCTGCGAAACCAAAACCAAATTTTGGGTAGGTTACTTGACCCGAATGTCCTTGCGCGTGTGCAAGACACGGAACTCAAGTTCTCTGACGAAGATGTGTTCACAATGCCAGAGCTCTTTACGGGGATAACGGACGCTGTTTGGGTAGAACTTGACAAGAACGCAGATGCCAAACAGTGGACAAACACAGATGCGTTTATCTCCAGTTTCCGCCGCGGTTTGCAGCGCGAACACCTCAAGCAGCTCATCAAACTTGTTTTAGACGCTGATAGTGGCACACCTGAAGATGCAAGGTCACTTGCACGTCTCCATCTAAAACAGATCAATACCCGTATCAAGAATGTGATACAGAATTCAAACGATAAGTTGGACGATTACTCTATAGCACATCTTGAAGAATCACAAGTGCGTGTTGAGAAGGCGTTAGATGCAGGTTTCCAAGTTCAGAAACGTTAAACACTTGTTTATCGTTATGTTTTTAGGTATAGGCGCGCTTATATAGCGCGCCTAACAACAACCTATTGTCATTATTAGTCATATCTACCAAAATTCGTAAAGGGGATGGAGAAAAATGAAAACATTACCCCAACTCATCATTACCATAACCTTGCTTCTTTTGTTCTCTCTGCAAATGACTTCTGCACAAGACTATACCCAATTCAGTTTACCTGAGGGTGCTAAGGCGCGGCTCTGTAAGGGACGCATAGAGGATATAGCGTACTCACCGGACGGAAGACTGTTTGCTGTAGCGAGTAGAATTGGGGTTTGGTTGTATCATTCCCAAACTGGTACTGAAGTTGCCCTATACACCGATCACGCGAATGCGGTTCGTGCCGTTGCATTCTCGCCAGATGGAAAAACAGTTGCTGGCGGTGGTTGGCTGGGAAATGACTATTCAATTCTGCTCTGGGATATCAGGACAGGGAAACAGAAAAAAATACTTACTGGAAATACAAGTGAAATCTGTTCGTTAGTGTATTCTTTAGACGGGAATATGCTCGTAAGTGGAGATGGTGACGGCAAAGTTGAATTGTGGGACATAGTAAACGGAAAACGCAAACATACCCTTTCGGGGCATACAAATGCCGTTCATTCAATTGTGTTTTCCCCGGATGGCAAAACGATTGCCAGTGGAAGTTGGGACTACACAGTTCGTTTGTGGGAGGCTAACACTGGAAATCCCATCAAAACCCTTTACGGACATGCAGATAAAGTGAATTCAGTTGCATTTTCCCCAGATAGTAATGTTGTCGTGAGTGACAGTCGAGACCAGACGTTTCGTTTATGGGATGCTAAAACCGGACAACTTAAACAGCCCTTTTCTGCAAACGAAGGTCGGGTCAATTCTGTCGCATTCAGCCCTGATGGTCGCACTCTCGTTGCTGGAGGAGGAGGTGATGTTGGATATATCCAGTTGTGGAATGTGGAGACAGGACTACTTGAACAGACTCTTTTTGCGCGAGGAAATTCTGTCCAAGAGGTACTATACTCCCCTGATAGTAAAACGCTTGCAAGTATGGGTGGGGATAGTACGATTCAATTTTGGAACATTGGAACAGGAAAAGAAAAACTTGTCATTACAGGACATAATCTGCAGCACATAATTTCTTCCCTGGCGTTTTCTCCAGATGGTAAAACGTTAGCAAGCGCAGGAGGCAAGGTTTTGTTATGGGATGTAGATACCAAACAGCACAAGTTGACTCTTGAAGGACATGGAGTTAATACTGTGGCGTATTCTCCGGATAATCGCACTCTCGCTGGTGGAGGGAATGGTGTAATCCAATTGTGGGATACAGACACTGGGGAACATAGATTGATTCTAAAAGGTCATACAGAGACTATTCGTTGCGTGACATTTTCTCCGGATGGTAAAATTTTAGCAAGTGCATGTAATGACCACACAATCCGCTTGTGGGACGTTATTACAGGAGGTGAAATGCAGACTTTTGCTGAGCCGAATGGGGCAGCATTTTCCGTAGCGTTTTCTCCAGATAGTCAAACTTTGGTGAGCAGTGGTTTTAACGGAGTTGTTCGTATGTGGGATGTTGGTACAGGAGAACCCAAACTGACTCTACCCAATACAGGAAATGGATATACCATAGTGTATTCACCTGATGGAAAATTGCTTGCAAGTTCGGGGCGGCGCATTCAGTTATGGGATGCAAAGACGGGAGAAAAAATACAGACGTATGAACAACATAAAATAAAGCCTGAAGTTGTTAAGTCTATTGTGAGTCTCGAGAAAAATAGACAGGCTCTTAAAAGGCATAAAGATGCTGCTAATTTCATAGCGTATTCTCCAGATGGCAAAACGCTTGCTGGTGTAGGTGATGATGACCAGATCCGGTTGTGGGATGTAAAAACTGGCAAACTAAAGCGAACCTATTCTGGTCATACATGGCTCGTCGAATCAATAGCCTTCTCCCCAGATAGCAAAACACTCGCCAGTGGTAGTTGGGACGGAACGATACTGCTATGGGACGTTCCGTAAAACAGATTAAAGACAGACAGAGATTTTAGAGTGTGTAAAGTTTTTGTCACTCTTTTGTCTGAATCACCAAATCAACGGTATGAATCATGGCGAATGCCATACGCGCATTCGCCCAATGGCATTCGCCGGATTTTTCGGATGGCGCAGCGTGTGTGCGGAATCACGGAAGACGCGGAGTACACGGAAGACACTGAAAAGACACACGTATTAGCATTTATTGCATAAGATTACCAGCATCTAAGCAAAACGTTTAATCGCAGGAATCTTCTCCGCGCCTTACGTGTATTCCGAGATTCCGCACACACCGCGCCCGCCGCGATTCTGTACCCAAATCCACGCTAGCAGCCGATAGCCGACTGCTGAAAGCCATTGGATATATATTGGAAATCCCAATAAACAGACACCCAAAAAACTACAAAATGAATTAATAATCACTTATAATATATACAAAAATAAGCACACAACAAGAACGCTATGCAAAACCAAAAACCAACAAAAAACACCAACAAAAAACCGTACCGAAATCCGACAATAATTTTACCAAAAAAACACTAAAAAAACTCCCATGAAGCTATATGAAAACTGGACATATAACGAATTAACAAAACCGTACCGTA
>JAAXHO010000099.1 GCA_012270795.1 Candidatus Poribacteria bacterium
GAAATAACTCGCTTAATTAGAGACTAAGGTAAGTCTTTCCGGTACTCTTGTACACTTATATCTGAAAAAACTCGCTTAATTTGAGATTAGTCTTGTTGTATTACCATTCGATACCCTCTTGGTTATGATTTCAAGGATATATATTCGTAAATATACAAAGTTGATCGCAGAACAAAGTGCCGAGCTATCGGCAAAGAATTTTGAATCTATTGCTTCTATTCGCACAGTACAAGTCCTGGGAGTAGAAACAACATTTTTTCATAGAGTTCATGGATTACTTCTTCATTTGTCTAAGACACAAGTAAGGTTGACCCTATTCGGCGGAGCGAGTGGATATGTCGGTGCTATTTTTACGGCAGGAGGGACTTTTGCATATGGTTTCTATGAATGGAATGAGGTATTGTCTGGAAACCTCACCCTGGGCAGTTTTCTTGCTTTCACAGGATATGTGGGATATTTATATGGTCCTATTGCAAGCCTGATCGGATTATTGGAAAGTATAGAATCTACATTGGTGCATACAAATCGGTTTCTTGAAATATATAATACGAAGCCTGCTGTGCGTGATGAACCTGAGTTACCAGAACTGGAACAGGTCCAAGGTCGAATTGAATTTAAACAAGTTCACTTTGCCTATTTACCAGAACAACCAATATTACATGAAGTTGATTTCACTATCGAAGCTCAACAAACGGTAGCGATTGTGGGTAGGAGTGGGTCAGGTAAATCAACAATAGCGAAGTTAATTCCTAGATTTTATGACCCACAGGATGGTCAGGTCCTTATTGATGGGGTAGATATTCGACAGTATCAACTTCATTCTATCAGAAAGCACATTGGATTTGTGATGCAGGGAACTGTCCTCTTTCAAGCGTAGTATACGAGAAAATTTGATTTTTGATAGAGCTGTACCTATCACAGAACTCGAGAATATAACGAAAGCTGCTCACATACATAATTTCGTAACACAGTTGCCTTTGGGTTATGATACACTAATTGGTGAACGAGGTACGCAACTCTCGGAAGGTCAGAAACAACGAATTGTGTTGGCGCGGGTATTATTACAGAATACACCTATATTGATTTTAGATGAGCCTACAACCTCTCTCGATAATGAATCAGAATACTATATTCAGAAGGCAATGAATGAGATTTGTAGAGACCGAACAGTTATTGTAATAGCGCATCGTTTATCAACAATCAAGAATGCAGATAAGATCATCGTTGTAGATCAAGGGAGAATTGTTGAAGAAGGAAGGCACGATTATTTAATAACCACAAAGGGTGCCTATGCCCGGATGTATGAACGAACTGCAAGAATCTAACACAGCCTTGAAACCTATATTCGATTGGCCGCTAATTGGGATTATTGGTTGGTTGTTGCTTATCACAATTATCTTTAATCCTATCGTGCTCACGTTTGTTTATTTATTGAGTTCTAATCTTGAATTAGACGAACGAAGTTTGATCCTATTGCAATCGCTGATTTCTGGTTTTGTCACCCATTGTGCATTTCTTGTGGTTATTTTATATATGCTACGTAATGAGGGTATTTCCTTCTGTAAATTTGGTATTCATTTCAAAGGCAATTTCGGATTATATGGGTTCTGTTTGATTCTAGGTGCGTTACTCGAATTTTCGTTTGTTCATTTCCAGTTTGTATTTTTGCAATCTACTCCACTTACTCCTTTAGAATTTCCAAAATCTTATTGGTGGTTTGTCCTGTGGTTCCATCTCATTAGTGTTGGTTTCTTAATTCCCTTGGTTGAGGAGATATTATTTCGAGGTATCTTATTTCGTTCTCTCCTTTCATACACTAATGCGGGTGCGGCAATAGCGATAAATATTGCGGTATTTCTGCTCTGTCATATATGGGTAATCGAATACACTATTGATGTTATTGGGATCGCGCTGGTGGGATGTGTGAGTTGTATTATTTATCTAAAAACTCGTGAACTTGTAAATGCCATTTTATTTCATATGACCTGGAATATAGCTGCGACCATACAGACCTATTTCCCATAGAATTATCGAGGCATTACTTAACCTGAATTATTCATAAAAAAGG
>JAAXHO010000124.1 GCA_012270795.1 Candidatus Poribacteria bacterium
CTCAAGGAGGAAGAAGTCTACCTCAATGACTATCACGACATCCATGAAGCCAGAGATCGCATCGGTCATTTTATCACACAGGTGTATAACCACAAACGCCCGCATTCGGCGTTAGGGTATTTAACACCTATGGAATTTCAGAGAGAAACCTTATCTTAACTTTGCGAAATTGTTGCCCTAATAAGCGTATGCACTGCAGTCAGTGTGGTAAGCAATAGATAAAACATCCGATAATCTTGCTTTGTAAAAACGTGGTTAAAATTTATACTTATAGTTATATGATACTATATTCTGTTATATGATGTCAAATTTTTTGACAGTTGTTTAATTTAGCGGCAAAGTCCTGCCAATGTATTTTGAAACATTAACAAGACTTTGCTGAATTGGTCCAGAAAACTTATACTTCTAAACGATAACGAGTTTATCCTCATAAGTCGAAAGATAAGTTAGGATCAAAGGAAACAAAAGTGATTATTGTACAGTCATCTAGCGACACCGCCAAAAACCTGCGTCGTGTTGTCTGGCCTGGCGAGTCCGAGTAATCGGCGGATCAGTATAGAAGGTTTTCGGATGATCCACATGCTCATATTCAATTATATCTTCAGTCTTCCATCCCCAACGCCAAATTGAACGACCCAAAAATTCCCCAGTATCAAGGTTAATAAGGGCTACTTCGTGTAAACCGTATACCTCGCGCGTTCCGACGACTACCTCGTCATCTGGCGGGTGATCAGCATCTTCCATTCCGTCGCGCGTTGTTTCCTCTTCACTACCAATAACTTCCCCACTTTGTGGACAGACAATGTATGTCGTTATTTCTCTTAAATATACTATATTGTTATCGGCATTTGCAGGTAAAGTGAACGCAATCAATACTATAGCGAAACACCATAAAAGACTTGTGATAAACAAGTTTCCAATTAAATTCTTGGACTTTCTTAACATTATCAAATTCTCCTTTTAGAGTAGAAAAGCGATAGGCAAAGTGCGTGTATGCGATTTCCTATCACCTTTTATTCAGACAAATATCTGTCGGGGGTCATGGCCTATATGAACGCGCTAATTCGACAGACCGAACATAAGGAACACATGCCATCATAAATTAATTTGACTAACTGGTTTACGCGTTGGTTTCATCTATAAGATAGAGTGGTATTCTGTCCTACTTTTCGCCTCGGAGTTTTTCGAGTGTCCGTAACCTTTCTTCCGAAGGTCTAAACTTATATTGTGCTTCAAGAGCGGCAAGAATCTCATCCTTTGTTACAGGTAACTGATGTACTTTGGTTTTTATCTTAAAATCTACATAAATGTGAACCTCTGGAATATCTCCGTAGGATCTAACAAACTTTGTACTGCCATCGGAAATTAGG
>JAAXHO010000039.1 GCA_012270795.1 Candidatus Poribacteria bacterium
TCATCATCATCATCATCATGACGATTTTAGACTCTCAGTACTAGGGTGCCTGACCCGAAAACGTACACACAGTCTCTGACACCAAAATTTACGGAGTACCCAGCGTCTCATGAGATCGAATCACTCGAAGAAGTGGGAGTTTTCGAACCAAATTTTTCTGTTGGTTTACAAGGACCGATAGGAACCTTTGTGCGAGAAAAAAATTTTTTCCGCATCGAATAAAAAAAGTCCACTTTACGATAATCGGAGACTCCTTGTATGAAAGCACCCTTCTGGGTTTTTATAGCTGAGAAAGTGCGTCGTGTTTCAAGAAAGAACTATTGATGTAGAAAAGCGTCCTAATCAAAACCAGTGACCTTTAACAGGTGGTAAAGTAGACGCTTTTCACACCTAGGTGTATAATGGAAAGGTGTGAAGCCATTTTGGAGACGCTGTGTACGTTTTTTGACTCATTTTTTGAGTTCACTTAAACTTCTCAATCAGGCCATTTAAATTGCTCTTATAAACCTCAGATACAGTCATGTCTAACGTAACTTCTACCCCCGTGGCAGAAATGCAACAACCATTCGATTCCTTGGAAGAAATGGGAAGTGCGACCCAAGAAATGTTGGATGCTGAGATACAGAAAATGGAGAGTTCGACGTTGGGAAACCTGCCTGATTTGGGCCTGGAAATGACACAGTTAGGCCAACTAGCCCCAGGTACCCCCACCACTACCCAGGTGACACGCATATCAGATGAAGAAGTTCAAGAAGTGGGAAAAACGTCTCCAAAACGAAAAAGAACTGTAAAAAGGAGTATGAGGGATACACTGAGGACTTGTACAATCTGCAAGAAAAAGGTGTCTAAAATTGGACAGCACTTGGACAAAGTTCATAGTTCAATTGCACCTGCCAAGCGCAAATTCCTCATGTCCTTTTATAGCACCCAAAATGCCCGATCGACTGTGTACCAATGCGTAAATTGTCCACTTCGACTCACCAACAAACGAAGACACTTGATTAATTACCCCGGGCATATTATATTGACAGTCAAAAACAAAAAATCAGATGCTGAGTTTCCCCCCGAGATCACAGAGATTAGCGAGAAGTCCATTATGGGCTTCAAATTTTCAACTGTGCTAGATGAATACAACGAAATCTACAACAGCTTCCACGACAAAGACTTGTCTCAGTTCCAAAGAAATTTCATCAGAGCTTTCATTTTGGGAACTGATCACATGAAGCACGCAGAAATGGTTAACCAAACAGTAAGACAGTACAAGGAGGACAATGAATACACCCACAACAGTGTTTCCAAACTCATAGTGGTCCTCAGACACTTCATAAAGTGGGTTCAACGCCACAGATCTCGGATCATGAAAGTTGATTTCAAGACTATTACAGACGAATTAGATGAATATGAGGACCGGAACAAGGTTAACAGGCGAAAAGAGACACAGAAACGAAAGAAAGAGCGCTTTGATGGTCTGCCATCATTCGAAGAATTGGCCCTTTTGGCAAAAAACGTCGAAGAAAGAATCGTACAGAGCGTCTCCGGTGATTTTACCTACATGGAACTAGTTTCGATGACCATTTTTGTCACTCTAGTCAACAGCAACTGTCGGCTGGGCACTGTCCTGAACACCAAGACAGAAGACTTCGAGAACATGGAACTTGGGGAGGTATTGAGATCTTATGACCACAAAACAGGTCACATATGTGAGAACTTCTTCGAGAAGACTCCCGAGCTCGCTGCATTAGTTGAACGGTGCCATGACCTCTACCAGAAGGAGACAGGCAAAACCAAACCCACGCGACTCTTCCCGAACAAACAAGGAGGGGAATTGACAACAACAGCCTCCATCGTAAAGTCGACCATTGAAAAATTCATCGGAAAACAAGATTTCAGTTTCTCACCAAATGCCATTCGGAAAGTTTGGGAGACCTACATTAAAAACAACCCAAGTGTGTTGCCCGACGAGTTGAAACCAGCTTTCAGATCCAATACTGGTCACAGTGAGGCAACGGCAGAGAAGCATTATGTAGCTGCCTTGCAAAACGAGACAATCAAACTTTTTTTGCAGAAACAACGCCAGATCATCCGAGACTCTGTGTACGCAAGTGAATCTCAAGTCCATGACCCAGGAGAGCCAGGTCCCAGCAACCGTGAAGTTCACACTGACCCAAAACGGTTGGCAGCACCAACACTTTTGTATACAAAGGGCTCCGAATTCACTGAGACCCCGTCAACAGTTCACACTGAGATGATTGAGTCCACTGACCGCTCGGTCACACTGGGCAGTAAAGATACAAAATCAACTTCAACTGCTCAAAACGACCCCAACTCCTCCTCAGATCAGTCTACAATTGTGTCACC
>JAAXHO010000279.1 GCA_012270795.1 Candidatus Poribacteria bacterium
GGCGAAGGGTCGAGACAACGATCAGTCAACTGTGTGGTCAATTCAATATATCAAGGATACATGCCAGAACCCATTTGGGTTTTTTGACACGGATGAACAACAAGTTTGTTGGTTTCACACTCGGTGTTTTCATAAATAAATGTTTAGGTCGTAAGTTGATGGCATTAAAAGATGTTGTTTATGCATAAATAAACAATACAACATGTTGTATATTATGAATAGTAATTAGCACAAGTCGTTATATTATAACACAATTAACAAAAACAACGCAAATTAAAAAAGAGCAAGGGTGTGTAAAGTTTTTGTCACTTGTCTGAACCAGGATTTTCAGGATTATCAGATTTTCAGGATGATGAGTTTAAGATATGACGCACCATTCATAAGTTGGCATAAATCTGTATCAAAAACTTCTGTATCAAAAACTATTGATGAGGTAATCCCGGGGAATGCCTAAATGGCATTCATACCGTTGATTTGAAAATCCTGGTTCAGACAGAATCGCGGAAGGCGCGAATTTCACAAAAGACACGGCAAAGATACCCAAAATCAAACGCACTCAATTGTCACGAAACAGCTTTGTTGAAAGACATTTCAATAATAGAATCCCAATAGATGATACATGATTTCTATTGTTCTCAAAAACAGAAAACACAACACAAAAAACGACAAAAAAGCCATTTAGTTGTTTTTTTCAAAATTCCGTAAATTCATAAAACCTTCATAAACCCATACCACGACACGATCGAAAAGACTTACGAAAAAATCGCAAAAAACCGAAAAAAAACAACTAAAAAATTTCATGAATTGAATGCCACTAGAGAAATAATTTTTGCTGTTGACATCTCTAACCCTTGTAGTGTATGATATACAAACACATAACGTCATTGGAGGACATAAATTTGGCAGCAGACATCGGTCTCATCGGATTAGCAGTGATGGGTGAAAATCTCGCTCTCAATATGGAAAGCAAAGGGTTTGAAGTTGCGGTTTTTAACCGAACCGTCTCAAAAGTAGATGACTTCACTTCAGGAACAGCTAACGGAAAAAACATCGTCGGAACACATTCTATCACAGAGTTTATTGGAAAATTAGACACACCCCGAAAAATTGTTTTGATGGTAAAAGCAGGTGAACCTGTTGATGCATTCATTGAGTTACTCGTTCCGCATCTCTCAAAAGGCGACTTGATTATTGATGGAGGCAATTCCAATTTCAACGATACCATTCGCCGACACACAGACCTCGCAGAACAGGATATCCTATTTATTGGAACCGGAATCTCCGGCGGGGAAGAAGGCGCATTAAAAGGCCCCGCAATGATGCCCGGGGGTTCTGCTGAGGCATACACGCTCGTAGAACCAATCTTTACGAAGATTGCAGCGCAGGTAGATGGCACACCTTGCTGTTCATACATCGGTCCCAACGGGGCTGGGCATTACGTCAAAATGGTGCATAACGGCATCGAATATGGGGATATGCAGCTGATATGTGAAGCATATTCACTTATGAAAAACATCTTAGGTATCAACGCTGACGACATGCATGCAGTCTTCAATCAGTGGAATCAAGGCGAACTAAATTCTTACCTCATAGAAATTACCGCAGACATCTTTACACAACGCGACGCAAATGGCACACCTTTTGTAGATGTTGTACTGGATAAAGCAGGACAAAAGGGAACAGGTAAGTGGACAAGTATATCGGCATTAGATCTCGGTATTGCTGCTCCAACAATCGCTGAAGCCGTTTTTGCACGCTGTATATCTGCAATCAAGAGTGAACGCGTTGAGGCCTCCCAGGTTATTAAAGGACCCGTTGGCACTTATGATGGTGACCAAGAAGCAGCTTTGCAGGCAATCCATGATGCACTCTACGCTGCAAAAATCTGCTCTTACGCACAAGGTTTCGCGCTCATGCGGGAAGCAAGTTCCGAATACGACTGGAATCTGGACCTCGGAAAAATCGCTTTAGGATGGCGTGGTGGATGTATTATCCGGGCAAAATTTCTACATCGCATTGCAGAAGCATTTGAACGAAATCCTGACCTACCGAACCTACTGCTTGACTCCTATTTTCGCGGTGTGATAGAAACAGCACAACCCCACTGGCGGAATGTCATTAGTACTGCTACGCAGCTCGGTGTCCCAATTCCAGCGTTCAGTTCGGCTTTAGCGTATTTTGATAGCTACCGTAGCAGCAGGCTTTCTGCTAACCTTATCCAAGCGATGCGCGACTATTTCGGCGCACACACCTATCACAAGTTGGATGCAGACGGAAATACTATTGCCAGTGAAGATGGTGAACCAACCGTATTCCATACAGAATGGATGTTAGAAAACCGGCCGGAAGTGATTATAGAATAGAAAGGAGAACTTATGGCACAAGATCCACAACAAGCATTATATGACTTTAAACCTCAACACGATTTTTTTGTCGGTATTGATTCTGACGGATGCGTTTTCAATAGCATGGAGGTCAAACACAACGACTGCTTCAGCGTCAACGTTGTCAAACATTTTGGATTGGCAGCAATTTCACGACAGGTACATCAAGCATGGGATTTTGTAAATCTCTATTCCACCATGCGCGGCACAAACCGATTTAAAGCAGTTCTTCTCGTTTTTGATTACTTGCGTGAAATGTCCCTTGTACAGAAGATGGGTTTAGAAATACCGAAACTTTCTCACCTACGAAAATGGACTGAGACCGAGACGAAACTTGGTAACCCTGCGCTTCAAGAGGCAATTGACAACGCAGCTGGAGAAAGACACGATGAATTAAGTCAAGTGATGCAATGGAGCCTTGCTGTGAACGAAAACGTCGCAGAAATTGTCTACAACCTTCCTCCGTTTCCTGGAGTCCGTGAAGCACTGCAACGACTTCAAGGAAAAGCAGACGTGATTGTTGTCTCTGCTACACCAGACGAAGCACTCAAACGCGAATGGGACGAACACAATATTGATCAATACGTTGCACTAATTGCTGGACAGGAGATGGGAACAAAAACCGAACATCTTACTATCACAACAAAGGACAAATATGCCGAAAACCGTGTCCTAATGATCGGGGATTCCCCAGGTGACTTAAAAGCAGGTCAAAGTGTAGACGCATTATTCTTTCCTGTCAATCCCGGTGCTGAAGACACATCATGGGCACACTTCCTTGACGAAGGTATAGACAGGTTTTTTAGTGAGCAATATGCAGGAAGTTATGAAAATGGATTGCTAAAAAAATACCAAGAATTGCTACCAGACACACCACCGTGGTAAGACATACCAGAATTTGACTAACGAAAGGACTTACATGAAGATATTATTACAACATAGAGTTGAAGGCGAACAGTTAAAGCGGTTAGAAAACATCATTGGAGAGAAACATACTTACGTTCTGCCAACTTCACGTGAAGAATTAGTTGCGGAATGTGAAGATGCTGATATTTTCTTCGGTTTTTGTAGCGAGGATATTTTTCCACACCTCTCCAACGTCAAATGGGTTCAAGCGTCAAGTGCTGGCATGGACAAACACATGTATCCCAATATGCGCGAAAGCGATGTGATTTTGACCAACGCTGCTGGACTTTACGGCACACACGTCGCTGACCAAGCGTTTGCACTTCTTCTCGGTTTAACACGCGGTATTCATCATTGTGTTCGCAACCAAGATAACCACAAATGGGGTGGTAGTCAATCACCTATGATTGAGATTGATGGATTCAAAATCGGTATTGTCGGGTTAGGGGGTATCGGCATGCAGATAGTGAAACGCGCAAAAGGATTTGATATGCACGTTATCGCTGTAGATGCTTACCGAACTGAAAAACCTGATAATGTGGACGAACTTTTGCCAATGGAAAAACTCAAAGACACGATGAGTCGCGTAGATGTTGTGATGATTGCTTGTCCTTTGACTGAAGAGACCCGCGGACTGATAAATGCTGATAACTTGTCAGTAATGCAACCAACTGCTTATCTTATCAACATTGCCCGCGGCCCGATTGTAAAGGAAGGCGACTTAATTGAAGTCTTGCAATCCGGTAAAATCGCCGGTGCAGGATTAGATGTAACAGAGGTAGAACCACTGGATAAAGAAAGCCCGTTGTGGGACATGGATAACGTTATTATTACGCCACATGCAGCAGGTGGTTCACAGCACCGCATGCGCCGCATCACCGAGTTTTTCTTGGATAATCTTGAGCGGTACCTCAAGGGTGAAGAATTAAAGAATGTTGTGGATAAGCAGCTTGGGTTTTAGTTGTTACGAGGATTAAATTTATTTACGGTGAATTATTGAAATAATTATACACATCTTCTGTAGGAGCGACCCGGAGAATGCCGAAAAATATTCATACCCGGGGAATACCATCGGGCGAATGCACTCGGCAGAATACGCGTACGGTATTCTACATGATTCGCCATGATTCATACCGTTGATTTCTTGGTCGCGACCAAAGGTCGCTCCTACAACTCAAAATGTAGAATTAAATCCATAATCTACCATAAATAACCCCGGGGATAGAGACCTTCAATTGTTAAGGAGATGGAGCAGGATCGCTTTCATGCTATACAGTCGGTTTTCGGATTGATGGAAGATAATTGAACGCGGATCGTCAAGCAACTCACCTGAAATCTCATAACCGCGATGTGCAGGTAGACAATGCATTATTTTGCAATTAAGACCTTTTAGTAACGTATTGTTCAACTGATAAGGTAACATCTTGTTGATACGACTTTCCCGTTCCTCAGCAAAGTTAGGATCCGTAAAAAATTCCATATCTATCCAAGTATCTGTATAGACGACATCGCTTTCCGATATGACTTCCTGCAGTGCCAACACACTATGATCAACATCTGTAGAAATGGCTTTATAGCACCCTTTCTTTTCTGCTTCAGACAAGAGTTCCCCATCTTCAGCCGCAGGATTGATTTCTGGTGCAATAACAGTCACCTCAAGTCCGACTTTCATACCTGCAGCAATCAATGAATTACAGACATTGTTATGAACACCGATGAAACATACCTTCACACCATCTAACCTTCCGATATGTTCCTGTATTGTCATGAGATCACCAAGAGCTTGTGTTGGATGGTATCTGTCACAACAGCCGTTTATCATAGGTACAGATGCCGCTTCGGCTGCCTCACAAATATCAGCATGTTTCAGGAAACGTGCCAAAATAACATCTACATAAGCAGACAAAACGCGTATTTCGTCACTGAGGTCTGCCAATCCGAAGTTTGTTGTGCGCCAGTCTAAATAGTGCACGTAGCCTCCCAGTTGCACAATGCCGATTTCACCAGCACACCGTGTCCGTGTAGAGGTCTTTTGAAAGAGCAGCGCAAGACTTAACCCGCCAGCAGCGTGTTTGTACTTTTCAGGATAATTCTTGATCTTGATACCGTTTTCTACTGTTTCAAGAATCTCCGTTTCTGACCAATTCTTTAATGTAACTAAATGCATATCTGCCTCCACAGTGGTCATATATCCTGTTATTGTTTAGACTTGGGGTAAAAAGGAAATGATAATTATAATCAACAATTCGGGCAATGTCAAATGTTTTTTTGGTGTGGGGTGTGTAAAGTCCGGAGGCATTCAATTGTCAAAATGTACTCTTGGAGGAGGGTTTTCAACCCCGATCTCCCCAGTTTCTGTAGGAGCGATCCGGGGAATGACAGAGATTGTTGGAGTGCTTGAATTTTAACTGCCATACGCATTCCTTCTCTTTTACTCCACCATTCCAAGGTCAGCCTCTAAAAGTTTCATACCATCTTTTTTAGCTGTAAAACTCATGTGTGGGGTTGTCGTGCCATTAAGCAGTGAAAAATCTGAGAAAAAACGAAGAGTCAAAAGTACTGTATAAGCACTGTGAGCATGTTTCGGTAAACTGAATGGTCCAAGTGTACGGTATGACCAATTGACCTCTTTAGAAGCATGAGGGAATTTTAGAAGCATGAGGGAATGGAAATAAGGCAAGACATGTTGAACATTGTAGTTCGTAATCAGCATCGGTTACAGAATGTCCTGAATGTTCTGTACATTCAGGACATTGGATTTCTATGCCTAATTGAAAAACCTTCGTCTTAATCAATTGTTGAAGGATTCTCTCTGCTGAACCTTCTACCTTATACCCCATTTGGTTTGTGATCTTTTGAATTTCACCCCGAACAAATTCTTCTGACATAGATTTTTCATCACCACCCAATTGTGGTTGTATTTCTTTAAGATATTTTACAAAAACTTCAACTTCACTTTCCGCAGTTAGCAACCCGTTTTGTTCCAATAACTTTTGCAAATCTGAAATTCGCTTAAGTAGTTCACTGAGAATTTCGTTGTTGCTGCTCATTTTTCCTAAAAGTTGAATAATTCCTTCTTGTGCCAAAATCCAAGTGCCGCTAACTCCACCGAGTTGTAGTATCATCTGTTTAGCAATGTGGTCCGCAGACGAGAGGTCTACTGTCCAACCTTTTAAGCTAATTTCCGTTCCTCAAAAAGTTCATGCCGCAACAGCATCAGTTACGGTGCTTTTGCTTCTTTTCCCATTCCCGCGCATCTTCTCGCGTCGTCCGTCTTCCGACTTGATGAACATAAACATCTTTACTGTAATCTCGTTGGAGTTCCTTTTCACGTCGGTGCAAGTCATTCGTAATTCCGCTGCGGATAATTTTGTCCCCTTGTTTTAGATGGTATTTATAGGTATCACGCTGTGGTTCTACTTGAACCCCTCTTGCCTTAAGTACCTCTTCAACGGCTCGTTTTATTTTTGACCTTGGGATTTGTCCTCGCTTAGGAGGATACTTGACAATTCTCTGTCTTGGCATCTAAATTACCTCCATAGAATAGGTTATAGTTCGTTATTTGATTGACGATTCAGCCACTCTGCTACAGCAAAAATATAATCATTGAAGTGCTTCAGGTCTTCAACTTCTAAACGAAGTCCGTGAATAACCTGAGGTAAATCGTTCAAAAAACTTTGGTAACGTTTCCAAATAATTCCACCCCCTGGAATTGTCTGACGATCCGATACGGTGAGAAGCCAATTTCGAACAACCCTTACCACTTCCTCAGGATTATTGTTATGCACAAAAATATCTTGACCGGAAATATCTGAAATAAACTTTTGATACCGAGTACGGTTCTCTATCCAACACAAGGCATTTTTTCCTTTCCTGTTCTTGTATACCGTATCTCTTTGCCCCAAGAAAAATCCCCAACTCTAATGGCATGTTAAACCGAGGAAGTCCTGAAGTCTCATCTGATTCTGTTCTGGAAATATCATGAATCCCATAACGACAATCCTCAATAATATTATAAATCTTATCAATCCGAACTTGACTTGCGTCTCCTGCCTCAAGCGCACAGCGGGCAACAAAACCGCAATCATGCACGGCAAATATCATCGCATCAAACAGAGGTTTGTAATCTGAGTCAAATGGACAATTGATAAAAACATTGTCATTATAACTGGGTGGTTGCATGTATTCCTATTCAGTTCATCTTCATAGAAGTTTAAACAATTTTAGCACATTCTTTATGTAAGTATACCATAAATTTTATGAATCGTCAATCTTTGGCATCCTTAAATTTTAATATTACGTGAAAGATATTTCAACCATACAACCCCTGCAGCACCTCAAAATAATCAGGAAACGTCTTACTCACACAACCTGGGTTTTTGATTCGAATCCCTGGCACCTTCAACCCGATAAGCGAAAACGCCATCGCTACACGGTGATCGTTATAGGTATCAATCGCTGTAGGTGTAATTGGAGAAGGGGAAATTTCAAGTCCATCTTGATGTTCAACGACAGACACACCCAATCTACGCAGTTCCGTCACCATCGCGTGAATCCTGTCAGTCTCCTGCCAGCGTGTATGCTCAATGTTGCGGATAGCGACTCTGCTATCCGAAAATGGGGCAATCGCAGCAAGCGTCAACGCAGTATCCGAGATAGCTTTCATATCCACATCAATACCCTTCAACTGATTCGGTCCCTTAACGGTAATTCCGTCATCAGAAGCAGAGACTTGACATCCCATCTGCTCTAAAACATGCACAAATTGCACATCACCTTGTGCAGAACTTGTGGATAAGGACTTCACAGTGACACATCCGCCAGTGAGTGCTGCAGCAGCGAAGAAGTAGGACGCACTGGAAGCATCCGTCTCAATATGGTAAGCACGCGCTTGATACTGCTGTCCGCCATCTATGTGGAAATGTTGATAATCTTTGTGGATAACATGTGCATCAAACGCCTCCATTACCGACATCGTAATGTCAATATAAGGTGTTTTGAGATCATCGACAACTTCAATCTCCATGCCGTTTTTAGCACACGGAGCAATAAGCAGCAGTGCTGTTAAAAACTGACTACTTTTGCTGACATCAAGTTTGGTTTTCCCACCTTCAAGGCCATCGGCTTGGACAATTACAGGGAGATGTCCGTTCTCAAATTTGGAACGGACATTAACACCAAGCAACCGTAACGCATCAAGTAAATCTGACATTGGACGACTACGTCGCATCGGTTCATCGCCATCAATCACAAACTTGCCGTGACCAAGAGAAACGAAACTGATAAGTGATCGTGTTGTTGTTCCTGAATTGCCGACATAGAGATCGGCACGCTGAACAGGAATTCGTCCACCATGTCCCTTTACAGAAAAGGTCGCTTGTTCCCTATTTTCCGTGATAGAGAAACCGAGTTTGCGGAGCGCATTGCACATATAGTGCGTATCATCACTGAAAAGCGCACCTGTTAAGGTAGACTCTCCGTGTGCAAGCGCAGCAACTAACAGCGCACGATTCGTAAAACTTTTTGAACCAGGAACTTCTATGGTAACGTTGGGTGAGGTTTTAATCGGTTGTATTTCTATCATGTAACATTATAGTGCAAGATGCCCAAATCAGCAAGCAACGTTGTGAGTTCGGTTTTGGCAGCATCACTAACAGGCAGCAACGGACTTGTCGTCCATGCGTTGCAAACCCCCAGAATCTCCAAACATGCCTTGATACCACTAACCCCCTGTCCATAAGTATAGAGTTTGCTAAGTTTGACAAAGAATTGTTGAAGACGGTCAACTTCCTCAATATTACGATCTCTTGCAGCGTTGTAAAGTGCAACTGCTTCCTTTGGAGCGACGTTTGAAATGGAAATGATCCCACCTTCAGCACCAAATAGCACCGCTGCTCCCACAAGAAAATGGGAACCGATCATAATGGAAAAATCCTCACGTTCCCCTAATAGTACCGATAGATTCAAGAAATTCACCCAATCGGCAGAACTATCCTTTATACCGACGATGTTATCACATTCATCTGCCAACTGCGCAACTACAGGTGGTTTAATAAAGGTCTTAGCAGTAATCGGAATATTGTAAATCACTACCGGCAGCTCAGTGCTTGCGGCGACCGCTTTGTAAAACTGGACTATATCCGCGACATCAACGGAGGGATAATAGTAACACGGAGTCGTAGCAACAGCATCAAACTCAAATTGTTGTGCGATTTCTATGTTTTGTATCACGCGTTGTGTGCTGGTATCCATAACACAACAAATAACTGGAACCCGTCCTGCAATAGTTTTGATGGCGATGTCCATTGCACGTTCCCGTTCTGCTTGTGTCAACGTCGCAAACTCACCAGAGGAACCCAGCAGATAAATACCATGAACTCCATTGTCTATCAAGCGGGTAAGTTGTCTAACAAACCCAAGTTCGTCAACACGTTCCTTTTCATCCAGGGGTGTCACCGTAGGTGCAAAAATACCTTCATATCGGATATCCATCGTTTCCTCTTTCATGTTTATCGGAATTGTAATGTAGTTGCAGTTTAACAAAGCACGAATTAAATGTCAATAACTTCCAAAAATGTGTTATCATTTAATCGGATACCAAACAGACCTGCGGAAAATGACTTATGAAAATTCGAACGCAACTCACATTTAGCTACATAGGCATCGTTCTCATGGTGCTACTTGCTGTCTACTTTTTTCTTGGAGAAGCACTAAAGGGGTTACTCAGAGATCGTATTACCAATGAGTTGAAAGTTCAGGCTGCACTCACAAGAGAGTTTTTGATTGAGGCACTCCCGGAAAAAGAAAATTTTACACACCAAGCAATAGATGCACTTGTAGACCGTCTTGGAGAAACAGGAAACGTCCGTTTGACCTTCATTGGGGAAGAGGGCACTGTCTGGGGTGATACAGAACGGGATGGACAAGTACTCATTGAGATGGACAATCACCTTTCCCGTCCAGAAGTACAAGAAGCTATTAAGAAAGGCAGCGGAATTCAAAACCGACGTAGTGATACAACAAACATAAAATACCGTTACTATGTACTACCTGCTGAAAAAAATGGACAATCTATAGGATATTGCCGTGTGGCACTACCGATGGCAACCGTGAATACTACTCTCGGCAACCTGCAACGCTTACTACTATATGCAATCATTGCTGGTTCGGTTCTGGCAATCCTGTTCGGTATTTTTAGCACAAATGCCATTGTCAAACCGATTAACAAATTAACGCAGATCACACAATCCATCGCTGCAGGAGAAAGTACCTCTCGTGTTGAGGTCAATTCTGAAAACGAACTTGGACAACTTTCACGGCATTTCAATCTCATGACAGATAGAGTTCAAGAACAGATTGATATGATTTCCTTAGAAAATCAACGCTTAGAAACCATTTTGAACAATATGAGTGAAGGTGTCCTGTTGGTAAATGGTGCGTCGGAAATTACTTATGCCAATCCAGCTGCTGTCGTGATGTTGAACCTACCTGAACTATATATTGGCAGAGCATTGATTGAAATTAACCGCATTCCTGAACTCCAGGCTTTACTTATGGAAGCAGAACAGACAGGTACCGTTGCTTTTGCCGAAATACGTCTTGCCAATCTGACAGAGTCAGAGGCAGAAGTGACAATCGTTCCCGTTGCCGCCGAGAGTGAATATGTCATCGTCATCCATGATGTCAGCCATGTCCGAAAATTAGAACGCATTCGCGCAGATTTCGTAGCAAACGTATCACACGAATTACGCACACCTTTGACAACAATCCACGGATACGCTGAAACACTGTTGAACAACAGTTCTATCAAGAACAAAAAACGCAAAGAATTTATCGTAAAAATACTCAATCACTCTTCGCGTCTCACACGATTAGTCTCGGATTTGCTGGAATTAGCACGGCTTGAATCTGGAGATGTAGAGTTAACAAGGGAACTATGCCACCTCAATGATTTCCATGAACAACTATTGGATGTGTTTGAACCGGTCTTAGAAGAGGCAGATTTAGTTTTGAATTGGAATATACCCGCCGATTTACCCGAAATAAACGTTGACAGACAACTATTTATGCAGGTTTTCGTAAATCTTATTGACAACGCAATAAAATATACACCTGATGGCGGTGAGATAGATGTGTCAGCAGAAAAGGGAGTAACAGACTCGGATACCACTGATGAAATCGTTGTCCATATCAAAGATGCTGGCATCGGTATCCCATTAGAGTCGCAATCTCGCGTTTTTGAGCGGTTTTATCGTGTTGATAAGGGACGCGCACGGAAAATGGGTGGTACCGGTTTAGGATTGGCAATTGCGAAACATATATTGCTATGCCACAGCGGACAGATATGGTTGGAAAGCGAACTGGGGCAAGGCACAGTCTTTCATTTTGCGATACCGTTAGGAAAAATGAGTTAGATCTGCCATCCCTGTTCTGTCCATGCCATCTCCCAAAACAGGTATTCATACCGACTGCTCATCAGAAAATATTTCTGAAGTCGATCTTTCTCGTCTAGGCTGCTTTCAGTTGTAATGTCATTTAGCAAGTTGCGTAACCATTCACCTAAAGCAAGGAATTCAGCAGAAGCATACATATCAATCCATTCTTGGTAAAGCGGTTCAGGGGAACCACCTTGTTCAGCAAGTGATGTACCGATCTCCGCATAACCCCATTGACACGGAAGCACACCAGCTATCACATCTGCTAAAGTACCAACTTGTGCTACGTGGAGTATGTGACGCGTATAAGCATGCGTTGTCGGTGCAACAGGTGCTGATTCCATTTCAGTGGGAGAAATGCCGAACTTCTCACAATACCCACGATGTAAATCCATCTCGGTGTTTAACGTCTCGTTGAGCAACCGTGAAAAGAGTGCCATTGTCGCTTCATCGTGTGCTTTGATAACGCCATAAGCAAAGACACGACTATAATCCAAGAGAAACAAATAATCCTGGATCAGATAGTATTTAAACTTTTCCTTCGGTAACGTACCATCTGCAATGCCTTGAACAAATGGATGTCTAAGATCCGCTTCCCAGATGGGTGCCGCGAATTGCCGTAACTCATCGGTGAATTTTGTATGTTGTATCATATCAACTCCATAATAACATCGGAAAATATCGTCCTGCATGTGTCAAGAATATCAATAAATCTCTTGTATATCATAACTTAATATCACAAGGATGTCAAAATGTTTAAAAAACTTGGGATCGTCACCAACATCTGGGCAAATGAAATAGCAAATGGTAGACGATTTGATGATTTGATGGTGGAATTCGGTGCAAATGGATTTAGAGACATGGAGGTACGCGAAGGTGAATACCTTCGAAACTCTGAATTCGGAAAAACTCTTCAAAAAATAGAAAACGCAATACCTGAATACACTAATAACGAGTTCAAGACTATCTGTAACGACATGTGGGATAGCGGTTTTGATCCGAATAAGACAAACTATCCTATGCTATTTAGAGAGATTGCCGACTTCGTTGAAAAAGCTCAGGATTGACTTTGAGCTATGCTATGTCCCACCCGTGGCTATCAAAATCACTTGACATTGATGTAGACACACAAAAAATTGTCGTCGCCAAGAAGTTGGCATATCTACTATGTCCAGCGCGCGCGATTGCGTCTCGTAGATTTGGAAAGTGAAGGTGAAATTGACCACAACGCAGCAGTTACCAATCTAAAACGTTATAAATCACTTTTACCGGAATATCCGATGATTTTTGCTGTGGAAAATGCAAAGCAGTCGGCAACCTTGACCCTCCAATTGGCAATTGCAGGTGGCGCGAAATTGACTTATGACGAAACGAATACATACCGTGATGATCGCACAACACTAAATCCACCAGAAGCGTTTTGGCAAAAGGTCAAAATGGATGACCTTACGTCTGTGCATTTCAAACAGAAAACAGAAGAAGGCGTGTTGTCTGAAGTAAACAGTGGCTATGTGGATTTCAAAGCAATTACGCAACGTCTAAAAACAGGCAACTATGAAGGAGAACTGTTGCTTGAAAACGCACCGACCACACATTCGTTGAAAGATGCAATAAATAGCAGGAAGTATTTACTCACCTGCTGAACTAAACGACCTGACGGTGTCTTGTTCATTTAATCCATCATTACTCTACAAAACTTCTCTGATTTTTGCTGCAATCTGACCGATTTCTTCAATATCTCCTTCACTCGGTTTCCAAGGTAACCGTAACGGATCCCCATCCCATCTCGGAATGAGATGTAGATGAAAATGAAATACTGTCTGAAAACCAGCCGCTTCATTGGATTGGAACAGATTAAGTCCATCCGGATTCAATGCTTCCCGGATCGATGCCGCAAGCGGTACCGCAGCTTCCATAATTTTACTACCGACTTCGGCAGGCATATCAAAAATATTCCGATAATGTTCTTTCGGTATAATGAGGAGATGTCCAGGGTTCGCAGGGGCAATGTCCATAAAAGCAAAAACGTGGTCGTTTTCATACACCTTGGCAGCGGGAATCTTACCTGCAACAATTGCACAAAAAATACATTCCATCTTTCTGTAACTCCACAAGATTTTTTCAGCATTTTAGCAAATTTAGGTCTAAATTTCAACAATTTATCTAAATTCAGACAAAATAAATTTGACGTGTTCCTTGCTGTATGATACCCTTTAAAATATCCTCAACTGGTAATTTACTTAGATGTCATAGAAATACTGAAATTTCTGAAACTTAATAACGTTTAGCATCGTTATTAATAGCGAAACTGTTTCAGATTCCTTTGACGAATATGCAAAGGAGGCATTTGGTCATGGCGCGTCAAGCGAAAAATGAGCTCTCGGCTACAGAAGATACTTATTTAGCAACTCAAGCCAAACAAGGCAACGAAGCTGCGTTTAGTCAACTTTTTGAAAAACACTACCATTGGGTATATAGCAAAGCTTATCGCATGCTATCAGACCATCAAGATACAGAAGAAGTAAGTCTGGATGTGTTTACAAAAGTCTGGCAAAAATTGCAAAACGATAAGTGGGACCCCAAAAAAGGGAGTTTCCAAGCATGGTTAAATATAGTAGCCAAACATACAGTTATTGATGCAATACGTAGAAGGGATAGAATCCGTGAATCCCTACTCACGCTTGAAGAACAAGATGACAGACCGCTCAATGAATTTGAAGATGCGCGCCCCGGCCCAGACAAACACATAATCGCCCAAGAAGCACAAGAAATCTTGGAGAATGCTCTGGAACAGGTCACGAAACCGAATCACCGTATCGCATGGATATTACGACACTTAGAAGGATGTAGTGTCGCTGAAATTGCACGAATTCTAAACAGAAAAGATGGCACCGTCAAAATATGGATATTCCGGTGCACACAAGAATTACGTCAAATTTTAGTCAATAAAGGTATCCAATGGATTTATTAGAATTACTAACATGGAGGATCAACTTTATGCGGTTTTTTAGAAAAACGCCTAAGTCCGTCCGGTATACCGATACCGATAGAAAAGAATCTGAGATATTAGAAGCTTATACTTGCTGGCTGAAGAACGAAAAACTCAGTCGAAAACAGAAAAATCTTCTAAAGAACATTCAGGAATCAACGCATTTTCACAATTTGAAAGAATTGGTTGATTTTGCACACTATCGTTTCCAGGAAACAGCCAGTATTACACCTTGTCCGGGTTCAAAAGAACGCGTCGCTGAGAAACTGATGAAAGCCATCAGAGGCGACGAAGCAGAAGCAACTGCAGAATTGCCGGTAACCCTTAACCCACAAGCTGCATACAGTCCACAGGCAATGGGTAACGTAGATACCGATGTATTCCCAGGAACGAAAACTCCGCCCACCGATGAAGAGTTGAACCTATGGCAAAATCTTGAAACCCGTAAAAATGCTGATATCCATACACTCGCACATCTGAACCTCTCCTTTGAGATACAAGATGACGAAGTTTCTATCACAGATTTAGGAAGTTCAACACCAACGCATGTTGAAGGCGTTCGCGTAAAAGATTCCGCACCTATTGAAAAAGGTTCAGAGTTTAAGTGTGGAGATATTACTTTCCAAGTAATCGACATCAAGAACTCTTAATTTACCAAAAAAGTAGAACAGGGGAGGCGTTAAGGAATTAACATCACACACACTTACATGTTGTGTGTGCAATACTACTCCCCTTTCGTACTCTTTTTTACTGTATAAACAAAAAAGTATAAACAAAAAATCTGTGCATAAAACGTCTTCACTTGCCTTATCCTATTTTCAGCAAGCGGCGGCCTGTTATCAAAAAGCCCAGTATGTTGAAGCAATTCAACATTACCTATTGGGTTTGGAATATGACCAAAGCCGTTACCATATTTATGCCGACCTCGCAAAAGCTTACGAAATGGTTGGCAAATGGGAACAGGCGTTGTTCTATTTAGATATTGCCCTCCAATTATCCCCCGACTCACAAACAGTCCTTAGACGCAAAGCACGAATCAAAGAGGAAAAAAAATATTATCAAACGCTGATTTCTAATAGTGGTTTAGTAGAGAACGTACCGCCTAATTTTACGCCAATTCTACAAACAAAAAACGTGGCGCGTCCCACACAGATAGTAACGTCACATTCTTTGCAGTGGACAGTGGAACCCGCAGTTTCCCAAAAAACACTGTGGCATATCTACCAACTCATAGAAAAAACGAACAACGAAATCGGTATAAAACTTCACTGTTATCCACAGCACCAAATTCAAATCACAATCATAAATACTTATGACTTACCTACACAGACACTTATGCCAAGATGGGCAAGTGGTTGCTATAATGGACAAATACAGGTGTGCTACTGTGCTGACGGTGAACCGGAACTTGGGGTTTTATACACGCTCATTCGGCATGAGTGGACACATTTACTTATTGATATGCTAATACACGGGAATTGTCCTATGTGGCTCAACGAAGGACTCGCACAAACAATGGCTCGTCCCCTGTTCTCTTTTGAAAAACTCACACTACACCAAGCAAACTATAACGGAGAATTACCAACAATTTCAGAACTCAACCAACCTTTCACTGAACTGCCAACCTCACAACGTAAAATCGCCTATCTCCAATCTGCAGCAATTGTCACTAACCTAATAGACGAAGGTGGGTTCTCTTCTATCCAACAACTTCTCCACCATTTAGGAAACGGCATACCGATTGAAATTGCAATGCAGCAAACATATCAAAAGCCTGTAATACCCAAATAAAAACAGACAACACAGACTTTGTTCTTAACTTACTAAGTTCCTTTCCTATCCTTCATTATGACAAAATTAGATATCGCCATCCTCATCATTGTCGGCATTGCCGGGTTTAGTTGCTACAAGGCAGGTTTTACGCGAAGCGTATGGGGTATTTTTGCCCTCGGTGCAGGGCTCGTCATCGCAAGTCAATTATGGCAGCACCTCGCCCTCCCCATCCAAAAACTTATCTCACATGAAGAAATCGCAAAATGGCTCAGTATTATCGTACTGATTGCTATTACCGCCATAATTGTTGATACCGTTTTTGAACGGATACACCGAATTTTTGAGAAGGGTATTTTGGGGTGGCTGAATAGCCTGCTCGGTTTAGCGGTAGGTGTTGCATCAAGTGTGCTTATTATCGCATTGCTACTCCATTTCGTCAATCCACATCGCAACGATTTCCTCAAAGATGAAATAAACAACTCTATTTTCGCTGTCCATCTGATGGAACTTGGTGAAAATGTCTGGACATTTGGCAAAGAAAATGTCAAAAAACACCTTGAACCTGAGTGACGTTTTATACCAGTTCAAGTACTACCAACCAGCCTGTTTCAGAAACTCCAACGCCATCAAAGTATGTCCTTCCGCATTTGGATGCACACCATCTCGCGTTGTCCACAACGCCCCAGGTCTGGCAGCAACCGCATTATCAAACGCATCATTTATCTGAATCAAAAGCGCATCAAACTCATCAGCAAGCTTATGAATACTGGCGTTGTAAGCATCAACCGCTAACGGTCTCGGATTTTCAACATCCTCTTCAATATAGAAGATCTCAAACAGAAAAATTGGAATCTCCAATTCATTCTTCACACGCGTCAGTATTCGCCGATAGCACGCCTCCCAACTCGGCAGATAGTCCTCATTAGAAATACCTTGTCCATGCTGACGACCTGCATTGTTAATCCCGATTTTCACTGAAAGCCAATCCGGTTTTTCATCTATAACATCGGTATCCCAACGGTTCTCTAAACCTTCAACCACATCCCCACCAATCCCTTTGTTGACATAAGTAATATCGCGTCCGGGGTATTTCGCAGTAATCAGCTCTGTTATTTTGCGAACATACCCATGTCCATACGGAGCGTGATCCCCTCTCCTACCGCAATCCGTAATACTATCCCCAATAAACAGCACCTTATCTCCTGATTGAAACAACAAATTACTCACAAACTATCTCCTTTATGTGATATACAAATTGCAAACATTAGAAATCTGACATTCCATTAACTTATCACATTTTCAACAAATTGCCAACATGAAAAATATCCAAATCAACGCTGAATGTGTTTATAGTATTCAGCGGAGTTAGAAACCCCTCCAACAATTACAAAACTCGACAATAAAAATAATATTTTTTTGGTAACCTTTTTATCCGATTTATGCACATAGTATATGAATATAGGACTTACGCATTTCCCTTTAGAAAGGGGAGTTAAAAAGTCGTTTTATGGAAAACTATTTTTATTTAATAAATTATAAAAAATGTTATAAATAGGAGAAGAATAATGAAGTCTTTAAAAATCATAGTTATCGCAGTGTCGATAGCATTTATGTTTGTAATCGGTATATCTCAGAGTCAGGCTGAGTTTGAGATAGAGGAAATGTACCCCAGTATAGGAGATTACATACGAATACACGGACTCTTTTTATCATTACGCTTATGTGAAAACTTCAGAACCGTATATCGTAGTTGATTGGTATATCAATGGGAAGTATGTAGGTTACAGTACTGGTGATAATGTAAAAACTGAAGCGACATTTAGTCCTAATCCTTACGGCTATCCGGGTTCTCCCCTCGGTCAGGTCTATACAATTAAGGCAGTAGCCTATTCACTTTATGATGAAAATGAGAAGAAGCACCATTCAGATACCGATTCTTATGACGTGACTGTCTATACCCCGCTTAAAACGGATTATTTTTATGGCGGATGGACTTATGCTGAAATGGAAGTATGGGTAGACGTAGGCTGGCATGGTCTGACCGCTGAAATAGCCCTCGGCGGTTACATTAAGAACTGGGACCGTGAAAATATTATTTACGGATTCACTGGATTTTATCAAGTTGGCAGGTTAACTAAAATATTAAAGCAGCTGGACGAAGTGTATCTTAATGGTGAACTTGTAGAAATTGGTGGACTTAAAAAATTTGATATGAAAGATAATGCTGTACATACAGCTTGGTTTGGACGTACAGATTCTCACACACTTGGCAATCAGTTGCCAGAGTACACGTATTTTGTTGAAGCGCAAGTAACAATGACGGCACATCGTTCAAATGATCGCAAAAAACGACAAGATGAAGTTCAAATTGATGAATATCAAGAACTCTCTTCTGAAGATTTTGCTGGCCATTAGATGATTTTACTTTACGATGACTTGTGGTGCTCTTACAAAAATGCCACACGTCATCGTTTATGGTAGAGTTTTGAATTATTTACATTCTGAAATTTAACGAAAACGCCACGGTTACCCCACTGACAAGGGGGGTTAACATCTTTATGTGTGTCAACACATTTTCAGATTTTAACATATAGGAGGTATGTTATGAGAATAAAACGTAGACTCACGTTTTTGTCTGTGTGCATGGGACTTGCTATTTTCCTGTTTTGTGCGTTGAATATTGATGCCAAAATAGTATTTCAAGCAAGAATAAAACATACAGGAGATACACTTTCTCATATCTATGTTATGGAAGATGACGGTAGTAATTTACGTAGAATAACGAGTCCAAATCGCTATGATCGTGTCCCACGTTGGTTTCCTAACGGTAAACAGATAGTATTTGAAAGAGACTGGGGGTATGGGAAGCAAAACACAGGGGATACCATGCAGAGAGAATTTTTTATTATTGATGAAACAGGCATGAACGAACATAGCTTTATGGACAATCATCGTAAAGATACAAGTCCATTTCCTTCGCCTGATGGTCGATATATTCTTTTTGATAGTTCTCGTGATAATAAATATCTGGATATTTATAGTTACGATTTAGTCCGTAAAAAACTAAATCAGCTGACACACAACAACACAATAGAAGATGGATATACACAAGATGCTAGCTGGTCTCCTGATGGTAACAAGGTTGTATATCACAATGCAGCAGGCGGAGATACTATTTGGAGAATGGATTCGGATGGAGGCAGAAAAGAACGTATTACGCCTTTTCATCAAGGGAATACATTCCTTAATCGAGGGTATCCAAGATGGTCGCCTTCTGGCAAATATATTATGTATTATGAAACAGAATTTGCAAATGATCCCTTCAAGGATATAGCAAGTCGTCTTATTATTCAGAATGTTTTTACAGGCAAACGGACCATACATAAATTTCCTGTAAAAGTGAATTTGGCTGGATTAGCATGGATGGGGAATGATGGGACTGTGCTGTTTGCATACAAGGAACAGTATGATGTACCATCTGATCCACGTAATATTTATCGGTATGATCTAAATAGTCGTAAGATGACACAACTTACCGATTTTCCATTAGGACATGCTATATTTCCACATTGGGTTGAAGGCCCGCTTTCAGTATCGCCTCAAGATAAATTGACGACAAGTTGGGGACATTTAAAACAAAGGTAAAATAGCAAGCATTTACCATAGTGAAGGCAATACCTTCAGGGTTGTTTAGCAGAGACATTCAATTGTCGGGTTTTGCGGATTTGGGTTCAGACAAATAACCAAAACTTTACACCCTCCTTCCATTAATTCTATTGATAATCGGTTTGAATTGTGGTATACTTCCTTCAACTGTTTATAGGAAAAGGTGGATACTATGAAAACTCTCGCTTTGGAGACCGATTATAAGATCAAATTACCTCTTGACTGGGTGAAAGAATTGGGGTTGGAATCGGGGATTGTAATTGAAAGGACAGATGATGGCATACTCATCCGTCCTTGCACTGTCCAAACATGGGACGAGGTATATGCCGAGAAACTCATTATCGGGACTCCTTCGGTATTGGACTTGTCCGAGGTAAGCGGAGATGACCTTATTTTCTGATCAGTCCACACCGCGTGGTCTGGACGCTATGCTGATTGTCTACTCTTTGCTTGATGGACATCCCGCATCCGCTGCGTGCGAGTCGTTCATCCGAGACCACACCAGTTGGTTCACGACAACGCTTACACTGCTTGAAGCAAAGGCGATTCTCTCAAAGGTTTATGCCATAGATGCAAACCTTGCCTCACAACAACTTTCCCAATTTTCCACAGGACCTATAGAAATTATTGAAGTAAACTTACCTATTATCCTTGAGGCGATGAAGATTGCAGATACTTTGAAAATTGACATCACTGATGCGGTTCTGGTGCAAGCAACACATGTCCGTAGTGCTAACATCCTTGCAACTGATGACCGTAAACTAATACAAGTCTGCCATCAAATAGATATTAGCGTTGAAAATTCGATTGATATTTCGCTACGTAGGCAGATGGCAAATTGGGAAGCAGCAAACTTGCCGCAAAAAGGATTACCTCGCATTCTAAGGCGAATTCATCTTTGGCTAAATCAGAACCATCAACAAGTCGCCGAAGAATTCTGGTCTCAAACTGGCAGTGGAAGTCATCTACCCTAACCCCTCCTACAAGCGTAAAAAACCTGACATGCCATTAACTTGTCACATTTTCAACAGATTGCCAACATGAAAAATATCGGAGTTTTACACGTCATCACAGATACAACGGTTCAATCCAAATATACGCATCCCCAATTGACGGAACTTGCAATACAGGGCAGCGCAGACACAATCCAATTCCGACACAAAAACGGAACAACACGCGAATTGATTCAGATTGCACAGCAGATGCAAACGGTATGTGCAAATCATGACGTGCCGCTGATTGTGAACGATAGAGCGGACATTGCACTGGCTGTCGGTGCAAGCGGCACACATTTTGGACAAGATGATATGCCTGTTGCCATCGGAAGAAAAATACTCTCTACAGAAACCATCATCGGGGCATCAGCGCGTACCGAGGAGAAGATGCTTGAAGCAATTACAGAAGGCGCAGACTACATCGGGTTTGGTCCCATCTATCAAACATCCTCAAAGCCGGATGCCGAAACACCTAAAGGATTAGAACGATTGCAACGCATGTGTGAAATAGCAAAATGTCCAGTAATCGCGATCGGCGGCATTACACTACAAACCGCTGCTGCGGTAATAAACGCAGGCGCACACGGAATCGCTGTCATTTCTGCCGTATGTTCCCAACCCGATCCGATCGCAGCAACACAAAACCTCATGAACGAAATCCAAAATGCAAAACAAACATAAATACTGCACGGGAAATAACACAATATGAGTGAATACAATCAAGTTAATAAACCTGACATAAACACAATAGAATTTAACCCAAATGAATTTCGGGAAGTTGACCAAGTTTATGAACCAGATTTTGATAAGATTGACGAAGATTTCGTGCAGAAATTATGGAATGGACAACGTTTTTTCAATGCAAACCTAATTGCAATTGATGGCAGAGAAATTCGCATCCTGAAACAAGGTATCTGGAACCGTGAAGAAGGTCCAGATTTTATGCACGCAGAGGTTGAGATCAATGGAAAACTCTATGTCGGTGATATAGAAATACATGTAAAATCTTCCGAATGGTACGCACATAAACACCACCTCAATTCAAGGTATAACCGCGTTGTTCTCCATGTGGTTCTCTATAACGATGACTTCAATTTACGAACACGGCTACAGAATGGAAAGCGAATCTCAACACTGGAACTTCTCAAATGGATAGACGCACCTATCGGAGACCTATATGACGAAACAAACCAAACAGAAGCAGACACAGCCAATTTCTGCAGAGTCACAGGCAACCGATTAAACATAGAGAGTCTCAAAAGGACGTTTGAAGCGTTAGGCACTGAAAGGTTCTTAGAAAAGGCGGATGCCATCCGATTGTTAAGGACACGGCTCGATTTTGAACAAATTCTATATGAAGGCATAATGGAGGCATTGGGGTATTCCCAAAACAGCAAACCGTTGCGAGAGTTAGCACAACGCGTACCTTTTGCTGACTTGGATCATAAGTCCGAACACGAGACGCAAGCGATTCTCTTTGGTGTTGCGGGGCTGCTACCATCCCAATCGAAAAAACCGAAACCCGTCCATGTAAATGACGATCCATTCATTGTGACATTAGAAAGATTATGGGAAGCATCAAAGCAAGCAGAACGAACAGACCGTATGAACGCAACAAAATGGCAGTTCGGTAGAATCCGTCCATATAACTATCCGACAAGACGGATTGCAGCAATCAGTCAATTGGTCTTTCGTAGTAAAGGAAGTTTGATGCTCTACTTTCTCCCTATCTGTGAAAAGGCAGCAAATGTAGATACACCCAAACTGCTACGAACTATCAGAACTGAACTTCTTAGCCGTTTGACACTGGAACCCACCGGCTATTGGGAAACACACGCCAACTTTGGGAAGGGTGGAACGCAGAAGGCAAATCTTATTGGAGATGCCAGAGCTTTGGATATCATCGTCAACAAAATACTTCCTATCGCATATATCTGGGCAGTAGAGTCAGAAAGCAGAAAACTACAAAATGCAATTTTAAGTCTTTACAGTGCCTTTACAAAAACGCAAGAAAACAGTATAATTCGTCAAGTGGAAAAACAGGTCTTTACAGATGCACAACCGATGCGTTTAATCAAACCTACAGCACAGATACAGCAAGGGATCATCTGTCTTTACAAAAACTACTGTGCTGACCAACTTTGTGACCTTTGTCCTGTTTTTGAAAACAACGCAGTTTTGACATTAGAGAATTCTTACCAAAAAAATCGTAAATTGGTAGAATATCAACAAAAATAAACGTTAACATTTTAACAGGAGAAATATCATGAAAACATTGTGTGTAATTACGACAATAACATTGCTTTGCATTTCTGTTGCTACAGCAAAGGAAACATTCTTTTCTGCACTTGAAAGTCAGGCAGAGGTCGAAAAAGAAGGTGGTACCGTAGGTGGTGGCAGTTTCGTCCCTGGCAAATTTGGCAACGGTTTTGTCAGTCAAGAACAGGGAGATGTCATCCATTTTCCGGTGGAAGATCGGTTTATCAACCTTGATGAAGGGACCGTTGAATTATGGGTAACGATGGGAATTGATACCTCTGCAATTACAGGTGAACTATTTATGTTTATGACTTATAAACGTGGAACTGATGCGGTTTTCCTGCAGTTTAACAATGGTGGCATCGCGCAAATGCGGATAAAAAGTGCTAATAACTGGTTCAATGCCAACAGTACACCACTAAACTGGAAAGAGGGTGAACATCACCACATGGCTGGAACATGGGTACCAGATGGATTGAAACTCTACTTGGATGGTGAACTGGAAGGAGAAGATAATTTTAGTGAAGGTCCCAAGGTTTTTGCGGAAACCTTTGAAATTAACAATGCCTCTCCTCCCTCACCTAATTTTCCAACAAATTGCGTTGTTGACAGTCTACGTATTTCTGACCATCAAAAGGATATTGATGAACTGGTACTTGGTGACCCCGCACCTGTCTATCCTTTTGAAAAAATAACGACAACATGGGGACGATTGAAGACAGCAAAATAACTGAGGTACAAAAATGTATAAAACAGAAAATCCGCTTTTCATTGCGGGAACAGAAGGATATAACACATTTCGTATTCCAGCACTTACCGCATCAAACAAAGGAACACTGCTGGCATTCTGTGAAGGTAGACGCAAAGGTGGTGGCGATTCAGGTGACATAGATATCGTGTTGAAACGGAGTTTTGACAATGGGGAAACATGGCAACCGATACAAGTTGCTGTCTCCACAGGGGCGGATACAGACGGTAATCCCGCTCCCGTTGTTGACCGAGACACTGGCACCATCTGGCTACTATTTTGTAAGAACTTCGCGGATGGTGGGGAAGGAAAAATTATCGCAGGAGAAGCACCGCGAACTGTTTGGGTGACCTCAAGCACTGACGATGGAGAAACCTGGGCAGAACCGAAAGACATCACTGCCGACACAAAACTGGATACATGGACGTGGTATGCAACAGGTCCCTGTCACGGCATCCAATTGGCGAGTGGCAGAATGGTAATTCCGTGTGATCATGTGCTTGGCAACAGTCGCAACTATGCAGAAACAGGCTATTCGCATCTCATAGTGAGTGATGACCATGGCGAAACGTGGCGGATCGCAGGGGAAGCGCAACCTGGCACAAATGAATCCGTTGTTGTTGAAACTGTGGATGGTGATCTCTATTTCAATTGCCGAAACTACGTTGCTCCGAAACGACGAGCTTACGCGTGGAGTTCTGACGGTGGTGATACGTTCACTGAGTTCGGTTACGATGACGACTTAATAGAACCTATCTGCCAAGCCAGCATGGTGCGTTATACAGATGCTAACGCACACGACAAAAACCGCGTCCTTTTTTCTAATCCGGCAAGCACCGGACGCGAAAAGATGACGATACGTATCAGTTATGATGAATGCCGTAGTTGGAATGCAGGTAAAGTCTTGCATGCAGGTCCCGCTGCCTATTCCGACCTCTGCATAGACACAGACATGAATGTATGTTGTCTCTATGAACGCGGCGAGCGCGGTGCTTACGAGACGTTGTCCTTCGCAAAATTCGATTTAGCATGGTTAACGGATAGTGAGGATACACTGTGATGTTAAACTAAAGTCAGAATGGATTGTCAATCTGTATTTCAAAAGGAGTTTTTTCAAAAGGAGTTTATTGATGCTCTTAACACGACGAATCAGCAAACACTTTTTTGAACGGATACGAAGTCAAAAAAAGAAAAGGAACGGATTGCTAATTTGGCTTGCATCAACTTTTGCCGCTTGTGATGTGATTATTCTATTTGTATTATTTAAGATTCTTCTACCCCTGTTGTTAGATAACACGCCGTATCTACTGCCGGAACATGCTCAAGAGCCCACACATCTTTCTACTTTTACCGCAACTAAAAACACAATCCATTTGCTGGCATTTTCACCAAATGGAAAAACACTCGCTTGCGGAGCATATAACGAAATATTGTTGTGGGATACAGAAACTGGCAATCAATTATACTCAATGCGCGAACATGCAGGAGCTGTCACTGCTCTGACATTTTCACCTGATGGAAAAACCTTTGCCAGTAGTAGCAAGTCAAATCAAAACACCGTTTTAGTATGTGATACCACTACAGGACAAGTAATATCATACTTATCAGGACAAAATTCTTTGATAGCTTACTTAGATTTTTCTCCTGATGGCAGTATCTTGGTTAGTGCGGATGTTCATGGTTTAGTAATAGCTTGGGATACCAACACAAACCTTATACATCAACACATACATGGAACATTTGCATTCGCAATAAGTACATACCAAGTCTACTACTCATTTCCCGAAACATACAAAGATAGTATTATCACAAGTTGGAATAGGGATTTAAGAGACACAAATGTTATTAACACACCAAAAAGTTTGATATCGGTAGTAGGCTCTAAAGCGTTTGATGACTACGGTATCATTGCGATGACACCTGGTCCGAGCACCTTGCCAATTTATCTTTCATCAAATCCATACCCGATTCAGTCATTGAAGTTTTCCCCTGATGGCAAAACCCTTGCAAGTGGCAGTCAAAGTCTTCGTCAACCGTTTTATATTACTACTGGGAAAATCCATCTGTGGGATGTTGACACAGGGCTGACTACAGCAACTCTCAAAACACCTGGAAGGAGAGTTGAAACTCTTGCGTTTTCTCCTGATGGAAACACACTTGCAAGTGACGGCAGTAGACGCTGGAAAGATAGTGCCAAGATATTCATCTGGGATTTGACTACCCGCGAATTGATCTCTATGATTGATACAAATTCGTTAAGTAGAATTACCGCTTTAGCGTTTGCTCCTGATAATATAACACTTGCAAGTAGCAACAGAAGTGGTAAAGTGGATCTCTGGGATATTACTGGTCAAATTAGGAAATGACTATGAAATCACAAATATAATGTAAATGAACATATCAACAAAGTTTGCCAAGAAGCAGGATTTGAACCAACAACTTTATGCATACCTATTGAACTGATGGAGGAAATTCAGATGAAGAAACACCAGAGAAATCTGAGGATGATATCTGAACACTCTCGACTTAAAAAAATAGAGGGGTAATACTAACGCACATATTCCTTCCCGCGATGCTCTGCAATCCATGTTTTTAACGGCACATCAGCATCTGTGGGTTGCCACCATCCCTTAATGTTCACACCGTCCCCTAACAACTGCCGCCGAATCGGATCGCATTTCTCAAGGATTTCTTGTGGCATTAGGTTGTAATCCAAGCCACGCAACCACCGATAACTATACCCCATAAACAAAACCTTCCGCGTTACATCGGAATAGTTTCTACCCCTTGAATGACACATCCTTCGGTCAAATAGCACAGCGGTTCCCGGTTTGACGAGAAGATCTATTGCACCCTCAGGATCGCTTTCAGGATCAGGTCGTGGTGGTAATTTGTCAAGTTTGTGACTACCGGGAATAAGGCGCATTGCCCCGTTGTCACGATGCATCACATCGCTTAGCCAGTAACTCACCTTCAATGAAAGACGTGGGTGTGGACGTTCCATCTCTGAAATAGGTCTGCCACCATCCTGATGCCAACCTGCCCCTTTAGCAATACGTTCTGCATCGGGAGGTTCTGGTGGATACATAATCAGATGTGAGATGTAGAGTTGGATATTCCAACCCAAAATATCCCAAAGCAGCGGAAATACCTTTTTATTATCAAGCAGTTCCAGCAATAGATCATCTTCAACGACAGCGCGAAATTTAGCCATCAACTTGTGTGGAGCCAATCCATTCTTGGCACGTTCTTCAGCATCAATACGATCAGCAACTTTCTCTAAGGCATCTGTCATTTCAGGACTGATTGCATCTTCAACAATCAGATAGCCGGTATCGTTAAATGTTTTGAGTTGTTCGTCAGTAGCACAGTATTCAAGCCAAGTCGTATCCATCTGTTATCCCATAGAATAATAGTTTTGCAGTTTACGAGTCCGTGGACTCCGCTTCCAAGCGTTTTAGTTTTTCTCGGAGTTCTACCAATTCAGCTTCAGCATTTCTCCGCGCGGCAACTTCTTGTTGACGTGCATCTGCTTCTTTCTCCGCGCGTGTTTTTAACCAATCCCTTGCCACTACATCATATACACCAATACCATCCATCTGTACAACAAATTCCAAATTCAAGGTTTCTGACGGTACACGCCCATCAGGAAGCGGTGGGATTTCAACATAGACACCATCAATGAGACGAAATCCCATCAATGGTGTGGGTAAGTTGGTCCGAAATGTATCGTATAGGAGATACTCTTTAACACCTATATCAGCATATATATCTTTCTTGTTGCCTAAATCGTTGTGGTAAGTGCTTTGGCTTGCAAACTCCATGATGAAATCGGGTGCTTTACCCTCTTCCCACACCTTATAGATGCGGCGTTCATGTTTACCAACCCCAAACGAAACGAAGATATCTGGTTTGACGAATGCTTTTGGATTGCCTTTTTGGTAATACATCATCATATTACTCCAGGCATAAACATCCGAATCTTCCGCGAAATGTGTTTCCAGCATATCAAGCATACGGAAAATCCCGCGGAGGTGTCGTTCAGTTTCGGCGAGAGGTTCATCATCCGTTTCTGGATAAAATTTTCTGTCGTCTGTTGGTGCATAAGATATTTTTCGCATTTTTGTAAATTTCCTATCTGTTTTCCCATTACAAAATGTAGTTCATACAAGTTGTTGATATGAAGATTCTTGTTCTTCAACACGTTCAATAATCTCGCCTGTTTCTGTGTCTCTGTAGATGCGTTTCATCCTACCATCAGGCATCCGTTCATCCTTGAGATGAGCATATCGTTCATCTGCATCAGGTTGCGCAGCGTGTATGTCTTCAGTTTCTGCCTCACCACGCCAGTCATCAAGTTCAACCGCTTCCCACAGTTTAGACTTCGCGGATTTATAGCAAGCATCAATGATAGCGTTCACAACATAACCGTCATAGAAGGTTTCCATAGGGTCTCTACCTTCGTCCATTGCGTTGAACATATCAAGAAACATATCCCGATAACCGAGTTCAGCGACTTCATCACCGACGGGGAATAGCCAACCGGTGTCACTTTCCGCCTTTTCAGCGACATAGCCGCCTTGACCGACTGCAGTAAACATCTCAAAACCAGTTCGTAACCAGTGATTGAGCCAAATTGTGCCTTCACTACCGGAAACTTCATCGCGCAGATCCATACCACCACGGAATGCCCAACTAACTTCAAACTGCCCCATTGCCCCGCTTTCAAACCGAATGAGCGCAATGCCGTGGTCCTCCGCATCAATCGGATGTACGAGCGTATCTGCCCAACACATCACCTCAAGCGGTTTGTTGTTCTTTCCAACAAAATTCCGTATAATCTCAATGCAGTGGCATCCCATATCAACGATAGCACCACCGCCAGCCTGTTCCAAATCCCAAAACCAATCGCTATGCGGCCCGGGATGTGTTTCACGAGAACGCACCCAGAGTATTTTTCCGAGCGCACCATTTTGAACAGCTTCCAACGCCTTTAGAGTTTTAGGAGGATAGACCAAATCTTCAAGGTAACCACCAAAAACACCGCCTTCTTCCACAAGGTCAAGCATCGTCTTCGCTTCTTCCGCAGTCCGTCCGAGCGGTTTCGTACAGAGGATTGCCTTCCCTGCCTCTACCGCAAATTCAACTGCCTTCAGATGTAGGTTGTTCGGCAATCCGATAACAACAACATCCGTCTCTGGATGGTTGATCGCCTCTGCTAAATCGGTTGTCGCATTCGGGATGCCCCACTCTTTTGCAAAATCCGTTGCGCGTTCTTCGCGCCGAGAGTAGACAACATGCACGCGATCAGCACCACGTTGATTATGGAGCGTCATCGTGTAAAACATACCGATTAACCCCGTCCCGAGCATCGTAACTTTATGGTCTTTATGTTCTGACATGCATTTCTCCATTAAAAGGTTTTTGTATGGATAAGGTGCAACGACCTTACCCATCCAATTATTCTGTTTTGTACGCTGCAATCACACCCCAATCGTCTACTGTCCAGCAGTGGTTCTTATCCGTGGCGTGTACTCCTTTGAGAGCACCGCTCCCACCAGCTTTCGTAGCACTCCAGGTCTTCCCACCATCCGTGGTATGCAAAACAGCACTATATTCTCCAACTGCCCAACCCACCATCTTATCCACAAACATAATATCATAGAGATTGTCAATTGAGTCAGTTTTCTGTTGTTTCCACGTTTTCCCACCATCGGCGGTATGCAGGATTAACCCCTCTTGCCCTGAAATCCATCCTGTTTTTTCATCGGCAAAATGGATACCGAACAAGTTGTTATCAAAACCGGCGTTCTTTTTTTCCCAGTTTTCACCACCATCGGTCGTGTGCAGAAGTGTTCCGTAAGACCCAATAATCCAACCTGTCGTCGGTGAAACAAACAGTATATTTTCCAAATTGTTTCGGGTTTCCCCGACGCGTGCCCGTTCAGAACTGCCGACCCAAGTTTCACCACCATCGGTCGTTTTCAATATAGCGTTTTCTGTTCCTACGATGAAACCGACCTTCTCGGTGATCATCTGGACACCCATCAAGCTGGAACGTATACCACCTCCTCTACGACGGTTATTATTATTTTGGTTTGCTGCTTGACTTCTCGCCATTTTTCGCTTCCAAGTTTTTCCACCGTCTTCAGTTTTTAGAATCATACCTCTTGCACCTGTAAGAAAACCTATATCCTCATTGACAAAATAGATATTGTAAAGTGTCGGCAAACCGCCACCACCAAAACCACCCCCAGGCGCACCGCCACCCGGAGGACCGCCGGGTCTCTGTCCTGTCGGTGCACCGGCCGGGCGCGTATTTATCTCTTTTTTCTTCCAAGTCTTTCCACCATCCGCTGTCACAAGTACCAAACCTTTGTCTCCAACGACCATACCGTTTTGATTGTCCATAAAATGGACATCATGTAACATACCTTCAATGCCATCATCACGAATAATATCGTCTTCTCGCAGTATCGTCCACTTCCCAGCAGCCGTCACAAGTAAAATCGGAATCGTGATGCCGATAAATACTAAAAAAATAATAATAGTAGTCTTTTTGCTCATGATTTTCTCCTTCGTATATCTGTATCTAAATCACATAGAAACTTCGTGTCTATTTTGAAACTATAGTGAATTATGCAATTAATTCTACATTCTGAATTGTAGGAGGGAACTCCGATTCCCGACTATCAAAGGGGTTGGTCGCGATTCGGAGATCGCTCCTACAAGGAAGGTGTATAATTATTTCCATATTTCACCATAATAATTCTAATTGGCTTGAAAATCTTCATATATCTGTTGTGCTTTAACTTCAACACCTATTAAGTAAGTTTGACCGATTTGCATTTTGTAAAGTTCGGTCAAGTCTCCACTTGTTTGACCGAAGACTTTGGCGTATCTTCGGCATTTGTCTTTGTTAGGTCCAGAGGCGTACGCTTTGGTTTTGGCATCTGTCCCAGATTTGCGGATTTCAACGAACATATCTGCAAACTTCAGATACGTGCCGTCTCCAACAAACCTGATGCTTTCCAGCGTCGTGAAATCAAGTTCAGGGAGTGCATCTGTTAAAATCACACATGCTTGTTCCATATCTATTTTTCCTTCACGTAGTGCAATAGCAATTCCGAGAAAGAACAGATCATTTTTATCGCGTTTTGCTTCGCCTTCCTGCTTGGAGGCACGGAGTTCTTCTGGGTTCGGTTCAGACTCGTTGTAATACGTAATATCTTCCCTCACATCACATGTCGCAGTAATATTGCTCTCTTCAAAAATCGATGCAAGGTAGTCAGACAAAGGTATATCTGCTTGTTTGTAGTGTGCAGCAAGTGCAGTGACCAACACCATAGACTCACCCGCAGATTTCTCCCGCATCGCTATAGCCGTTCTGCCACCGTGACTCCTAATAAGTTTTTCAGGTCCAGTAATCATGCCACCACTCTCTTCGCCCGCAAAGATGAGTCGTGGCTGCACACCAAGCGATACTGTTTCACCGTAAACATCTTGAACAACAACGGCAGCTTCAGGGGCATCAACTATTTGCTTCTCGATTTTCTTCATGATTGCAGCGATCTCTTTGAAACCAACAGGCACGTTAATCACATTCACTCCATTCGCAGCTGCCCATTGATCCCATGCAAGTGCTGATGGTGTAGTCTTAATCATGAACCGCGGATGGTGTTCCCAAAGACCAGCAGTCTTCAACTGTTTTGTATGAAAATCCATCAACATCAAAAACGCTTGATTAGGTGTGTAAATTGTTAGCAATCTATCATCATCAAGTGTCAGGTAATCAACACCAAGACTTTGGAGTGTTTCAGCACGCGCTGCTTCCTCTATTTCACAGACAATAAGCCGATCCCCATCCGGATCAGTCGCCTGAACAATTGTACCCATAGGTTGATCCTTGAGTTTGGAAGCATAGTCAACAGATCGGACAACATCCAGAACACTAAAATCACAACCGAGATCATAAAATTCAGATGCACCTGTTTTTGGGTTCTTGTCCAGTTTACCGATATTGTGATAGAGTGGATCCGCTTCAACGTGAAGCCAACGCACAGAGTTTGCTATTCCTAACCGCTCAAATATCGCACGCATCGGACGATACATACACCCTCCAACACAATCTACAACAATCGGAGGTTTCATCTCACGTATAAGGTTTAGATTCGCATCTGTCGCAACACCGCTTTTGAGATACCCGACATATAGCTGCACACCGTCGTGGAGTTCATCTAATCGCTCAAAATCTATATGCTTGTCGTTGACTGCACTAAACTGAATCGTATACCCATCTTTATCTGCGATTTTGAGTATCTCCTCAATCTTTTTGACAAACTGCATAGACTCTTCGGGTAGATATTGACTCCCTTGATTATTTAGGTCTTTTGTTGCGTTTTTTGTGCTAACAGAATGGCTTGATGTGACATGCTCACCCCCATCCAAGTCAAGCATGAAAATAAGGAACGATGCCATCCAAATCGGCAATGTTCCAAACCCTTTTGGCACATAAGTCCGTATCCCCTGTGCTGCTTGTATCCGGGCAATAAACTCAACATATTTCTGTGAGTTGTACCGCACCTCACAACCAGCAAGTTTCTCTACGAGGTTCCCATCCGACTTTTCGTTCACGACGAGACTCTTTCCAAGTGTCGCCAAGATGATGCCAACCTGATTAATCGGAAACCGCGTATCCCACGGATACAAAATGTTTTGAGGACCACGTATCCCAGCGGTTGATACTTGTGCTTCTTTTGCATAGTTGCGAAACCATTCCCAAAGATTCAACTGTTCAATCAATTCCTTGTTGAGTAGGAATGTAAATGCTTCAGGTTCGTCTTGCAGAAAAAGGGGTGATTTGATTGAGGCGGGGGTGTTTTGCTCAACAACTGCAAAGAGTTCTTGTTCTGTGCGGTTTCGTTTATCAAGGGACGCTACGTCTACAGCAATAACCATCTGTGCGCTCCAAAATAGGTTTTGTGGTTATTATAGCATATACTGTAGATTTTTTGTGAGATAATTTAGTTGGGTTCATTAGGTTGAAATAGGTGGTTGGGACAATTATGTTTACTGAATCTCTCTTCTTAATTCTTCCAATTTTCCAAACGTAATCCCAATCCAACTATTCTTTCATAATCAGAATCGGAGGCAACCAGAATCGCATCAAGAGCCAAAGCTGTAGCAGCAATCCAAAGATCGCATTCACCTAAAGACGTTCCTTGTTGTTCTGCAGCAACTTTTATCTGTGCATAGGTATCGGCGACCTGCTCTGGAATTGGGTCGCATTGTACTTCAGTAAAAAGTTCATCTGCCTTTTGTTCAAGTTCTTGTTTTCTTTTACCGGAAGGAAGTCGCTGGATACCGAACAGAATTTCACCCTTAACGATGGTGCAAGTAAAATGGTAGTCCGACTCAGTCAGAGAATCTAAACGCCCTTTTACTCTGGAATTGTCCTGCATCAACAAACTACATGTTGATGTATCCAAGAGATACTTATTCATTATTTATTACTTTCATCCGAATCAAAGGGCGAATCAAAACTTATAGGTATTTTTCCCTCTTTTATTGACCAATTCAGTACTTCAATATCTTCATCAGTGAGATGTGGTGGCTTTTCCATCGCTTTGATGAGACGTTGCGCAGCGGGGTTTTTTCTTGTTGTATGTTCCCGTTTTTGATCTGACTCTGTCCAAGTACGAAACTGTTGTAATGTATCAAGTGCCACACTGGCTGAAACAGCGGGATGTGCCGCGAGTAGAATCTGACCGATTTTTTTCTTACCAGTTTCACTGCTCTTACAGGCTTGTTCAATTTCGGGGACTGTAACCAAAGGCATTTTCGATGTCGCGCGAAATTTTATTTTTTCAAGCCATTGGACAGAAAGCAGCTTTGCTAAACCTGTCAAGAAAGGCTCTAGCCATATTAGACTATCAACAAGATAAGTTGAAATGAGTATATGTGCATGAAAAAGATCTTCTGGACTTGTTTCGATATTATGAATAATCTTTAATGCTGCTGTTAACCTCTCTTCAGATTTAACATCTTGTGTTTTCATAACTTTTAGGGCGTTATTTTGATCTGCAGAGAACATTCTATCAATCAGATTAAGGACAGTTGTCATATTTTCTTTTATAGGTAGGTCTGACGAATTGGCGCGCCATATAGACAAAATTGCATGTGTATCTGCGCCTGCTGATAATTGAATAACAAGGGCTGCTACTGTCATAACAGTGATGTTCTCAACAGATGTGAAATTGGGCACGTTTTGGACAGGTATAAAGCCAATTCCCTCTTCTCCGATCCCTTTTCCACTTTGGAGGTGCTTTTGTATTGAGTCGCAAGCATTTGCCAATTCCTGTATACGTTCTGGTAGTTCATTGAGGGTTTTGTTTCTAAAGTCGTCCTGTGTTTTGAGTAGAGAGAGAAAGAGATTTAATTCTGGATATGTATTTTTATCTGGGGTTTGCAGAGCATGCTGAAAAACTGTCGTTTCATGCCCAAATCTGTACTCAATTTGAGCAAGGTAGAGCCAAGAGTATCCTATCGGAGAATCAGGTAAGTCTAAAACTTTTTCGTTAGTCTCCGTATTGCTACAAAAACCCGCAGGAGGTTCAAAAGGTAATGAAGCTTTATCTTCAATCCCACACCATATTATCCATATCCATTTTATAGTGTGTTCTAATCGTTTTTTCAAAGTGAAATACTGAAGGTCTTCGCTGTCTTGAGGTAGTTTTTCAAAATCTTGCAACGCAAGATGTAATAGTTTTATGCAGTTCAACATATTGCCTGCTTTGAAGTGGGCAAATCCAGCATCTGCATATAAACCGATATATCTTTCAGTGTTCTCAATTTGCTGAGTCCTTTTTGCCCCCTCTTCAAGGAATGTAGCTGCTTGCTTCCAATTATCCAAATTGGCTGCACATATAGCAGCCCTTCTGTATTCTTCTAAAGGTCCAATGTTTACTTGTTCTGATGGATTTGTAACTATCTGTTCGTCGTGAATTACCTTGAGTTGAGAGGCAGGAAAACTCGTACACTTATACATTTGTCCATTGTCATCACTGAATTCCACCTCAAATGCATCGCCATCTGCAAGGATTTCAACAACAGTACCCACTTCTCCACGCTTAAGATTATGTTCAGGTATATCCTGCGTGAGTGTAACGACATCAAGGAGTTTTATTTCTCGTTTTTCTGTAGTTTTTTGTTGGTGCTCAGACTGATTTTCTATGCTCAAGTCGGTCTTTACTGAGTCTTTCGGCATTATGGGATACCTCGTCTACAAGAGTTTTACGTGATGTATTAAGTAACGGGTATTTATTTCTGACAAAGATGTATAACACAATGATAAACTCAAGTATATCACATTATCGGGCAAAAAATCAAGACATATTGCAACCTATACCTGCTCCAAAATCAGATTCCCATACATATCAACTATCCTTTGACACAGAGGCATTCATTTGTCCAGTTGTTTCAAATACATCATGAAACATCAACGGAAATCTATTGGATATTTATTGGATATCTATTGTTCCACACCAAAGACAATTTGGAAACTGACATACATGACGCGCTATAATATAAACAATACTATAAAAACGTGAGTTCAATAAAAGTCTAATTCAACTTTCATTGTCCACTTTTCCTCACAAATAAGATTTCCCCTCGCTTGCGGGGGGATAAAGGGGGGTAAATCCCTGAAAATGACAAAAAATCCGGGATAAAATCCTTGAACAAACAAAATTCTAAACAGGAACACCCAAATTTGCGTAAGTCCTAGTTGATATCTTTTCACACTACATAAACATTGATAAAATATTGACCTCACCGTTATACAATCGGTGAGGTCAGTAAATTATGGCCGTGGAATTTCTAACTGTTTACAGATTTCCCTGGCAAGTACATTGTCAATCTCGGTGTGCCTTGGCACCGCAGTACGAGTGCCTATTTCCGGATTACCCCACAATGCGTGCCTCTTGCCTTCTCTAATCAAACTGCACCCGTGCTTTTTGAGATGCCTGATCAACTGCACACGTTTCATACAGCAATTTTTACTTCCTCATACTCGCTTTCGGCTCGGTGAACTGCCTCCTGTGAGTCATATTCTAAGACTTCAAGAAGTGTGATCTTCAGTGTTTCAAGCAATTCTTCACGTGTCCTTTCTTGACAAGTGACTCCAGATACTTCTCGTATCCAACCGATCCACCACTCACCGCGGCGTTGGATCTGTGCAGTATAGTACGCTTGCATAACAATCTCCTGTTGTTAAATCGGCTTAGCGTTATTTGGTTTCTGGAAATCAAATAATCCTAAGCAAGGAATCAGCGTCTTGCCTCTGGAATATAATAGCGTAACTTATGTGATTATGAACCCATATTTATAATGACTTGTGCTCCACAGTTACTGTCAATATTCTCATTTGGCGGTTTTCTAAATTATAAACGCTAATAGTCCAATTGTCAACCCTAAAACGTGCTAATTTCGGTAAATATTATTCATTTGTCCAGTTGTTTCAAATACATCATGAAACATTAACGGAAATCTATTGGATATTTATTGGATATCTATTGTTCCACACCAAAGACAATTTGGAAACTGACATACATGACGCGCTATAATATAAACAATACTATAAAAACATGAGTTCAATAAAAGTCTAATTCAACTTTCATTGTCCACTTTTCCTCACAAATAAGATTTCCCCTCGCTTGCGGGGGGATAAAGGGGGGTAGAACCGAACTTACGTTATAAAAAAGCAAAATAAACCACAACAAACGTTAAAAATACTTGACACGCATTATTATACATGTTATAATATACTTCACACATTAAACTTGCGATAGAATATTATGACCACACCTATAAAACTGACACATTCTACTCATACTAAGAACAACAAATTTCAAAATGTTACACTTTTCAAAAAAATATTTTTTTTCAATTCACAAGAAAACACCTGTAAACCCTTTCTAACACTGGGTTTATAGCACATTTTAAATGTTGCCAAAAAAACGAAATTTGTTTTCATTTGAAAACATTTTAAGGACGAACCGCCCAATAAAAACGTGAAATAAACACAACTTTCGTAGAGCAAATTGACAACATCTCCTAATTGCCTTATCAAAGTTTTTTGATAAAATTTTATACTACCTTTTTGAATTGGATCTGTTGAGGGTAATCTTGGTAATCTGTAAATCCTGGTTCAGACAGAATCGCGGAATACACGGAAAAGATACCCACAATAAAACATCTTGATAAGGATAATGGTTATTCTTAACAAAAAATCGTGATGCAGCGGCCTTTTCCGCGTCTTCCGTGTTTTCCAAGAATTCCGCGATTCCGCACATACTCAGCGTCCTCCGTGAATTCCGTGTTTCCGCAGCGTTTCAAGCAATTCTTCGTGTGCCTTCCTACAAGAGAGTTCAAAAATAAAATTGTTGTCAAATTACGAAACACATGTTAAAATGTTAATTATCACTCAATCTTACAATGGAGGTCTACCCATGCGTTTATCACGTGTCCTAACAACTTTACTTTTATCACTGTTTCTTATCAGTTTCTTTATACCATCATCTTCTTTTGCGTTTATTGAACGAGAGTTTACAATCCGAGAGATCCTTGATGCCTGCACCAATATTGTTTTCGGCGAAGTGAAAACTGTTAATGCCCGACGGTTGCAAGCCATTATTAAAGTCAATGAAGACGTAAAGGGAAAAAGTTATCTAAAAGAAATCAAAATGAACTTTGCAACAGGACAATATCTCAGAAATTCCACACCTCAAAAGATGATCAGGTTGTTAAAACCGGGTATGCCTATTATCGTTTTTTACCGTCAACAATACGGCATTGATAGCATGTGTTTTATTGATAACACATGGTTCCAAATGCGTGGCTATCAAGGTAGAGGTGGCAATTCCTGGTGGAGTTTCACACACATTGACCCGATGATGAATCGCACTTTTGATGGGAAAACATTAGCATTTCAAAAAGTTGTTCGCGACATGTTAGACGGTAAGATGTGGGTGGGTGCCCCCAAAAATGCCGTAAAAATGCTGGTATTGACAGGAAATAGCACCTCCCCCACCTTGGGACAAACCCATGTTCATACCAACTCCATGACCTACGAATACCAAGCAATTCGCAGTGTTAAGAAGGTTGACAAACGCCCCATGGCTTACGAATCCACCAAATTGCGTACACTACCGAACTTGAAAGATGCTGATATTTTATGGCTTGGATACGAAGAAATATCAAGTTTTGGTCGGCACCTCCTCACTAAAGACACAGAAAAAAAAATAAAAGACTTCGTTAAAAATGGCGGTATCGTCATTGTCTCCGGACAAGACAGTACACCAATCAAACCTTGTGGCGTTGGATGGTTAGATGGTAATTTGAAAGGTGTTGAAAGTCCACCTGAAAGGTATTTTGTCGTTAAAGACAAATCCGCACCTCTCTTTTCAAGACCCAATATCGTCCAATCGGGAAAAATCTTTACTGATGATGCGTGGGTAGGCTGGAAAAAAGATGATAAAGTTTTTGCTACCATCCATGAAAGAAAGGAACTTGTTATCGGTGCAAGATCTTATGGAAAGGGCCTCTATATCATTACCAGCCTTCGTAACGATAACCAATATACAGTTTCAATGAACAAACCACTCTTGGAAAACATTATCAATTATGCTGTTAATGAAATGAAAAAAATGGAAAAACAGGTCCCCAAAGACTAACCTAAGTTGCTACCTACGTAGCACAATCTTCCAGATTGTGTTGAAAGGGCACAAACTGAATTGCTACAAAATCTTGCGAAAAATGAGTCATTTTCTGTAAAAAACGGTGTTGCATGTCTAAAATCTCGTAGGTAGCAACTTGGGTACAGACTAAAGGAATTTCGTTATTACTAATGTAATGTCGTCGTGAAGACCTTCTCCCTGCTGATGTGCCGCAAGGTCAACTAAAATCGCATCCTTTATTTCTGTTGGTGTTAGATGCCTTTTTTCAAAAATAAGGTTTTTGAATCTTTTATATCCATATACCTCTTCCTTTGCATTGAAAGCTTCTGTGATTCCATCTGAATAAAGTATGAGTAGGTCACCCGGTTCCCAGGTCGTTTCAGAGCTCTGGTAATGTACAAACGATGCCTTATGCGGTAATGCAATACCGACAGGTGCATATTGTGAATCCAATTCTATGAACTTTCCTGTGTTCGCCCTATAAAGTAGCATGGATGGGTGCCCCGCATTAACGAATTCAAGTCGCTTGTCCTGATGAATGATAACATAACAACATGTCATATAGATAAAGGTTTGTGCATCCTCCTCCGTAACACGTTTGATAGCCTTCATCACCTCAGACACCGATGCATCAAACTGAATTTGCGTTTGTATGCAACTTTTTGTCATCGCCGCAACCATAGCAGAATGAAAACCATGCCCCATCACATCTCCAATGAAAATTCCCACCTGTTTGTTAGGTAGATGCAAATAGTCGTAGTAATCCCCACCAACACTGTTTGTCGGTTGACAATAACCAGCGGAAATTAAACAGGGATGCGTAATCTCTTCGTTTGGTAAGATCGATTGTTGCACCTCAGCCGCAAGCCGCATTGACTCCTCTTGTGCAACCTCTTTTCTGATAGCACTCATCTGTACTTCAAGATCATGCCGAATTTTATTGTTTAAAACTCGGAACATGCCTCTACCAATTAGTGGTTCCCGTGCCAATGCGTAAAAAAAATCATCCTGAGAAATTCGCAGAAGGTTCGTCGGGGTGACAGTCCTTATCGTCGCGCTTCTCAGTTTATTGTCAATCAGGGCAACTTCACCAAAACAATATCCCTTCTCTTTAAATGATAAGACCTCCATCTCTGCTTTGATAATACTAATTTCACCATTAACAAGCAAGTAAAGCGAATCTCCTTCATCTCCTTCTTCAAAAATGGTATGGTCTGCAGGATATGCCACCTCGTCTGCGATATCACATATTGATTTCAAATTCGCTTTTGAGAGTTCGGCGAACAGTTCTGTGTTTTTTAGAAACTGTATTTTTTGTTCAACTAACATAACCTACACATCCTTTAGATTGCCTCGCGTTTGAAGGTGTTGAGCATCAATAATTGGTTGAATTCACATAACATATTTGACAACACATCGTGGTATTATACTCACCTATAGCGGATTTGTCAATTCTCTTTTCAGAAAACAGGTAGGGTGTGTAAAGTTTTTGTAGAAATACTGATGTGTAAGGAGATGTTGCGAAGTATAATAAGTGGTAAGTTATTCCAGATATTGTCGTAGATGTACCAAGGTGCGTTCAACCGCGCCCAGTTTTTCCTCAATCAGCTGCTTTCCTAAATTGCCGGTAGTGCTTCTGTCTTTTTCGTTCGTCAACCACATTGTGATAACCGATGCCATCTGCTCTGGTGTATGTACAAGTTTCGCAGCACCTTTTTCTAACAACAAAGTGGCTTCGTGGGAATTTTGTATCGTCGGACCGAAAAGGACAGGTTTTGCCATCGCCGCAGGTTCCATCACATTGTGAACACTGCCATGAAAACTCCCCCCAACAAAAGCAATATCTGCTAAATAATAGAGTTCCGCTAATAGTCCTACTTTATCAACGATGAGGACATCCACATCCGCCAAATTCGTATCACTGGTAAGTTTTGAAAAGTAACGGTATGAGAAATTTTGCTGATTCAACTCGGAGGAAATAGCCTCAATCCGCTCTGGTGTCGGTTCATGCGGCACTAAAATCAAGTGCGGTAATCGCACTGCCACATCATCACGTAGAATCTGATACGCCTTTAGGATGACCTTCTCATCATCAGCATAAGTACTACCCGCGATGAAAATAGGTCGCGTAAAAGTTGTCTGTCCAGAGAACAACTCCATTTCTGACTCAACCGACATTGCGCGACGGTATACCTGTTCATAACGCGTATCCCCTGTGAGAACGACCTGATGTTTTGAAGGGCAGAATCGTTGAAACCGGTTGGCATCTTCCTCTGAAATAGCACAATGCAAAGTGATATGCCGATGTACACTTCTGGAAAATGACATGCCGATTAAAGAAAGCCGTTTGGAACCAGCATGCAGCGTTCCAGCAATAACAATCGTCGGTATACGATATTTGGATGCTTTCCAAACAAGATTGGGCCAAATGTCGTATCTGGAGAAGACAAGACATGTAGGTTTGATGAGGTCTATCAAACGTTCAGCATTGAGAGGCGTATCAAAAGGGAGGTAAACACCGACATCAGCATACGGATATGTTTCTACATTAGATGCAACCGAAGGTGAGAAGAAAGTTAAAACGATGCGTGTATCTTCATATAATGCTTCTATAAGCGGTTTTGCCTGTTCGAATTCTCCCACCGAAGTAAAGTGAAACCATGCTGTTTTCTCAATTTTTCGGGCATCCCGAAGCTGTTGGATTAGTTTCTCAAATACGTGTTTTCGTCCGTGAATACCCTCACGGATTTTGCGATTACAACACGCTGCGATATGGTAACAGATGTACATTGCGGGAAGTGCAATTGTGTTGTAGACAAATCGCCAAAACATAAAGCAGTGTTATAGGGTAGGGAATGTAAATTGAAACTAGGTAAACCCGCAGAAGCTGGCCGAAGCGAAGCTGCATCGGCTGTGCTGCTTCTACATAGCGGAAGGTTTACGAAATTGTTTTGAGCTACTCCTTGAGTGCATCAAGGATTTTCTTCTTGAGAACGTCTTTAGGCATCGCGCCGACAATTTGGTCCGCGACTTCTCCATCTTTGAAAACAAGCAGTGTCGGGATACTTCGCACGCTATATTTCATTGCAGTTTGACGGTTGTCGTCAACATTGACTTTTCCGACTTTGAAAGTGTCTGTGTTTTCAGAGGCAAGTTCCTCCAGAACGGGTGCGATCATTTTGCAGGGGCCACACCATTCTGCCCAAAAGTCAACAACTACAGGGATATCTGACGCAATCACCATCCCCTCAAATGTATCATCTGTAATTTCAAAAGTATTTTCAGCCATGATAACTCCTTATACAGTGTGATTAAAAGATTCACGTTTTTTATTAGCAAGTTTGTTAGATAAACTCCCTTTCAGGTGAATCAATATGTTAATATGTTACCCTATTGCGATTAAAATTTCCACATTTAATTGCATTTTTTATGTAGTCAAACTCATTGCATTCTATCAGGAAATATAGTATTATTATGAGATAGGTTGAATTTGTAATGCCAAGTGAAGTGAATGCACAAACCACGTACAGTTGATGGAATACTCAAAAAAATAAAAGAAAAAGCAGCTACTAGGGAATATCTATACCGTGGCGAACCTGAACATTATCAGGAAAAACCATATTATGGTAAGGTTTCCTCTAACTTTTATCGTATTTTCCTTGATGACAGAAACAGAAACTTTGATGTTAATGCGGAATACTTCAATATAGAGGAACTCCAAACAGCAGTCCTGAGTGTTTCTAAACAGTTTTCACGAAAACCAATCAGTGAACTTGAACGCCTTTCTGAAATTCAATACTATGGAGGTAAAACCAACCTTATAGATTTCACACGAGATTATCTTATTGCGCTTTTCATGGCATGTGATGGATCTCCCGACGAGGATGGTAGGATTATCTTGCAAAAAAAGAAACTGATGGAACCGTATATTCAAGAGCCTTATGAACCAATAAATCGCGTCATTGCCCAAAAAAGCGTATTCGTGCGGCATCCAGATGGTTTTATTCAACCAAACGACGATGACATCATCAATATTCGGTCAGACCTCAAACAGTCAATGCTAATACATCTACGATATTCCCACGATATTTCTGTTGAAACAATCTACAACGATATACAGGGCTTTGTAAAAGATCAGAAAAACCACACGCAATTCTACAAGACGATTTATGAAGGTTTAGTCCAAAAGCAGAAAGGAGATACAGGAAATGGCTAACGAATCTAAGATGGTGCATTATGAAGAAGCTGCCAAACATTTTACTGAAGCTATTCGTATGAGACCAGGTTTTGCTATGCCCTATATCTACCGGGGCGAGGTTTACCATAAGATGGGTAAGTTTGATCTCGCAATTACTGATTATACCCAAGCGATTTTTTGGACTCGGCAACCTGCAAGGGCGTATTATGGTCGTGGTATGGCACACGGTGCTAAAGGCGATATTGACAAAGCAATTGAGGACTTCACGAAGACGATTCAACATGAACCTGAATACGCAGAGGCATATTACCATCGCGGACACGCTTATGTTGATAAAAACGAGTTTGATCTGGCAATTGAGGACTGTGATAAAGCAATCCAGCTTAACCCCGACCTTGCTGATGCTTATGTTGTTCGTGACAATGCCTACAGCGGCAAAGATGAGTTTGACTTTGCTATCATGGACTACAGTAAGGCGATACGACTTAATCCTGATGATGTCTATGTCTATCGCAAACTCGGGGACCTTCACTTTCTCAAAGGTGATTTTGACACATCTATTGAAAACTATAACACAGCAATAAAATTAGAGATGAATGATGCCCATAACTATCACTTTCGCGGTTTTGCTTATTTCCTCAAAGGTGAGTTTGATCTGGCTTTTGCAGATTATGCCAAGGCATTAGAATTAAAATCCGATTATGTTCAAGTCTATTACACCCGCGCTAGGACTTGGTTATACCAAAAGAAATGGACGAAAGTTAGAGAAGACCTGACAATTGCAAAGGACAAAGGACTGAATATTTCCATCCTGTTTTGCAAAGGGTACGATAGCGTTGCAGACTTTGAACGGCAAAATGATGTCAAATTGCCAGAAGATATCGCCGCAATGTTGACAGGACAGGAACGAACCGTGATCCCACCTGTGCAGGAAAACCAATACCAGCCCCCTTGTAGAATTGAGCTGTCTTTATTTAGGGACATCATCGCGATGGTTCCAGAAGAGGAACACGCCCTTCAATTCACCATGTAACAGAAAACCCGTTCCATCAACAGAGCGAAATTGAGTACCGCCCAACCGCTTAATGAAAAAAGTTTCATAGGAATGTCATGCCCACAAACCAACATCCCAATATCCTCCTCATTATGTCTGATGAGCATGCCCCGATGTACAGCGGACCGTATGGACACCCGCTTGTCCAAACGCCACACATAGAAGATCAGTTTGTCCAATTCTCAACTTGCAATCCAAATTCTATAATCCTTTGAAAGTCAGAATCTGCAGAGACGAGAATCGTATCAAATGTCATAGCAGTTGCAGCAATCCATAGATCGTTTTCTGACATAGCTGTTCCAAGTTGTTCTGTCTGGCTTTTCAAGGTTGCATAATAATCAGCTGTTTCTTTAGGAATTGCAAGATATGGCAATTCTTCAAATAGGTTTACGACTTGATTTTCTAAAACTTGTCGTCTGTGCCCTATCGGAAGTCTCTGAATTCCATACAGAATTTCACCTCTAACGATTGTGCAGGTAAAAACATAGTCATTTACATCGGATAGGGAATCAAGGTGGGCAGTAACATGAAGATTGTGTGCCATCAATAGACTGCATGTTGAGGAATCAAGAAGATAGTTCATTAATTTTACCTGTCGACTTATCAAAGACAGAATCAAAACGGATTGGTATTTCTCCCTCTCTAATTGATTGAAGGAGGACATCTGCATCTTCTTTTGTCACTTGATGTGATTTGTTAATCGCAGCCAATATCTTTTTTGGTTTACCTGTTGGTTCAAGATTCTGTATACTTTCCGTATTGCTGATATCTTTTTTTGACAGTATTGATTTTACAAACAGAGATTCTATATACTTCTGTAGTTTTTCAATATCGGAATCAGGCATTTTCTCAATGGTATCATGCAACCATTTTTTTGTTTCAACAGACATAATTTCCTCCATCTCCGTAATTTGCCCTGGGATCATAAACAGAGTAACGGTATAAGTAGTTTTAGCAATTGTGCAATAAGTTTATCAGAGTTTGCTGTCAATGTCAAGTGTTTGCTTTTTAAAGAGATTGGGAAATGATGTTGCCATGTAGTAGTCGGATTGTATCAAAATAGGATTTTCTATTGACATTTTGTGCACGTGGTGGTATTCTACAAAAAAGCCTTATATTGGATTAGTAGTATCATGCCCACAAACCAACATCCCAACATCCTCCTCATAATGTCTGACGAGCATGCCCCGATGTACAGCGGACCGTATGGACACCCGCTTGTCCAAACGCCACACATGGACAGACTCGCTGAAGGCGATGTCACCTTCATAAATGCGTATTGCAATTCGCCGCTATGCATGCCGTCACGGATGTCTTTTATGATGGGGCGATATATCCACCACATTGGCGCGTGGGACAACGCAGCACCTTTGCGTCCGGATGCTGTCACGTGGGCACATCTTCTACGCGATGCGGGATATGATGTTGTGCTTTCAGGCAAACAACATTTTGGTGGTATGGATCAGTTGCACGGCTTTCGTGCGCAACTTGCCAGAGACTTACACGCTGAAAGAAAACATGGACTCACGGATTGGCGAAATGGCACACCAGCAGCATTCCATCCTTGGCAAGGACCTGCGCGAGCCGGTCCAGGAACGACAGAAGAAATTAAGATAGATGACCTGGCAGAGGCAGCAGCAATTGCCTATCTCCGCGATACTGCAAGGCAGGAACAGCCGTGGGCCCTCAATGTGTCATTCATTGCACCTCACTTTCCGCTGGTTGTACCGCAAAGGTTTTGGGACCTCTACCCACTTGATAAGATTGACCTGCCCAACATTCCAGATGGACACCTTGAGAATCAGCATCCCGTGTATCAACGTATGCGTCGAATGTTCGGTTGTGTTGACTTTCCAGAGGATTTAGTTCGCCGCGCACGTGCTGGTTATTATGGATTGATTACCTATCTTGATGAGAAGATCGGGAATCTGATTCGGACGCTTGAAGAGACAGGTCAGTTGGAGAATACCGTCGTCATCTATACCAGTGATCATGGTGAGATGAACGGTGAACACGGTATGTGGCGAAAGTCGAATTTTTATGAGGCTTCCTCCCGTGTGCCGTTGCAGATTATGTTTCCTGATCGGATGTCTGCAGGCAAACACATTGATGAAGTGGTTTCACTTGTTGATTTGACAGCAACGTTGGTGGACATTGCGGGTGGACATTCCTTAAGTCAATTTGATGGCAATAGTCTGATGGGGTTGATACAAGGGACTGAGACAGCATGGAAAGATTTTGCGTTCTCTGAATATCTTGCTCATGGTGTTGCACGTCCGATGGCGATGCTGCGGAAGGGACGTTACAAATTCAACTACAGCCTTGGTGATCCGTGTGAACTTTACGATATTTCTGAAGACCCTGATGAGTTTTACAACCTTGCAAATGAATTTAGGTATCAGGCAATTTGCCGTGATATGGAAACGCAACTTTTAGCAGAATGGGATCCCGTTGAAATTGAGAAACAGGTGCGCGAGAGTCAACAGGCGCGGCTTCTCATTGATAAAGTGACTGCGGGAGAATGGCGTAAACCTCCTTCTGCCGTGATATAATTTTGAAAATCAAGGTTTTCCGTTAATTCTGAAGTTTCTTTTCTATCAATCGAGGAATCCCACCTACCAGAGAATTTGTAAAGCAAAAATCGGGGTTAGAAACCCCTCCTACAAAGTGTTGCAAAATAGGTAGGTGGGAGTTAGTGCTACTGATCCGCCGTGTTGTGTGTGTCTTCAAGTGCATGTATCGTGCCGTGCAGATAGCACTCTAATGGTGTGCCGTCTGCGAAGTTGACTTTGATGTCAACGTGCAACTGCATTGTAGGTGTAATGCTCGGTATTTTGAGGAAAGCGGTTTTGCCGTCCTCAGAAAGCGTTACAGATTGAACGGGGTGTGTATCTCTGCCTTCCTCACCAGAACGTTTTAGCTTCGGTGAACCGTAGTTTTTCGTCCATCTGTATTCCCAACTTTGTACTCGCCAGTTTTCAGGTTTTGCTGCGGATTCAGGTGCAAGGGGTGTGTAGAAACTGACTATTAAGCCGTCTCTGACAGCGCGGAACGTTTTTGGGGTGCGGAGCGGTGCACCGGTCATCCGTATCCGATAGAATCCTGTATCTTCTTGTTTATTGGACGACCATCCGAATAGCCCCGCGATGTAGAGTTCTCGGGTGATGGGGTGGTATCGTCCCCGCATCACGCCAGTTGGCAGCTCTACACCGAGTTCGGTGAGAGCACCTTGGACGGTGTCGTCTACTTCTTGCTGCAGGACAGCATAAACCTTCCCCGTACCGTAACTGACAGAGAGGACTGAATCACCCATTTCTCCCCAGGTATCGGTTGGCACCCAAACGAGTGTTGCGGGGGATCGGTCAACGAAGGGAGCGACCCAGCAGAGGGGCGGTTCATAGGTGGTTGGCGGTTCGTCGGATGGGTACCAACCCCATGCGTTCCCGTAGAATTTTCCTGATTCAGCGATACGGTTGATTCGGTTTGCAGGCATCCAATAGCCTTCCTGATCAGTGCCGTAGAATATAGGCCCGGGGCTGATTCCGAGTCCGTTTGAAGCGCGAAATCCGTAAGCGACCACGGTGGACTTTTCCCTATCTGGTGTCACTTTGATGAGAGTGCCGTGGTGTGGGTGTTGTGCCTTTAGTGCGTGTCTAGCAGCTTTCATGTAGTAGAAGTTCCCTTCTGCATCAGTCTGCAGGTCCATGCAGGGTTCGTGGAAATGTTCACTATTGTAGGTATCGTTATTAAAGTTCTCGTAGAAGTCGGTTTCACCATCTGCGTTGAGATCAACAAGTCGTGTGATTTGGTCGCGCCCGACGACGTAAATTTGATCATCAACGATTTTTAGTCCGAGTGGTTGGTTTAGTCCGGTTGCGATACGTTGCCAAACGAGTTTTTCCAAAGTATCATTAAGTCCGGTGACTGTCCAGACATCCCCGTTCCATGTGGAAAGTGCGGCACTATTCCCGTCTTGGAAGAAGTCGAACCCGCCGAAACGTATCCACGAATCCCAGGGATTTTGGGTGGGCCAATCTATTTTATCTATTGCGAACGGTTGACTTGGGTCTATGCCTTTGTTTGCTGCTAACCGGGCAAATTCATTGAGTTGTGACTCACTACCATCCCATGTAAGAATCGATGTGGTTTTGTCTGTAGTGAAGTCGAGGTAAACTCGGTTAGAGTCAATGGTCCATTTCGCTCCCTCAATGGGTTCGACTAGTGTCACTGCAATCAAGGGTGGTTCTTGAAAACGTTGGTAAAGTCTATTCATTTCTTTGGGAGAGAGGGCGCGGTTGTATAGATGCATTTCGTCAAGTTTCCCTTGCAGTCTGGGGGAATTCTCTGGGAAATTTTCTGCTGTGAATCCGAGTCGCCAGATGTCATCTTCCAACGCTTCATCTGGTTTAAGGCTGCCTTTAGCGGTAATCTCACCGTCTAAAAAGAGGGTTACTGTCCCTGTCTGATGTTTCCATGTCAATCCGACATGATGCCAAACCCCGTCATTGACAGGTTTTGCATTTCTTGCGGTGTTGGTGATGACACCGACCCATCCGACATCAAACGCTAAATGCCCACCTCGGATAAAGAAAGTTTTGCCATTTGGCACCCATTCTGGTTCCTCAAGTGCTTCAGAAAAGATTGAACCGTCTTTTTCAGTGGCAATCCATGCAGTAAAGGTTAGGTCAGAGGTATCAAAATCGAGGTCAAAGTTTTCATCAAAACGCGCTTCAGCATCCCCATCAAATAAAAGACTACTGTTTCTCCAACCGATTTCCCAACGAACTCTGTCAAGGGTGATAGTGGAATTTTCAGATATTTCACTTTCGGTGTGTAAACCTGTGCCTTCGTCAAAACGCCAGTGTCCGATCAAGGCTGGATCGTTCTTCTGCAATTGTGAATCAGTGGATTCTGATTTTTTGGCAGAAGGGACCAGGACAGCAAAGTACTGATCTGCACTGCCAACACCGTCATGGGCAGGGGTTAGATCGTCCATAGAAAGCACTTTCGGTAGATATCCATCTAATTCAAAGTGCATTTTCGTTGTTCCTGGTTCTATTTTGAGTGTTTCTAGTATGAGTCTCTGTTGTATATCGGTGTTTCCAGTTGTGTTTAGTTTTTCTGCCCACCGTTTCGGTCCACCTTTGACCAACATCGTCAAATCTGTCACTTTAGGTGAGGCATCAACGAATTGCGTCCATGTGCTCAATTTGAGTGTTTCCTGATTTGTAGCCGTGATCAGTATTTTGGTGGAGATTGCTTTTTTGGAGGGTGGGAATCGGACACGTAGTTCGTCCTGTTCTGTCTCCCACTGAGTGCCTTCTGGTGCGTCAACCAGAGCGGCGAGTAGGCTGCCCTGTGCGCCGGGTTCTGTATTTGGTGGACATAGTGCAACCCCCCGTGCCGCGTGAAAATTTAGGTAGAGCGGATGGTTTACCGTCAGGGATTGTTGCCACACGTACAAGCGTGCTTGATGTGGAGGGACCGAGATGAAAAGTGCGTGAAAAAGCGGAAGCCTTATCTCCACTTTCAAGCGTTGGTGATTCCAACACTGAACGAGTGCCTACTGTATAGGAAAGAATAACGCGGTTTTTGTGAAGGTACAACCCTTTCCAATGTGCCCAATCTTTGGGTAGGGGACCGAAGGGAACAGAGCGCGTATCCTCAAAGCTGTCGTTTTTTGCCCAGCCGGGTCCCACTTTGTTTTCCCATAAGAGTTCTCCTTCTATAGATGGGAAACTCTGATGCCATCCGTTATATGCAACATCTGCATAGTCAATCAATCCACCTATCCAACCTGCGGAATAACGTAACAGGTCTGTGTCAAACACCACTGTTCCACCTGTGTGATCTGGTGTCAGGGGGATAATAATGCCTTTATAGGTAAGGTTTTTGGGATGTACGGCAACAGCAGTGGAGAGAAAGGGCCCGTAGTCCATATCTCGCCACCGTTGTCCTGTTTTTGCACGCCAACCGGGGGCATATCGTTGAGGGGCATCACGATCAAGACACCAATAGACTCCGTTAACAACAAGTCGACGAAAGTCAACCACGTTGAAGTCTTCTGGGTGTCCCATCGTTGTTGTGAACACACGTCCGCCGCCAGTGTGGGTATGCGTCCATGCAATAGGATTGACTGTCTTCTCGTCACCTCGTCTTTTATCTGGAAATACGGGTCGTCCGTGTACTAATATCTGTGCGTCTTCTGGTGGATAGTTTGGACGCACGTGGTAGGTCCAGGAGCGGACGTGGAATTCGGGACTTACACCTTGAAGGATAGGGTGCTCACCGATGGTTGTAGCATCGGTACTTGCGCCGTGTCCGTAGTGGCGTATCCATGGTGCTCCGAGTTCGCGTGCCCCGAAACTGTTCCAAAACTCCGCTCGTTGATCGGAGTTTCTATAATTAAAAGCGTGTGTTGTTGTGCGAAAAGCGAGGATGGGAGCTCCGCGGTCTATGTATTTTTGTAACATCTCAAGGTTGTCATCTGGGAGTTGTCGGAAACGTAGGTACAGGACGAGTAGGTCAGCGGTTTCAAGTGCTTCAAGTCCGTTGATGCTGTTGCCCGCGCCCCCCTGAATTACGTAGTCAATGAGTACTGTGGTGCGGAAACCGTAATGGTCTGCCAATACCTTTGCTAAAGCCGGCATTGTTACTTCGGAACGGTATTCATTTTCACCCACGACGAAGACGATATGGGGTTGCTGTGCGTGGCTGATGGACGCGAATGTACTCAACGTGAGTAAAATTGCCAGTAGGCAAGTTACTGTTCGTTTTGTCTGTTTGAGTGAGTCGTTGTGTAAGTTATATGAAATTGACAAATGTTGTTCCTCCCAGATGGATTGAATTAATGAGTTAGTATTGCATTATTCGTTTTTATTAGTAAATTATTCAATTGGCAAAAGTATAGCAGGTTAAGGAAAAATGTCAATAAAAATCCGATTCTGTACTAATTGTGGAATTTTTTAGTTGTTTTTTTCGTGATTTTTGTGATTTTTTCATAAGTGCTTTCGATCGTGTCGTGGTATGGGTTTATGAAGGTTTTATGAATTTGCGAAATTTTGAAAAAAACAACTAAATGGGGTTTTTGTCGTTTTTTTGTAGTGTACTTTGTTTTGGATTTGTTCTTTAATTTTGTGTTCTTTGATTTGTTTGGTCTGTCATTTTGGTGATCCTTTTTTGTATAAAACTAATAGTTTGGATTTTATACCAATTCAAATTAATATTGTCCCATTAAGGAATTCCACTTTTATTGCTGGTTGGGGTACCTCTCTTCGGTAGTAGCGACCTCCAAATCAAGAAATCAACGGTATGAATGCTCTATAGCATTCCCCGGGTCGCGACCTGGAGGTCGCTCCTACCAGAACGTTTCAACAAATGGCATCTTATTTTTTAGAAATGGTATTATTTGGGTATATGGGTATATGGGTTATATTATACCTTATGGGGGTGTGGTTTTGTTGTGATTTCTATTTTGGGAACAATAGATATCATGTATAATCTATTGGGATTCTATTGTTGGGAACCCACCAACAACGAAACTTGTCAATTGAATGTCTTCGGATTGATTTGTTATTGACAAACAAGGGTAGATGATGTATTCTTTTCAAAAGTCAATCCTAACAATAGGAAGTTTTACATGGAGGCAACAAAAAAGCGACCGAATCTCGTCTATGTCTTTGCAGATCAGCTCCGTTACCAAGCATGTGGTTATGCGGGGGATACACGCGCACGGACACCGCATATAGACAGACTGGCTACAGAGGGGGCAAACTTTTGTAACGCTGTCTCTGGCAGTCCGATGTGTGCACCGTATCGTGCATCGCTTTTTACCGGAAAATATGCAAGTAGCACTGGCATGGCGATCAATGAACTCCGCATGAACCCGAACCATGACTGCTTCGGACACGTTTTGCATCGCAACGGCTACCAGACAAGTTATATCGGGAAGTGGCACTTGTGGGCAAATCAGTTGGGCAGGCATCACGATCCTGTGAATTCGTATATCCCGCCGGGACCGCATCGTCTCGGTTTTGATGGGGAATGGTCAGCGTACAATTTCCATCATACCTACTTTGACACATATTATCATAAAGACAGTCCAGAGAGGATAACGATTCCCGGCTATGAACCGGATGGACAGACAAATTTAGCGATTGACTATCTCCAACGTGCATCAAAAGCGGACGATCCTTTTGCCCTTTTCCTATCAATCGGCACACCGCATGACCCGTGGACAGAGAACAACGTTCCGAGTGAATATTATGAGATGTTCCGTGATGTTGACTTTCCGTATCCACCGAACTATAAAGTAGAAAACGACCCTTATGGTGATGGGTGGGCGATGATGAATGCCGAACACCGAGCGAAACTTCCTGAATGGATGCGTGCTTATTATGCGATGACGACAAACCTTGATTGGAATATCGGCAGGTTGCTGACAGCCATTGACGAACTTGGATTGCGCGAGGACACGATCTTTGTGTTTACCTCTGATCATGGGGAGATGTTCGGTGCGCAGGGACGCAGAGCGAAAAACATCTTTTATGAGGAAGCGGTTCGTGTTCCGTTTCTTGTTAGATGGGATAGCCAAATTCCAAGTGGGCATATTGCAGACGCGTGTTTAAATACACCGGACATTATGCCGACACTGCTTGCAATGATGAATTTGCCGATTCCTACAGATGTTGAAGGGACAGATATGAGTAAGGCAGCATATAACCTTACGTTTGATGAACCGGTTGCTGCGTTTATGCAAGGGATGGGATGTACTGCAAAGTGGGAGGATGGTTATGAGTGGCGAGCTGTCCGAACCAAGCAATATACCTACGCTGTTCACCGTCCTGATCGTTGTGAAAAACTTTTTGATAATCTGGCGGATCCGTATCAAACCTGTAATTTGGCAGATGACCCCGCATCGGAAACGCTCCGAGATGGTTTCCGTGAGATGTTAAAGCAACGTATGGATGCAGTTAATGACACCTTTGAAGCATGCACATGGTATCGGGATAACTGGACAGAGGATCGGATTATTCTAAGGACAGCAACATTATAGTAAAGCCAGAGGTATTCAATTGTCACAAAGTATCATGGTTGGAGGGGTTTCTAACCCCGATTTCTGCTGCTGTGTATCTGAAATCGGGGTTAGAAACCCCTCCAACAACAACGAAATCCGACAATTGAATGCCTCTGATAGTAAAGCATATAATTATATGAACATATTTGTAGCACAAACTTTATGAAGATTAACTAAATAATTCGGTAATATCTTAGCGATGATCGGTGCGGTTAGGAAACCGCAAATCAACGGTATGAATGTCATTTAGGCATTCCCCGCCTACCGAGTTTGGGGAAAATTAGAATTACCGAAAGAATAAGTTAATCTTCATAAAGTTTGTGCAAATGCGGACACAAACTGGCAGTTTGTGCTACAAAAAAGAGATTAATTTAGAAATGGTATTATACACAAGGAGCAAAACATGTATATTAAGGTTTTTTCACTTCTTTTCACAATAATGACAATAGGTATATTTGTCAGTTTTAGCCATGCTCAGATCGATCCTGAGAAGATCGTCGGCATTTGGTTACTTGACGAAGACAAGGATGATGTTGCAGAAGATGCATCGGGGCACGGATATGATGGAACAATCACCCAATCAGACTGGGTTGATGGCAAAGTTGATGGTGCTCTTGATATTAAGAAAGGTGGTACTGTCACTATTCCGTTCGGTAAGGGAGTCGTGACGGATAAGATGAGTTTCATCTTGTGGCTTCAGTTTACCGATTTATCAGGACAGCAAAACTACTTCTCTATACACGATCAGAGTGATAACCGCTATGTCCCGTATAAGGAAGGTGCAAACACACTCCGTAGTTGGAGCAATGTCTGGAATGTTAGCAGTGGTGTCGTTGTAAAAGCGGGGACGTGGTATCATGTTGCGAACACTTACGATGGAACAACGGCAAAGATATATGTCAACGGTGAAGAAAAGGTCTCGCAAACGGTGCAGAAGTTCCAACTTGTAGATGAGAATCAGACTGCATGGCTTGCAACTGACAAAGGTGCCAGTTTCCAGTCTGCTTGTATTATGGATGAGGTAGGTCTTTTCAACGATGCCCTATCTAAAGATGAGATCCAGAATATAATGGATAACGGGATCTATCAGACAGTATTTGCTGTGGAACCTGTAAATAAACTTCCTCTGGTTTGGGGCAAACTGAAGCATCGATAGAAAATACACCACAAGTTACAACCCTTGTAAACCAGGATTGTAGCAGTCATTGCAGATGTTGTAGGAGCGACCTTTGGTCGCGACCGGGAGGTCGCTCCTACAGAAGAAACCGCACAGTCGCGACCAAAGGTCGCTCCTACAGAAGAGGGGTATAATTATTTCAATAATTCACCATAGTTATCTATTATAGTTTGAGCAATTTCCGTGCCAGTCATGGATATGGTTATTTACCGAAAAGTCTGTTGTATCAATGTTTTATTGCCCAAATAGGAGTAAGTAGGTAGGATACCTGCACGATTTTGTGCATGTAGGATGGGTTGGTTCTCTGGGACAACATAGCTGCTGTCCCAGAAGGTACTCGAGTGCGATGTTTAAATCACCCGTTTCACATAGACATAATATGCGCCGAGTGATAAGTCACCAGATTCATCAGAGAACTGTGTTTCGAGTCGCGTCTGTCCTGCTTTGAGATTGAATGTAAAGGTTACACCGACAGCGTCAGGTTTAATATCTTGTGTTGCTGTTTGGTCGGCGATTTGGATTTGTGCGGTCTTCAAAGCTAATGCGCGTCCACCGTTATATAGGTCAATCTTTTCACCGGGTATGCCTTCCGTGATGGCTCTGTTTTCTTCGCGGGGCCAGCGACGCAGTTCAAAACTGTATTCACCATCTTCGGGGACTTCTATTGCCCAATACCCGTTGCATTGATTCCCATTGCGTATAGCCCCTTGATTCCATGCGTTTCCGCTGCCGTGCCAATCGTGTGTGGTGATACATGCAAGTTGTTCGTTCTGTGTGCCAATGACAATTGGGCAATCTTCATCAAACCGTTCAGAAACGAGTTCCCACCATACCTCATAATGATCGCGGAGTTCTGCGACTACAGCGGGATGTGCATCAGCGATGTCTTCCCGTTGTTCGGGGTCTGCTTGTATGTCGTAGAGTTCTGTTCCGTTGATAAGTCTCCATCTTTGTGTCATCGTTGCACTTTGTCTCCACTTGACTGGATTTTCGACGCGTTGGGAGTCCGTTACAATTACACGGTCTTCCCATTCTACTAACTTATCTTGTAGCAGTGGTGCAATGCTTTTGCCGTGGAAACGGGAACTATCGGACACTTCTAAATCACAGAGGTCAATTAGCGTTGGGAGTAGATCTATATTTGCTGTGAGTTCGTCTATCTCTTTCTTTTGTGAGAAGCCACCACCGGGCCAATGCATAAAGAGCGGTACACGGTGTCCGCCTTCATAAGGAGAGCCCTTCTTACCACGCATGCCCGCATTGTATCCTGCCTTGACGTACCCCTGTTGATCCAGGTCACAACCGTTGGCAGTACCGTTGTCGGTCATGAAGATGAGGATAGTGTTTTCTTCAAGTCCGAGGACTTTTAGGTGGTGTCGGAGCCGTGCCATGTTGTCGTCAATGTTGGTGATCATGCCGTAGAAACAAGCACGTGATTCAGGTTCCCCTTTCCTTCGGTACACTTCGCTATATGCATCGGGGACACGGAAGGGCCCGTGGGGTGCGTTGGTAGGTATGTAGCAGAAGAATGGACGATTTTTGTTCCGTTCAATGAACTTCATACCCTGTTGAAACCAAACATCTGTGCAATACCCTTCAAAAGGTTGTTCAGAACCGTTGTCAAAATAGGTGTCGTCAAAATAGTCGTTCCCCCAGTAATCGGGTGTTTGACTGATACCGCCCCCGCCGTGATAGAGTGCTTCTTCGAAGCCACGATCATGTGGGCGGAACGGGTAGTTGTCACCGAGATGCCATTTACCGAACATGCCGGTTTTGTAGCCGTTGCGTCTGAAGATGTCTGCTATCGTGACCTCATCGCTACGGAGCAGCGATCTGCCGCCGATGGTATGCCACACACCTGTTGAGTTGCAGTATCTGCCTGTCATGATGCCTGCGCGTGTCGGTGAACATGTGGGCCCGACGTGCATGTTTCGGAGTTGGACGCTCTCTCCGGCGAGTGCGTCCAGGTTTGGGGTGTTGATGACTGGGTTTCCGGTGCATCCTAAATCACCGTAGCCTTGGTCGTCGGTTATAACGAAAACGAGATTAGGTTGTGTCACGATATATCCTCTCTTTCTATTTAATAGTTCGTTTTGGTGGAGATTGATGTAATACCATTTCTATAAATTATTGTCTCATTAGAACGGTTGTTATGGTAGTCATTCTTTAGGCACAAACTGGAAGTTTATGCTACAAAAAGAGACATTATCAATTAGAAATGGTATAACATCAAATTAATTTGATTCATATCTATGGTGCGGTAAAGAAACCGCGCCTACCGTCAGCGTTAGTGATTAGTGTAAAACGCCTTGAGCTTTCAATCGTGAAATTAATTTCGCTTGTGTGCTTTGTCCCTTTGTTGAGTTGCATGCACCGCAGAGGAGTTGTAGGTTGTCCTCGTGGTCAGTGCCGCCTTGGGATTTTGGTGCGATGTGGTCTACCGTCATGTTCCGAAACGGAAATTGTGTCCTACATCCGTTACATAAACCTTCTTGCTTGCCGAACAACGTATGTTTATGTGTACGATAGTTGGGCAGCTTCTCACTCCGTTTCGGTATGTCTGTGCGATGGATAACGTCGCCAAACATGCCTACCTCGCTTTCTAACCGTACGCTCACAAGGTCAACCGCTTTAACAGAAATATCAATACCAATCCATTGGCGTTGTAGTCGCTCTGCGGCGACACAAGTTGTGGCGCAACCACAGAACGGATCTAACACGATGTCGTCTTTATTGCTACTTGCTTTAATGATACGTTCCAATAATGCGATCGGTTTTTGTGTAGGGTAGCCGGTGCGTTCCTCTTTCGCAGGTGGAAGTACATCATCCCATATATTACCATAGGACGCGCCTTTGTAATCTTTTAGATACTTTCGTCTCTCCAGTTTTCCATCAGGACGAATAACGATATTGCCTTTTTGGTATTCCTCCTCTAAACGTTCTTTGCTTAACCGCCATCCTGATGGATGCGGATTTACGAACCTCCGCCATTCATAACATAGGTTCGGGCGTTCACCCATATTCGGGGTGCGCCAAATATGCGCTGAGTCGTTGTAATACCTTTCTCCATTTTCGTCAACATGCTTGAATTTCTTATAGATTTCAGTTTCTGTCAATTCTCTTTGTGGACGCAACGATGTAGCTTTAGACGATGCATAATACAAGAGCATATCAGCGTTGTTTCCCCACCGTAAGCTGCGATGCTGGGATCCTTTTTGCGTAGATGTTGCGCGCTTCCATGTAATCTCAGATCTGAAGTTGTTTTTTCCAAAGATGCTATCCATGATTACCTTCAAATAATGGCTGGCAGTTGGGTCGCAGTGTAGGTATATACTTCCTGTCTTTTTGAGGACGCGTTTCATTTCTAACAAACGCACCGCCATCATAATGAGATAAGATTTCATACCTTTGCCGTGCGTGAGTTCGGCTGCGTGGATTGCTTGATATAAAGCGGGTTCGCGGTCTGCAATTTCGCCGTGCCATGCGTTGTCTACGTCGGAGAGTGTCCAGGTATCTTTGAAGGCTGCGCCTGCTGCATCACTCCCGATGGGTGCTGCGTAGTTACGATTGGAATTGAAGGGTGGGTCAAGATAGATGAGGTCAACGGATCCGGTGTCAATTCCGCGTAGCACGGGAAGGTTGTCGTTTGAGAAGATTGTTCGGTTTTGGACGTTCATAGTTATTGAGTACGAATTACCTTTACATCTTTTTCTTAATTTGGGCGATAAGTTCTTCGTCTCCCGCTTCCTGTGCTAGACTTAATGCTTTCTGGAAGTCTTGTGCTGCTTCTACTTCATGCCCCAATTCTATTTTTGAGATCCCTCTATTGAAATATGCTTCTATATAATCAGGATTTTTGTGAATAGCCTCATCAAAGTCAGTAATAGCAGCTTCAGAATGCCCTAGTTCTGCTTTAGCTATTGCTCTACCATTATAAGCTTGGTAGGAGTTAGGATCCAAACGGATGACCGTGTCAAAGTCGGAAATAGCCTCAAAATATCGGCCTATTAGGCTTTTGGCAAGGGCTCGGTTGATGTAGGCTGTTACAAATTCTGAGTCAAGTCGAATAGCTTCGTCGAAGTCAGAAATAGCAGCTTCAGAATGCCCTAGCTCACCTTTTGTTGCCCCTCTGCTGTTATATGAAACTGCGTCTTTAGGGTCTAAACGGATGGCTGTGTCAATGTCAGTGAGAGCCGCAAAATGTTGTCCCATTCTGCGTTTCGCAATACCACGATTATTGTATGCTCTTGCTAAATTTGGATCTAATCTGATTGCCTCATCAAAGTCAGAAATAGCCTCAGTATACTGTTTTAGTCTGCTTTTTGAGATTCCCCTATCAGTATAAAAAATTGCATCGTCTGGAACTAAATGGATGGCTGCGTTAAAGTCGGAAATCGCTTCAATATATTGATTTATTTCGTTTTTAGCGAGAGCTCGGTTATAGTAAGCATCTATATAATTAGGGTTCAAACGAATTGCCTCGTCAAAGTCAGCGATAGCTTCAAGATGTTGTCCTAAATCCATTTTGGCAGATCCCCGGTTGTTGTGAGCATCTATATAGTTGGGATCTAAACGAATTGCCTCATCAAAGTCAGAAATGGCATCAAAGTGTCGTCCTAAATATGCCCTTGCAGTTCCCCTGCCGTGGTAAGCTAAAGCTGAGGTAGGGTCTATATGAATTGCCTTATCAAAGTTGGATATGGCACTACTATAATCTTTCTGATTGAATAACTCCCTACCTTTGTCAACGTAGTCTTTGGCAGTTTTAGTAGTGGTTCTGGCAAAATTATCTTTTGTCATCAGGCTTTTCCTATGCAAACTTGGATTCAGATGTCTCAATATCTATTAATTTGTCTCGAATGAAGTCTCTATCTGATTCTTCTCTGTTTTGTTGTTCTAATGTTACCTGATTCATAGGTTCTGCTTTCATAACTCGTTGTTCCCCCACCTTATTTTTTGCGGGAACAATACGAATTTCTATGTCATGATTCAGATGAGTCAGAAAAGTCAATAATCGTTCAACACTGTAATGATTAAACTTTCCCTTCTTGAGCCGAGAGATTTCGGGTTGCTTGACACCTAAAATATCTGCAGCCTCAGCTTGCGTTAACTTCCGCGCTTCTATAATCCGGAACACCTCATATCCAAGTTGGGCTTTGAGATGCAATTCCTCTGCATCCGGTAGATCGAGATCTGCAAAAACATTGCCTGAACTCTCTTCAAATTTAACTTTTTTACTCATAGTTTCCCTTCCCTTTCTTGTGCCATTTTCAGACGCTTTTTGATTAAGTCTATCTCTTTCTTTGGTGTTTTTATACCTTTCTTTGCTTTTTTCTGAAAACAGTGTAGGACATAAATCTGCTCCCCAATTTTTACGGCATACACAGCACGATAGGTATTAGTTTTATGTGTAGCCCGTATTTCAAATATCCCTGGACCGATGTGCTTAAGTAGTTTCGCCGCTGAAGATAAACTTCCCGCTTGTGCAGAGAACAAAGCGTCCCCAATATCCTTTTGAACAGATTTCGGAAATTTTTTAAGCTTTTTCTTAGCGTTTCCAACCCAAACGACTTGCTTCAAGACTCGTTTTATGTCCATCATAGTATAATTATATCCAAATGGGTATATAATGTCAAGTTAAATCTTTTTTGCAAACACCTAATCCTGAAAATCTGATAATCTTGGAAATCCTGATTCAGACAAAGACCCCCTTGTAGGCGTATTTTGATATAGATTAATTTATTAATCGGGTTGTGGTGCGGTTAGGAAACCGCACCTACCATTCTGAATGTCCGAGGCACTAAATCATGCATAATGCCAAAAGAGCGTTCTGCCACGCGCATTTGGCGTTGATTTGGCAATGAATTGCGCGACTACAACGCGGATACTCTTAAAATCCGTGATCCAGACAGTAATTGAGCAGACAAAGCCCTACTGCAACGCCTTTTTGATACGATCCAATCCGCGATTTATCTCTGCCAAAGAGGTGGCGAAGGAGAGACGTAAGTTGTTATCTGCACCGAACCCGTCACCTGGTACAACGCCGACACCTGCTGAACCGAGTAGATAATCGGTTATGTCCATTGATCCCTCAATCTTTTTACCGTCAAGTGTTCTGCCATAATGTTCTGAAAAATCTGGGAAGATGTAGAACGCGCCTTGTGGTTTGACATAACTGACACCGTCAATATCGTCAAAACGTTGGCATATCACATTGCGGCGTTCTTCAAATGCTTTCCGCATCTCTTCAACGGCATCTTGTGGTTCATTGAGTGCGGTGACAGCAGCTTTCTGTGCAATGGAGGTTGGGTTTGAGGTGCTATGGGATTGGATACGGGACATCGCTGAAACAACATCTTCGGGACCGGCAGTATATCCGATACGCCAACCTGTCATGGAATATGCTTTGGAAACACCGTTGACAACGAAGGTAATCGCTTTGGTTTCTTCGTTGAATGATGCGGGACTCTGATGTGTTGCACCGTCATAGAGGAGTGCTTCATAGATTTCATCGGAGATGAGGTAGACCTGATGTTTGACTGCAAGTTCGGCTATCTGCTTGAGCGTTTCTACATCGTAAGTAGTGCCTGTTGGATTGCTCGGGCTGTTGATGAGGATCGCTTTTGTTTTTGGAGTAATCGCTGCTTCCACCTGCTCAGGTTGCATGCAGAAGTTCTGTTCTGCGGTGGTATCAATCACACGTGGTACTGCCCCTGCTAACTTGATTTGCTGGGGATAACTCACCCAATAGGGTGCGGCGAAGATGACCTCGTCTCCCGGATCACAGATCGCTTGCATGATGTTGTAGAGCGTGTGTTTTGCCCCACACGAAACGATGACTTGTGAGGTTGTATAACTCAGTCCGTTGTCATTCTGGAATTTGTCTACGATTGCCTCTCGCAGTTCGGGGATACCGGGGACAGGTGTGTATTTGGTGAAACCTGCATCAAGTGCATCAATAGCGGCGGCTTTGATATAGTCGGGTGTATCAAAGTCGGGTTCGCCTGCCCCGAATTTGACGACATCTACGCCATCCGCGATCATTGCGTTGATTTTCGCGGTGATGGCTAAGGTTGATGAGGGTGTTACGTTTTGACTTCGTTGTGATAGTGAGATCATTAATTCTCCTTACGATTTTGGTTTTTTACAAAATAATCGTTAATTCCTTTATGATGCTAAGATGCGTTTGAACTCATCAAGACTTGGCACTTGAACTGCTTTGCGATGCAACTCTCTAATCCGTTGATTTTCCTCAATGTTCTCAAGTGTCGGTTTCAATAATTGCACATCACTGTGTTGAAAACGCACTTCTAACACTTCAAGAAGTAATTCAATGGTATTTTTTCTTTCGGCTTTTTCTGAAAAATATTGTGCGAAAGATGTTTTTTGCATGGTGTCCTCCGATAAAATGTTACGAATATCATGAAAATTTAATATCATGTCAGACAAAATAGCCATAGATGCAAGATAGTCTGGTTTGTCCGCCTCGTCCATTGGGATAGTTTGTGCGACATCAACACATTGCCGTAACCACGCCTTGGAATCCATTTTCTCTGGTGGTTTCATCAATGGAGCGAAAGGAATGAGTCCTTTCAGTCTTGCTTCTAAAATGTTTTGTCCTTCTATTTGACTTAGTCTGATGACCTTATACTTGATTGTGGTTTCATATCCTGATAAATTCTGGATGTATTCCCCTGGATCGTTTTGTCCTGCATTAGGATGGAGATAAATCACGTGTGAATATATTGGCAATTGATACGTACGTATCCCCAATCCCGCGTATCCTGCAATCCGATATGGCATTGGTATTTCTGTGCTATCGTGTGTCTGAAATTCCAGATGGACAATGGCTTCTTCACCATGAACGTTTGCGTGTATGAAACTGTCGGCATGAAACCATTTGACAATCGGCTGCTCCGTTTCAAGTATTTCTATCGCTTTTGCGTCTGGTATGTCAAGGCAAAATCTTATACATTCATCAGGATTCTGACGGACAATATGCTTTGACACAATGTCAAATTGTCCAGGCGATTGTGATGTTGCATCAGGATTGAAAATTTCATTTGTCATAGTGTTTTTGCGAGTTGTTTGAGTAGGTCTTTCTGTTTGCGTGACAATGACTTTGGAATTTCCACGTCAATACGGACGCGCAGGTCACCATTTCTACCGGATGGGTCTAAGATGCCTTGTCCACGTAGACGTAGCTGCTGTCCGGGTTGCGCGCCTGCTGGTATTTTGACCTTCACATTTCCTGTTAGCGTTTGCACTTGAACGACACCACCTAACGCTGCTGTTGTCATAGGCACTTTGGCATCTGTTACCAGGTCCAGTCCGTCGCGTGTCAAAGTTGGATGCGGTTGAACAGAAATTTTGACTAATAGATTTCCTGAGGGTCCAGCACCGATAGATTCACCGTGTCCGCGTACGCGAAGTGTTTGACCGTCTTTGATCCCGGGTGGAATTTTTAATGTGATGTTTTTCCCTCTGATTCTAACCTCTTTTTGCGTTCCGTTCACTGCATCGGCGAAGGATATAGTAAGGTTTACGTGTTGATCACGTCCGCGATATGTGTGTGTCGTTCGGTGTTGAGGACCGAAAACATCACTGAACGCGCCTCCAAAACCTCCGTGAGCTGCGCGCCCAAGAAGGTCGTTTAAGTTGATGTGTGTGAAGATGTCCTCCACATTGGTATACCCTTCAAAACCCATCCCGTGAACACCAGTATGCCCACGCGTATCGTAGACGCGCCGCTTATCTGGATCAGATAGCACCGAATATGCATTAGATGCCTCTTTGAATTTCTCCTCAGCCGCTTTATCGCCAGGGTTCTTATCTGGATGATATTGTACTGCTAATTTGCGGTATGCCTTTTTGATTTCATCTGCTGTGGCGTTCCGTTTGACACCGAGTATTTCGTAGTAGTCTCTCATGATATTTTGTGGTATTACTTAGTTTAGTGTTGGTTGTTTTTTTATAAGAATGTTATTCTACAATAATTCTATCATCTCCCCAACATTAAAGATGATATTACGATCCTTTACAAGTGTTTGACCGAATTTGAGTATTGCAGTTTCTACACATAATTTCTGATTCATATTCTCAATGTTTTCAATGTCTTTAACATGCGCTGCGCCGATAATCCTTCGTAACATCTCCATGCCTGCAAACCCGCTAGCTTCGTGGAAGATCATATGTAAGGTGCGAACCTTAAGGGAAGGTTCCATCTCAAATGCTTCTGTGTAGGTCTCCCATGTTTTAAGTATCGCTGTTTTTAGTTTTAACTGCACATCGGGGTTATTGGTGTGTGAAAAATAGGACAAAAGATAGTTTGCCCAAAACAACCCTACATCAAATGCTACAGGACCGTAAAATGCGAATTCCGAATCAATCACCTTAGCATTTTCACCATTGACCATAATACTGCCGGTATGAAGGTCACCGTGTGTTACCCCACGTTGTACTCTAAGAAAAATGCTCTTTAACATATCCGCTTGTTCCCGAAAAGCTTCATCTGATTTTAGTTGACCTACTGTGCTTTCCAATCCATCCGTATAGAAATTTGTTTCATGTTCCGTAAATGGGAATGTGAAAACGTAATCTGCTGTGATGGATTGCATGACAGTGTTAGCAAAATCTTGACGGTACTTATCTACTGTGGAATTGTCAAGATTATTCATATAAGTTTGACTATGCACACGCCCCATAAACCTTGCAATTTTTTCAGGGATTGTCTGATTTACAAGTCCTGCAATCAGTTCATCTCGTAGCAGACGGTAACCTTTGAGATCTTCCATCACAATGACTGCAGCATCACTATCGAAATAGTATTGCGTTGGTACTGTCTCACTTGCGAGTTGATTGTATATATCAAGTGATCGGGATTCAAACGTCAACCTTTCAGGCGATAATGGATAATCGGGCCCTAATATCTTAATATATGGCGGTGCCTGTTTCAAGACAAGTGATCGATCGGGTTGCGCTGCATCATAAACCCGATAAACGAAGTTTAGATTTCCATCACCGATTTCCTCAACATGTAACTCTGTATCCTTATCAAAAAAGTCTATTTCAGACTGATGTTCACGCAGATATTGAGGAATCGTTTCTCGGTTTAGTTCCATCATATCATAGTTTTACTGAATAGAGTGTTTATCTATAGCAACCTAAGTTGCCACCTATAAGTTTTTAGGCCTTGAACGCTGTCTTTAATGGAAAAATGCTGATAATTAGTCTATATTTGTAGCGTAAACTTCCAGTTTGCGCCCTTACAGCACAATCTGGAAGATTGTGCTACATAGGTGGCAACTTAGGTTATAGCAGGAGTTCTTCAGCGATCTGGATAGCGTTTAATGCTGCGCCTTTACGGAGGTTGTCGGCAACGACCCACAGATTTAATCCGTTTGGTATTGATACATCTTCTCGGATGCGTCCGACATACACATCATCTTTGCCTGCTGCATCAATTGCCATGGGGTACTTATAGTTATCCGGATCATCAATGAGTTGCACTCCCGGTGCATTTTCTAGACACTTACGTGCTTCTGCAGGGGTCAGTTTTTCGTGTGTTTCAAGATTTATGGATTCGGAATGTGCGAAGAAAACAGGCACGCGGACAGTCGTTGCGGAAACCCCGATAGTATCATCAGATAGGATTTTGTGTGTTTCGTTGACCATTTTCACCTCTTCTTCACTGTCGCCTGTGTCAGCGAAGGGCCAATCGAAAGCGACATTAAATGCCATTTGATGCGGGAACATATCAAGGGTGACAGGTTTGCCTTCTAACGCCTCAGTTGTTTGTAGAATCAGTTCGTTCACTGCACGTCCACTTTTACCGGAAACACTCTGATAGGTGGATACAACGATTCTTTTGATCCCGACAGCATCGTAAATTGGTTTGAGTGCGACCATCATCTGTATAGTTGAACAGTTTGGGTTTGCGATGAGTCCATTGTGTTTTTGTGCAGCATCCATGTTCACTTCTGGGACGACTAACGGTGTGTCAGCGTCCATTCGGAAAGCACTTGTGTTGTCAATAACTAATGCCCCTTTATCTACTGCGGTTGGGATGAATTCTCGGCTGACTGATGCGCCTGCAGATGAAAAGACAAGGTCTACCTCATCAAATGAGTTGTGCGTCAACTCTTCAATCGTGATGTGTGTCCCTTTGAAAGTTAGGATTTCACCTGCGGACCTGTGAGATGCCAGCAGTTTCAGACTTCTAACAGGAAAAGAACGTTCTTCCAATAGTTCTAACATAGTGTTACCGACTGCCCCTGTTGCACCGACAATCGCAACACGATAACTCTCATTCATTTTTATTTCACCTCAATGTAACCTTTTGAATTATGTTACCACAAAATCAATACTTAAGCAACTTTACCACCTGTGGGGGCAGGGTTATTCAGTTTTAGGTATTTTGGCAGATATTTATAACATTCGTGAATTAGATGCGTAGGTCGGGTAGAGCGAAGCGAAACCCGACATGACAACCAAAAACACAACGTGTCGGGTTTCGCTTCGCTCTACCCGACCTACGATATAAACTTTAAGTAACACATATCAACTGATAATTCTTAAAACTGAATAACCCTGACATAATATCCTCAACTACCAGCACCATACGTGTTTTCCATTTCCTCGGTTACAAAAAATCGCAACTTTTTTGTAAAAAATCGTCCTTTTTTTCAAATTGTCATTAACTTTACACACCCGATTCAAGCCAGGATTAGTACCGCAATTGCCACAACCACCACAAAACCGCAGGAATCAACGGCAGTGCAGCCATCCCCCACAAAACAACCTGAACACCAAATAGATCCATCATCGCACCAACAATCGCAGTCGCAACAGCACTCATCAACGTAAAAAGCGCAAACTCAGTACCAAAAATACGCCCACGAATCTCATTCGGCGCACGCTGCAACAGCAGTTGCGTAGAAAACACCCATGCAATCCCACCACCAACACTACGGACAAACCCACCGAAAACAAAAATCGGCAAACTCAAAAGCGGCGCAGCAATCAATAATCCTACCGCCCCAATCATATAACCCAAACTAATACTCCGCCGAAGCGGTTTGTCACGATCCCCTGTCCAAATCCTCGTAACAATAGGACCAATCCCGCTGCCAACCCCTCCCATACAATACATCAATCCCAAACTGATCGCACCATCAATACCAACAATGAAGATATCTTTTGCGATTTTTACCTGTACCACCATAAATCCAGCAGACAATAACAACCCTATTGCCCCCTTATGTAGCGATATAAAAAAAATATCTGGATGACGAACCATATATCCAAGCGCAGAAAACTTTGACCGTTCATGAATCAATCCCTTAGATACAAACTGTTTCGGCAATTTGATATTTAACAGCAATCCAGCTGAAACAAAAAAGGTCAATCCATCTATAATAAAAGCAGTGTGAACACCAAAGATTCCCGTTGTGAACCCGCCGATAGCAGCACCAAACGCAAGCATAACTGACCACGTTGTCGCACTCAACGCATTCGCCGTACCAAGTTCTCCGCTTGAGGTAATGTCAGGTAGAATCGCACTTCGTGCAGGACTGAAAAAACCGCTGACACCATACAGAAGCGCAACAAGAATGTAAAGCAGCAGGATGTCATTTTCGTCACGGACAAAGAGGAAACCTAAAAGCAGTAAACCTCGGACAATTTCCGTAAGGATTAAGATGTGTTTGCGGTTGAAACGATCCGCACATATCCCAGCAAGCGGCGCAACGAAAAAAGGGGCGAGCATACGTATTGTAAACAACAAACCTAATGCAAAACCCGATTCTGTCAGATTGCGTATCAGGATCGCCGAAGCAATAATGTTAAACCAATCCCCTAAAAGACTAACAACCTGCCCTCCCCACAACCAACGAAAGTTGGAATTACGCCGAAGTAGTTCAAAATAACCAACAAGTTTTTCTTGCTTCGCAGCCCCGCCTTCCTGCCTAACTGCTTTATCAGGTGTCGCAGCACCTCGTTCTTTATCAGACAACTATAACCCCTTTCTACAACCCATAGTAATACCATTTCAAATTATAGTGAAATCCATAATTATTTGCACACTTTTGCCTCGTTCTATCTCCCCTCGCTTGCGGGGGGATAAAGGGGGGTAGTCCTTTCGTGTGTAAACTTAATTGTGGATTCTACTATAATATTGTCCCATTGATGTCTTTTCCACGTCTTCCGTGTTTCCCGAGACTTCCGTGATTCAGAACACAATTGAAAATAAAAAAACACCGTGAGTGACAACAATAAATAACCATCTCTCACGGTGACTTGCTTCTAACTTTATTGAAAACTAAGGATACTGAATCCCCAACTTACGACACATCTTGCGGATCTTATTAATCGCACCACCAACCTTACGCCCATCACGAGTCACACCAAAAAGATGCTGGCTAACAACGCGACGAGAAATACCCAGAATATCACCAATCTCCTCCTGTGTCTTCCCCTCATAAAAATAAAGTTGAACACAAGCGTTTTGACGGTCAGTGAGCTCCTTAGATATAATCTGACGTATCTGCCTGACAACTTGCTGCCGTTTCACTTGACGCGCCCGCGTATACGCATTCGGCGCAGACTGATAACACAAGTGATCTTCAGTAGTCAACTGATCAAAATACTCAGGTGGCACCGGAATTTCCCAAAAATCCGGATTATACTTGGACATAGATAACAACTCCTCAAAATGAGGCGAAAGCACCTATGCCATTTCAAAGCATTATCTTGAGAATGGACAGAGGTACCATCGCCTACTAAACATACCGTTTATATTAGGGGTGGCAAAATTCATAAACAACATAATGGTACCCTCCTTATTAAAATTTTATATTTGGATAGATATGAGATGTCAAAACTAATATAGCATCTAAATACATGCATTTTGCACATATTAGTATACATTAAAAATAAAAAAATAACAACACTCACTTTTAACACAATTCCGGATGCACTTTTTTCATGTCTTGTAATACCAATTCAAATTAATATTGTCCCATTAAGGAATTCCACTTTTCTTGCTGGTTGGGGTGACTCTCTTCGGTAGGAGCGACCTCCCGGTCGCGACCTGGAGGTCGCTCCTACCAGAACATTTCGACAAATGGCATCTTATTTTTTAGAAATGGTATAAGTTGGTGTATTGTATATGGTAGAGTTTTAAATTATTCAGGACTTACGCATTCTCTCTTGAATGAAAATTAATTTTTTAATCGGGTAATATCTTGTTTTGTAATTTTTTGGAGTAGCTGGGTAGTATACCAGTTCTTCGTCTGAACCAGGATTTACAGGATTATCAGATTACCAGGATTACCTCATCAAGGATTTTTGATATGCTTTGATGTCAACTTTTGAATAATATCATAATGTACCAACTCTAATCCTGGTAATCTGATAATCCTGCAAATCTTGGTTCAGACAACACTATAATTTAGATTTGACTATATAATTTAAATGTGATACTCTAAACAAAAATTAGAATTGGTGCTGCATAAGAATGACACACGACCTGCAAAACAAAAAGATACATCTATTTTACATTCTACCCCTAATAACAATACTTTTTTCGGTCAACGGTCACACAGCTGAAATTAAGTTTGTTGATGTAACAGAAACTGCCGGAATCAATTTTAAACATGCAGGTGGAATAGAGCACCGTGTAGTCCCCGCATTGGTCGGATCTGGTGCCGCATGGCGAGACTATGATAATAACGGCACCCTCGATTTGTATATTGTCAATAGCACATCAGTGAGACCCGAACCCGATACAATTCTACCAAAAAACGCACTATATCTGAACAACGGTGACGGAACTTTTACGGATGTAACAGACAACGCAGGGGTAGGTGATACGGGGTGGGGCATGGGATGCGCATTCGCTGATTATGATAACGACGGTGATCCCGACCTCTATGTAACAAACTACAAGGCAAACATCTTTTATCTAAATAAAGGCGATGGGACATTCAAAAAATTTACATCCAGAGCAGGGGCAATCGGACATACAGGATTTGGTTCAGGCATCGCATGGGGAGATTATGATGCTGATGGGTTTCTTGACCTCTATATTGGTAATTATATCGAATACAAAAAAGTCCCACAGGGGGATGAAGTATTCTTCCCTTACGATTTCTTTGGACAAGAAAACGTCCTCTTTCTAAACAAAGGGGATGGCGGATTCATTGATGTTACAGATGCCGCAAAAGTAAATGGAGGGTTTCATCTAACACTCGGCATTGCCGCAGCTGACTATGACGCGGATGGAGACTTAGATATCTATCTCGCAAACGATACCGACCAGAACATCCTTTATCGAAACGACGGTGAAATAACTTTTACAAATACCAATCAACCCGATGCAAGAAGCAGAACAGGAGACATCCGCAGCGGAATGGGAATCGCATGGGGGGATTATAACAATGATGGAACGCTAGACCTATTCATCACAAATTGGCTTGATGAAAACAACGTGCTATACAAAAACAATGGAGATGGAACCTTCACAGACGTTTCAGCAAAAAGCGGCGTTTTTGAGTCTGGACTCGGGAAAACATGTTGGGGAACAGTGTTTTTTGATGTAGATAATGATACAGACTTAGACATATTTTTCGCAGCAGGACATATCGATCCCGCCTCTTGGGAAAACCACGGACAATCCGATGTACTGCTACGAAACAACGGAGATGGAACTTTCACCGATATATCAGAAGAAGTGGCATTGCATCAGTTTAAAACAAAAGGTGTCGGCAGAGGAGTTGCTGCAGGAGATTACGATACCGACGGGGATATAGACCTAATCATTGTCAACAGCGGAGAAAAACCAAGACTGCTGCGAAACGACGGCGGCAACAAAAACAATTGGCTCCATATACGCTCCATCGGTGTCCAAAGTAACCGAGATGGAGTTGGGGCACATATAAAAATAATAACTGGCGATTTATATCAGATTCGTGAAGTATCCGCTGGCAGCAGCTACCTATCCCAAAATAGCCTTGAGGTAGAATTTGGACTCGGTAATTACAAAAAAATCGATAAAATCATCATTCAATGGCCCAGCGGCACAGTCCAAACATTGACAAACGTTCCTGCAAACCAAACGATAGTTGTAACGGAAAAAACAAAGTGAAACCTGTATATATTTCAGCACCAGAGGTACGGAATGTGTATAGAAAATTGAATAACCCCACTGCAGAGTCATTCAATTGTCGAATTTCCCTATTGTTGGAGGGGTTTTCAACCCCGATTTTCCCTATCTTCTGTAGGAACGACCCGGGGAATGCCTTATGGCATTCATACCGTTGATTTGTTGGTCGCGACCGGGAGGTCGCTCCTACCTTAAGAAACTTATGTTAGAATTTGCGCTTAATCGACAATTGAATGCCTCTGTCCCTGTGTTTTTTTAATTGACATATTTCGAAGTTTGGCATATAATTGCCACGTATAGGAAAACCTATAGAAACGATTTTCTCTAAAAGTAAACAACTGCTTTTGCTTTTTTGGCAATCGTAAATAATAATTGTTGTTTAATTGGTATTGGTACAGATATTCAAACAGGACGAAGGATGGCAAAAATGCAAGATGCTTACAGCAACCGCAATATAGAAAGAACCAATCTAATGAGGCTAAGTCACCTCAACGTTTGTTCTATTCTTGGTCCCTCTGCGCTTTTACCAATTATCCACCTTATTAACTATCGGTTTACCCCCCCCTTTACGAAAATTAACAATTGTAATAACATATCAGTTAACGAACAGGCGAATATCGCTGATGTTCATCAACTTTTTATCGCACCCGCACGCTCTCTATTCCACTTGGATAGTTTGCTGCGGGTTATTTTGTTTAATGACTAATTTCAACGGAATTAGGAGGGAAAATGCAACAAAGAATACTTTTTATAATGCTATGCACCGTACTTATCATGCTGTTTACCTTTGACAATATCCCCGCAAAAGAGATTCGAGTTTGGGGCGGTAAAACAACCGATTATACCGATTCTAACGGAAATGTCTGGTACGGCGGGCAAAAAACGAAGCAGAGTTGGGGCGGATGGATCGAGAAGGAACCACGCGCCGCAGAAGATCGTCAACTCACAGCTGCAGCCAAAAAACTCGCAATGGATGAGGGATACGATGAAGAACTCTTCTATGCCGTGAGTTGGGCACAATACCCGGATGTCGTCAAGGTCGATTTGAATACAGGGAGAGGCACTTTCGACGTGACCTATCTCGTCGGTGAACATTGGTCACCGAATAACCGGGGCTTTGATATCATCATTGAAGATGAAATCGTTGAAGCACTCTATGTTACGCCCGGAGACGATGAAATCGATATAAAACGATATGAAGGCATACAGGTTAGGGATACTGTTATGAGCTTTGTGTTTGCTGGCAATCCTGATGCAGGCAAGACAGACAGAAACGCTATGTTCAGTGGGATAGAAGTTATTCCTTCCCAATTAGCAATAGATCCAAAACAGAAACTAACCACAACATGGGGCTCACTAAAAACCCAATAAAATAACTAACAAAAATGGAGGTATCTATGAAATTACTGAGTATCTTGACATTAATAACGCTTCTATCCGTTGTGATGGCAGCCGATATGCTATCAGCAGAGGAATACCGCGTAAGAGGCGGGAAAACTGACGACTTTACCGACTCACAAGGACGCTTATGGCACGGCGCACAACAAACTGACCAAGCATGGGGCGGGTGGATCGCAGAAGCACCACGAACCGCTGAAGTCGCAGAACTAACTTCTGACGCACAAGCACAAGCAACAGAAGCTGGATACGACGCTGAACTCTTCTATGCAGTCAGTTGGGCACAATACCCTACTACCATAAAATATCAACTCAAAACCGGCAACGGCACTTTCGACGTAACCTATCTTGTGGGTGAACACTGGTCACCTAACAACCGCGGTTTTGATATTATTATTGAAGATGAGATTGTAGAACCACTTTATGTGACACCAGGTCTTCACGAGATTGATATCAAGACGTATGAAACAATTGTTGTCGCTGATGGTGCACTTGACCTCGAATTTGCTGGAAATCCAGATGCCGGTACAACCGATAGAAATGCAACGTTCAGTGCCCTTGAGGTTGTTGCAAATGTTGGAACGGCTGTTGACCCAAAAGCCAAGTTAACCACAACCTGGGGAACGTTGAAAAACAATCGTCAATAATAGCATGGATGACAAAAAACGAACCGTGGTATGTTTTATACCACGGTTCGTTTTTGATAAATTTACCAATAATAAGGTATTATTCCCCTTTAGGTGTCGTCAGATCACCACTCAAAATCGTAGGACACCAAAACTTCTCAATATATTCAATAATCAACCGTGTCCCCTCCTCATGACTAACATAAGGCGGTTTGAACGGATTATACATTGCATCTGTCAGATCACGCACCAAAACACAGTTGACTCCCCAACGAACCATCTGCTTAATCGCAAAGGAACGACCCAATACACACATATTCGTATGCACACCCATAAAAATGACATTTTCTATCCCCCTATGTGACAGCAAATTGTAGACCTCTCGTCCATTGTCACTAATAGCATCAGAATCATCAATATCAATCGCTGGATGTTGACGGTGCCACGCTTTGTAACTCTCAGTCTCACCCGTATCCGAACCACCATCCGAAGCATCAACAGGTTGGGGCGGATCAGGTACTTCACGTTCCTGGGGCGTTGCCACACTGGGAACACCAAGCACAGACTTACGCGCAGGATGATCCTCATAAAAATCAAGTGTGTCAGAAGGGGCATGGATAATAAGCACACCACGTTCACGCGCACGATGCAATACAACATTCATCCTCGGTGCCATCACATTGACACGCTCAGTCGCACCCCATGACCAATGTTCATTCCACATATCAACAACAATAATCGCAGTTTCACTCACCTGCCAATCAACCTCTTCCTCAACAATACGCCACCCATGTCTACCAACTGTCCGCGCCACCTGCCTACGCACAGAAAGGGATAGCACCGCATCAGAAGACGTGGCAGAAAATAAACCCCGTGCTGTATCAAAAACCATATACAAACTCCTCCAATAGATGAAATTGTAACCCATAGATGTCAATTTAGCGGCTACTCAACCCATTTCCCTCTTGTTGGAGGGGTTTCTAACCCCGATTTGAAGAACCATTCCATTAAATCGGGGTTAGAAACCCCTCCAACAAGGCATAGGTAGCAACTTGAGTTAAAATAACGAAACCCTTGAATATCAATCCTGTAACACTTTCCGCATGATATACGCATCTTCACCATCGCTATAATATCTCTTAAGTACACCGCAAACTTCAAATCCAAATTGTCCATAGAGGTGTTGAGCTGCACTATTATTCACTCCAACCTCAAGGTATACCATTGTCCCCGACTGCTTCCTGACAAAATCTAACGCCGATGCAAGTAAATACCTACCAACACCTTGCTGTCTCAAATCGGGATCCACAGCAATATTCAGAATATGTGCTTCATCACAAACAAAGTTGAATACAATATATCCAAGCACTTCGTCTTTCAAACGGGCAACATAGCAAAAAGTACTCTTTTGCGGGTAACGCAACTGTCTTTCAAAAAACGATACGCGCCAAGGTTTAGGAAAGGAAGCATTTTCAATCAACATCACCTGTTCAAGGTCTTCCTGCCCCATCCGATCAAAAACGATACCTGGAAAGGGTTTCTCAATCTTCATTCGTTATATTTTAGCACAATCAAATTACCATGTCAAGCACCTCATTCAGAACCCAATCTGCCCCTCAAAACAGAAAACCCTTATCTAAACAAAACACTCAAATACAGAAGTCTTATCCTGCAAATCCGATAATCCTGAAAATCCTGGTTCAGACAAAAAATTCGCGATTCATAAGAATTGCAATTTCACCGTTTTTCTGTTATATTTTAACAACACTGAAACAGCACAGCATCAAAAACCTATTTCACAAGGCGAAGGAGAATTGCTATGAAAGCATCAGAACTGATGGTCAAATGTTTAGAAAATGAAGACGTTAAATACATTTTCGGATTACCAGGTGAGGAAAATATGGATATGTTGGATGCACTCCTGGACTCCGACATCCAATTTATTCAAACCCGAGATGAACGCGGGGCCGCTTTCATGGCGGATGTCTACGGACGACTGACAGGAAAAGCAGGTGTCTGTCTTGCAACACTTGGCCCCGGCGCAATGAACCTCGTCACAGGTGTAGCTGACGCAAATATGGATAGGGCACCCCTTGTGGCTATCACAGGACAAGCAAGTTTAGATAGAATGCACAAAGAATCCCATCAATACATGGATGTTGTCTCTGTCTTCAAACCGATGACAAAATGGAATACGCTTTTGCATCTACCTGAAATCATACCAGAATCCGTTAGCAAAGCATTCAAGACCGCCACCAGCGAAAAACCGGGAGCAACACACATAGACTTTCCTGAAGACGTTGCAAAAATGCAAATAGAGGCTGAACCGATACCACACGACTTCCCAAGTGAAGCGGGACCCGTTGCAGCCTGTCTCGAACGCGCCGCACAACTCATAAATGATGCAAAACAATCAATTATCCTCGCCGGGAACGGTGTCGTCAGACAAAACGCTTCCAGAATTCTTACGCAATTCGCAGAGATGACAAACATACCTGTCGCACACACATTTATGGGAAAGGGCAGCATTCCCTGGACACATAGACTCTCGCTTCTCACCGTCGGACTTCAGGCAAACGATTTTGTTTCATGTGGTTTCGACCGTGCAGACCTCGTCATCGCTATCGGTTACGACATCGTTGAATACCATCCGCGCCTATGGAATCCAAATCGTGACAAAAAACTGATTCACATTGACACCGAACCGAGCGAAAGCGATGCCTCCTACGTCACTGATGTGGAAATGGTCGGCAACATCAGACAGAGCCTCAAACATTTGATGGCAGAAGAAATAGAACCAAAAGATGCTGGATATGCTTCTGATACATTGCGAAAAATCATTATTGAACAACTCATTGAACACAAAGATGATAAAGAATTTCCCATGAAACCGCAAAAGATTTTAAGCGATATCCGTTCCGTACTCAAAGATGACGATATCCTCATCTCCGATGTCGGTGCACATAAGATGTGGATTGCCAGAATGTATCCCTGCTATAAACCGAACACTTGTATTATCTCCAACGGGTTCGCATCTATGGGAATAGCAGTTCCAGGCGCGTATGTCGCAAAACTCATCTATCCTGAACGCAAATGTATCGCAGTCTGTGGGGATGGCGGGTTCCTAATGAACTCACAAGAACTTGAAACCGCAACGAGAACGGATGTGCCCTTTGTTACACTCATCTTCAATGATGAAGCGTATGGACTCATTGAATGGAAACAGATGAACGGATTTGGAAGACCCGCAAACATTGATTTTACAAATCCAGATTTTGTCAAATACGCTGAAGCTTTCGGGGCGAAAGGCTATCGCGTTGAAGGCAGCGACGAACTCGTTCCAATACTTATTGACGCATTCAAACAGGACGTACCCTCAATCATTGATTGCCCAGTAAACTATGACGAAAACCTACGCCTAACAGACGCACTCGGAAAGTTAACCTGCCCAATTTAAAGGTAGTAGGCACGCTCCGCGTGCCGTTTATGGTGAATTATTGAAATAATTATACACCTACTCTGTAGGAGCGGCCTTTGGTCGCGACCCGGGGAATGCCATTGGGCGAATGCGCTTGGTAGAATACGCGTGTGGTATTCTACATGATTCCCCATGATTCATACCGTTGATTTGGACCTACAGATGGTTATGACCCACAGAAAAAGAATCTTATTGTCATTTTGGCAGCACCAGCGGTGCGAAAGGTGAATAGAAACGTCAATGCAACCAGTAATCAAGCACCAGCGGTGCGAAAGGTGAATAAAAAACAATACAAACGAAAACACGAAAACTGTCTAAACTAAAGTTAATTTTAAAAGGAGGACACTTTACATAATTAAATGGCATTTTCAACAATTGAATGGGATGATAACAGAATAAAATTAATCGATCAAACCCTTCTACCCAACGAATTCAAACACATTTACTGTGATGATTTACCATCAATATGGGAAGCAATAAAATCTTTACGAGTACGCGGCGCGCCTGCAATTGGTATCGCTGCAGCTTTAGGGACTGTCTTGGGTATATGGAATTCAGACGCAGAAACCTATGATGCTTTTGAAACTGAACTCAAATCTGCAACTGAGTACCTCGCAACTTCACGCCCAACAGCAGTCAACCTCTTCTGGGCTCTTGATAGAATGACCCAGACAGCAGAACAGAATAAACATCTGCCGATACCCGAACTCAAACAGGCCCTGCTTACCGAAGCAGAGACAATTATTGAAGAGGATAAAGCGATGTGTCGTGCTATCGGACAACACGGTATGACGTTGCTCAATGAAAACGATACGATATTAACACACTGCAACGCAGGTGGATTAGCCACTTCCGACTACGGCACTGCCTTAGCAGTCATGTTCAGCGCACACGAAGCAGGCAAACAGATAAAGGTCTTTGCTGATGAGACGCGCCCACTGTTACAAGGCGCGCGCCTGACAACATGGGAACTCATGCAAGCAGGTATTGATGTCACGCTCATCTGCGATAATATGGCCGCACAAGTCATGAAAGAGGGTAAAATACAGTGTGTTGTTGTCGGTGCTGACCGAATCGCTGCAAACGGAGATACCGCAAACAAAATCGGAACATATAACGTGGCTATCCTTGCTGAAGCACACGGCATCCCATTTTACGTCGCCGCACCGACATCTACATTAGATTTTGCTCTGGAAACCGGCGCAGAAATCCCTATTGAACAACGTGCCGCAGAAGAAGTTACCGAAGGTTTCGGTAAATTAACTGCCCCCAAAGGCGTAAAAGTTTATAGTCCCGCTTTTGATGTTACACCTGCTTCAATGGTCACAGCAATCATAACTGAAAAGGGGGTGGCACGACCACCATTTACTGAAAGTCTAAAGGCTATGCAGAACGCATAATACCAAATTCACGCGATTCGCCTCGGTAGGCGGGGAATGCTATAGAGCATTCATACCGTTGATTTGCGGTTTCCTAACCGCACCGAACTCCGATAGAACAAGGTAAATCCTGTTAATTTGGTATAATCCATTTTCAAGCTGCTTTCGCAATATTAGCACGCGTCCCATCAACATCAAAGCATGCATACTGATTTGTCTGCATAATCTGAGTAGCAAAATCTATTGCTTGCTTTTCTGTGAGATAGCCTTCTGCAATTTCGGCTTCAAGCGCACGCCGGATTTCATTTCGCGCTTGTATTGAGTATGCCATTGCACCGGTCGGCCATCCCGTGTCACCACCAAAAGCGAATAACTTGTTTGATGGTACCGCATGAATGCACCTTCGGAGGAAATCGCGCGAACTATAGGGGTCAATGCTCCATGCCCAGCAAAAATCTACCCAAATATTACGGTAATGCTTAGCAAGTGCTACCAACTCATCGTTGTATGGATAAGCAATGTGCATCAAAACAAACTTTGCGTCCAAATAACGTGAAAACAACGCACACATATTCCCTGCTGGAATTCGACTGACAGGCATTCGGTCATTACCAGCATAATATCCCGTATGTATCTTGAATGGAAGATTATGTTCTATCGTAAGTTCAACACCACGTGCCCAACACCAATCACCAAGACACAGACGTGTCGCTACATCTACATCTTTGGCTGGTTTTGTTAGCACCGTTGTGAGTGCAGCAGAGGCATCAGCATCGCTTCTCTCAATCCAGTTCAGGGTTCGGTTGTAGGCATGCTGTGATTTTACGGCAATCGCACACGGGGCATGTTTGGCAAATATTACTTCCATACTACGCTTCAATGAAGCAAGGTCTTTGACTTCAATACCTGTTTCAGCGTGGATCGCATTTGGATCAACATGTCCGCCACAGAAGGTCGCCCAAGAAAGGTCATATAAGAAAAAATCTGGTCCAGAAGTATCTGGTGTACATTGCCAACTGAAATCATCCGTTTGAATGTGGTCAAGTTTCGCCAAGTCATGTAAGATATGATACCTTTTGCCAGGGGTACGAATGGACTTAACTTTATCTTGTGCATGCGCAAGTGCATCACCTGTCAGTTCGTCAATATCATAAACATGTTTCGCAATGAGACGTACAGCTTCACCGTATCCTGTGAACTGTGTCGCTTCCCACGCTTCTCTAATGCCTTCAAAACGCGGTTTAATCTCTTGCGACGCATCCATCAAGTCTTGCATCGCTTGCGGGGATGCACCAGCAGTATGTAAGTCTGCAGGAACATAATTACCAAATAGGTCCTGAAGAATATCAGGACCATTTTCAACCCAGTCGTTTTCGCGTCGCATGTGTTCATGGGTGTCTACTAAATGAATAGATTGGATGTGGTATGCTAAATCTGTTGCCATTAAATACTCCTTCAGTTAATCACTGGACATTACTTGTTCATACAAATTGTTAATCGGTAAAACTGGGTTTTATTCATAGACATTCAATTGTCTCAAAGCATCATTGTTGGAGAGGTTTCTAACCCGATTTCTGCTGCTTTGTATCTCAAATCGGGGCTAGAAACCTTTCCAACAACAAGGAAACCTGACAATTGAACGCCTCTGATTAAATCTTACTTGACAAATACATTACATTATGATGTACTATAGTATATCTTGAATTACATGAATGTATTCAAAATTGATTCAATATCGTGATAATGAATATTTCATCTCAACACTGTTTTAGTTTTTCTGGATTATATGGGAAAATTGGCGTTTTGTCAAATGAAACCTCTAATTATACCTAAGTTGCCACATAGTAGCACAATCTGCTGGATTGTGCATCTTAGCACACAAACTGGAAGTTTGTGCTACAAAAACTTCCGAGAAGCGTATTACACTCTATTGAAAACGGTGTCTTTAGGTCTAAAATCCTATAAGTAGCAACTTGGGTTAATTATGGAGAATAGTGCCTATTCTTAGGTTTATGTCAGGTTGCCGCTGTAATAAAATCGCGTTTTATGCGTATACTTTATGCGTATACTTCTTAAGGAAACTTATCAGAGCGGAGGAAACCACAGGAGCAGATAATGCCTACAGGACGGATTAAGTATTACAATTTGGACAAAGGTTTCGGGTTTATTGCACAAGATAATAGTGAGGAAGATGTTTTTCTACACAGCTCGGCAATAAAACATGCTGATTATGAGGAACTACGCGTCGGTCAGCGCGTAAAGTACAACGTCGTTGAGGGGGATAAAGGATTAGTAGCAAAAAATGTTGAAATCTTATTAACACCAACTGAACGACGGTGGTTACGCCAAGGTAAAACTATTATCCCAAAAGGTTACTCTGGTTTCCCAGCACAATCACAAGACCCCATATATAATGCAAACGATTCCTTGGTAGATGACAAAAGAAAAGGTGATTTAGATACACAAAAAAAGATCGTTCAAGCAACACGGAAACAGGAAGAACCAGAAAAACATCCCAGCAGAGAAGTTGATTCTGATCAAAAAGAACAAACTTCAAGACAACTGAGTTTTGGGGATCTTTATATCCTAAAACAGATCAATTTTGAAACACCGATGTTTTTTGCCCTCTATAATCAGGTACAGTTACCCGCCATTGTATTGGAAACCACACTTGCTGCGTTAACACTAAACTGCAACGGAAAAGAAAAGACAATTCCGAAGTCAGACATAAAGTATTGTTATAAAGACATTGACGCAGAAAATGTAAAGACACTCCTTCAATTTAATGAAGACATCAAAGCAAAGCAACTCAAACCTGTTCTTTCACCAGAGGACGCTTATGCCATTGATGCCGAAAAAATACGTTATGCCCGAAAGGATGGGAATGCAATTAACATCACGCTACGTGAAGGTGAAATTTTTCACGGAACAGTGGATTGGATCAGTCCTTATGAAATAAAAATGGTGTTAGAAAATGGTTCTAAGGTTGTGGTCTTCCAACATGCAATTTATGAGTTTTCTGTCATAGATGAGGGGGAATAAAATGACGACTTCAGAAGAAAACATAATAAATACATATCAAGAACTTGTGGATGAGATTGACAAAGATATTGAGCGAATCCGTTCGGAATATGGTGGGGGCCCTTGTCCCTCTAACTGTTTCCAATGTTGTCTAAACACCTCAACAATCCCTATCAGTGAAGTCGAAGCGCGCGACTTGAAAAAGGGGCTGGACCTACTACCGAAAGAAATCCGAAAACATATCCGACAAAAAGCATTAAAGACAATAAACGTCTTGAAAGCAAAAGGATTTACACCTGAAAATATGACAAAAGATGCGGGCATGCAAGCGATTGACGTTGTAAAAGGAAAGTCCTTTGGTGAATGTCCAATGCTCATCGGGGGTGTTTGTTCAGTCTATGAACACCGACCCGTAATTTGCAGAGTCTGGGGCTATCCGATTGACAATGGAAATGAATTGGCTTGCTGTAAAAAAACCTTCATCGGTCAACGAAGAAACTACAAACCTCTCAATTATGCAGATTATTGGAAAAGATGTAAAACGCTGAGTGAAGCACTCGGTGCTGAACAAAAAACTCCGAATTGCTATCTGGTTGTTAAACTGATTGAGGAATAACTAAAGTCAATATTTGTAGCGTAAACTTAAGGAATATTTTCAATTGTTGGAGGGGTTTCTAACCCCGATTGGACTGGTTTTTGCTCAAGAAATCGGGGTTAGAACCCCCCAACAATGAATAAGGCTCTTAAGTTTACACCCGGGGAATGCTATATAGCATTCATACCGTTGATTTCTTGATTTGGACCTACGGAAGAATGGAATAAAAATAATAAAATTGGTATTATTATACAGTCAAATGTCTTTGACGAATATCTGCCCAAGGACCTGTAATGGCAAGCGTAACACCAGGATTCTGAATGTTAACGAAGAGCGTAGTACCATCAGGAGAGAATGTTGCACCTGCAAATTCTGAGGTGTTTGATGCATTCCGAGCAAATTGGTATGTATGCCCTTCAGGCGTGACACCGACTATGTATTGATCTTTGGATCCATCTTCACAGATAATTAGGTCACCCCACGGCGCGACTGTGAGGTTATCTGCGTTTTCAAGGAGGTTGCTATCGTTCGGTTCAATGAAGAGTTCAAGCGTACCAGGTTGTTTTTCTTCTCGGGTTGTGCCTTCATAAGGACTTGGGATATAACGCCAAATTTGACCTTTTTGTGCAATACCACCATTCGTGCAGGCAATATAGAATTCATTACCACTGAACCATATACCTTCACCACGCGCAAACTTCGCGGCATTTTTGCCTTCAATCCCTTGTTTGCGTAGGTCATCCTTTGGCGATTCTACGTTCTCAATGTCAACCCATTCTACAGCCATTTTTTCCGATACTGGCATCGGTTCGTAGGTCCACGGTGCAATTTTCTGTAAACCTTTTTTCCAATTTCTTGTGTCGGCAGCCTTCTTGTCTCTGACTTTCAATGCTTGTAAACGCCCACCTTTGGCAAGTTGTCCCTGTTCATCAGGTATGAAACGATAGAATAAACCATCATGTCTATCCTCAGTTTCATAGACAATTCCAGTTCGATCGTCTACAGCGATTGCTTCATGATTGAAACGTCCCATTGCTTTCAGTGGGATTGGTGCTGCTAAGCCTGGGGTTGTGGTGACAGGCACTTCAAAGTTGTATCCGTGATCATGTTGATAGGTTTTCTCTTTTTTCTGAACTGTTTCTTCACATGTCACCCAAGTATTCCATGGCGTTATGCCACCAGCACAATTGCGGATTGAACCTGCCATACTTAAAAAGTGTTTTTCAAACGTCCCAGTCCGTGTATCATAAACAAGCGTTGTCGTGGAACCAAGGCAAGGAAGTTTATTAGAACCTAAATCGTATATTTTTTCGGTATCAACAAGATTGAGTTTTTCGTTGTTCCATCCAAAAGGACCGATAATTTTGTCAGTCGCATTCAACTCGTGGTTGCGAATGAGAATAGTTTTCCCGTTTGGCCCAGGAAACGCTGCCATACCGTCGTGTTTACCCGGGACCCAAAGTCCATCGTCCATTATCTCGCCTGTCCGAGAAAACGCATGAGCAACAAATCCTTCAGGCAAATCCAGAAGTTGATTGGGGGTTTCATTAAAGACATAAGGCGGGTCTGGTCTAAAACCAGGCACATGTTTGATCAGTTTTCGACTCACACCTGAAAAACCGAAACCGACTGCTGCAGAAGCAACTGCAACTGCACCATAACTCAAAAACTGTCGACGTGATAAATTGAATTTCACTGTTTACCTATCCTAACTACAAAATCTATAATATTTTCACTAAATGACTTACATGTTTGGTCTTAAGAATAGTGTTAAATTGTTGCATTTATATTGAGATTTCAGTAAGTTTTGTTGACAACTTAACAACGCTATTAATTGCATAGACACGTCCCATTATGGATTTAAGACAAGGATTTATTTTGACATATTATACCACTATGTGCTAAAATTCTACAACAAAAATATTGACGCAAATAGCCGACAATGAATTGCTACTTAATTCTAAATGATTTTCATTGTTTGTTGAATAATACATATTGATTAGATTGGTAAGGAGAACCCTTTTAATGGAGAACTACAGTTATGCTCCTGGTGAAATAGAACCGTATTGGCAAGCTGCATGGCGAGAAAAGGAAGCATTCAAAATCCCAAATGATATTGAAACACTAAGGAAGAAACCGAAATATTATGTGCTTGGAATGTTCCCATATACATCAGGGGCAGGACTTCATATTGGACACGCGAAAAACTATGTACCGACCGATGTCCTTGCGAATTTCAAGCGTATGCAAGGGTACCATGTGATGCACCCGATGGGTTGGGATGCGTTTGGGCTCCCAACTGAACGAACCGCAGTTAGAGAAAATGAACATCCCGCACATATTACGAAACGGAATACTGAAACTTTTCAACAACAGATACAACGAATCGGTTTCTCCTACGATTGGTCTCGCAAAATTGATACCTCCCTTCCCGATTACTACAGATGGACGCAGTGGATATTTTTGCGTCTCTATGAAAAAGACTTGGCTTATCTTACAGATGTTCCTGTCAACTGGTGTCCAGCATTAGGGACTGTCCTCTCAAATGAAGAGGTAAAGGATGGAAAATATGTTGAGACGGGTGATCCAGTTGAACGGCGGCTGATGCGTCAATGGATGCTCAAAATAACTGCTTATGCGGAACGACTCTTAAAGGACCTGGAATTATTGGATTGGCCTGATGGCCTAAAAGAGATGCAACGGAATTGGATCGGCAAATCAGAAGGGGCAGAAATAACTTTTGATGTCAAGGATCATGATGCAACGTTTGATGTGTTCACGACAAGACCCGACACACTATTTGGAGCAACCTATTGTGTGCTTGCACCTGAACATCCACTTGTCTCCCAAATAACACATCCTGATGCCTCTGATGCAGTTGATACATACATTGAAGAAGCTATCAACAAATCCGATCTCCAACGCACTGACCTTGCTACAGAAAAGATAGGTGTTTTCACTGGTACTTATGCAGTTAATCCTTGTAACAACAAACCGATTCCTATCTGGGTTGCAGACTATGTCCTGATGACTTACGGTACAGGTGCTATCATGGCAGTTCCCGGACACGATGAACGTGACCATGATTTTGCTACCACTTTTGATATACCCATCGTTGAGGTGATTAGCGGTGGTGAGAAACCGATTGATGAGGAAGCTTATGAAGGGGATGGTGTTTGTGTCAACTCCGATTTTCTAAACGGTCTGCAGGTTGACGATGCAAAGGAAAAGATGATCAACTGGCTGGAAAGTGAAAAAAAGGGGAAAAGACAAGTTCAGTACAAGTTGCGCGATTGGCTTTTTTCAAGGCAAAGGTATTGGGGTGAACCTTTTCCTCTGGTACACCTTGATGATGGCACTATAATTCAACTTCCAGACAACCAACTCCCCGTTGAACTCCCACAAATTGATGCCTACAAACCGACAGAAGATGGCAGACCTCCACTTGCCCGTGCTGACGAATCGTGGTTGAAAGTAAAACTCCCCGATGGAACAATCGCGACACGTGAAACAAACATTATGCCACAGTGGGCAGGTTCGTGTTGGTATTATCTCAGGTTTTTGGATGCACAAAATAGAGGAGCACCTTTTGATACAGAACTGGAACGTTACTGGATGCCTGTTGACCTATACATGGGGGGTACAGAACATGCAGTACTACATTTGCTTTATGCACGCTTTTGGCATAAGGTTCTATACGACTGTGGGTTAGTATCCACAAAGGAACCTTTTCAGGGACTCCTCAATCAAGGTATCATTCTTGCGGAATCTTTTCAAGATGAAGCAGGCAAATACTACTATCCACACGAGGTGGAACGTGATCAGGACAATGCAACCGCTATAACTACAGAGAAAACGCTCCAAGTTCAAATGGAGAAAATGTCAAAATCTCGCTTTAACGTCATCAATTCTAATGATGTTATAGACAAATATGGGGCAGATGCACTTAGACTCTATTTACTGTTCATTGGTCCGGTAACCAAGAGTGCACCTTGGCAGGACAGTGGTGTTGAAGGTGTGTATCGTTTCCTCCAACGCGTCTGGTGGTTAGTTGTTGATAAAAAGAGTGGTGAACTCAATGAAACGTTGACAGATGCAGACGGTAAAACCGAAACTGAACTTTGGCGGGAACTCCATAATACTATAAAGCAAGTAACAGAGGATACAGAATCGGTTGACAAAATGAATACAGCGATTAGTCAGATGATGATTTTTGTAAATACCGCAACGCAGATGAAATCTCTGCCGATAGAAACGGTTAAGATATTTCTGCGTCTGCTTGCCCCTTATGCACCACATCTTGCACAGGAGTTGTGGCACCGTCTGGGGGAAACAGGATTTATTGCCCATGAACCTTGGCCGCAATATGATGAAACAGTCCTTGAAAGTGCAACGATCACCATTATTGCACAAGTCAATGGGAAACTACGCAGCCGTCTACAACTACCTGCAGATGCTACTGAAAAAGAGGTAGAGGAAACCGCACTTGCAGATGAACGTGTCCAACGTTTTATTGAAGGAAAGGAAATTAGGAAAATAATTGTTGTTCCAAATCGCCTTATCAATATCGTAGTATAGAGAGATTTTGTTAACTAAAAAGAATGCTCTTCCACATAAGGTGTTATGCCATATTTCTAATAAATCCTGTTGCATAAAGAAATTTCACTGTATTGTAAGTTGGAGGTCTTCTCTTCGGTAGGAGCGACCTCCCGGTCGCGACCGGGAGGTCGCTCCTACCATATTCCCGCAGTTAATTAGAAATGGTATTATATAAGCAAAAATAACTTCATTCTGACAAAAGGAGTTCTTATGCATTTCAAAAAAGCCACTTGCGTTTTCATATTTGTTATTGTATTCAGCGAAGTTGTATTTGCACAAGGAAAATTGGTCTTCACTATGCGCGAAGCGGTACAAACTGAAGCCGGTTTTCGAAAATCTGTTGGAAAATTAGAACCAAACCAAAACCCAGAATATTGGTGGGAATTCTATAAATATAATATTTATACGATGAACCCCGATGGGACAGACCTACAACGACTCACCAATGATGGATCATCACGTAAACCACGGTGGTCACCTGATGCTGAACGTATCGTCTACAAAACAGGATATCAAGGGAAAATGTCACTGTGTATGATGTTACCAGACGGTTCTGAAAACGAAAAAATGATTAAGAATGTCCATGAGATTTACGATTACTGGTGGTCCCCCAAAAGTAATGTTGTTTTGGTCGTGGTCGAGATAGACCGCGATAGGGATCGATTTGAAAACTGGGAAGTGAATGTTAATGGTAAAGTAAAACGGTGGCGGAGCGAAAGGTTCGCCAAAGGGTGGTTACATTGGAATGAAACAGGAGATAAGGTCATCACACCGCATAACAGATTGCTTGAAGTGTTACCAGAAGGAATTAGTTGGCCGAAGTGGTCCCCAGACGGTAAATGGATAGCGTTTAAAACACAGGGTGTTCTCGCGCTTGCTGAACCAGAGGTCATTAGTTTAAGTAGAAGATGGTCACTTCAACTCGGTGAGCCGCCATGTCACGGAATTGAAAAGTGGTCACCTGATGGCAAAAAGATTTTGTTTTATATGAATGGTGAGATTTGTGTTGCCCATGTGAATAAAGGGAGATTCATTGGTTTTCGGAATATGAGCCTATACAAAGGACGTGACGCGACATGGGGGCCAGATGGTCAACACATTGCCTTTATTGGTGCGAATACGAGTGGTCGCCGCACAAGTGAAATCTTCATAATTGACGGTAAAACCCGTGAAATGCATCAAATTACCTCAAGCCTCAACGATTACTCTGATCTGCATTGGCGATAAATATTTCCCGTTTTCATACAATGGTGAATTATTGAAATAATTATTCACCTCTTCTGTAGGAGCGACCTTTGGTAGCGACTGTGCGGTCTCTTCTGTAGGAGCGACCAAAGGTCGCTCCTACAACTCAAAATGTAGAATTAATTGTATAATCTACCATAATAGAAGAAATTATGTCTAATCCAAAAATAATAATGTTGATGCATAGGAGTAAAACCACTTGCAAAACGATATAAGTTCACAAGTTTCCATTATACCATTAGGGGGTTTAGGTGAATTCGGTCTCAACATGATGGTCTATGAAACCGAAGATGACATCATTGTCATTGATACCGGTTTCATGTTACCAAATGCGGACATGCCGGGGGTTGATCTGATATTCCCTGATATTCATTATCTCGTTGAACGTAAAGCAAAGGTACGCGGTATCCTGCTAACGCATGGCCATGAAGACCATATCGGGGCATTAGCTTATGTGTTACAGCAAATAGATGCCCCAGTTTTCGGTACTCAACTGACACTTTCTATTGCAAGTGGTAGGTTGAAAGAATATGGGGTATTGGGTAAAGCCGAATTGAATGCTATCACACTTGGAGATAAAGTAGACTTAGGTGCCTTTTCGGCAGAGTTCATACACGTAACACATAGCATCCCTGATTCTGTTGCGATTGCCTTGCGAACCCCCGTGGGGGTTATAGTCCATACGGGTGATTTCAAATTTGATTCAACTCCCGTTATTGGTAAATTGTCTGATATTCAGTCATTAGCTCGGTTAGGGGCTGAAGGTGTGCAGTTACTACTATCCGACAGCACAAATGCAAACTGGCAAGGACAAACACCCTCCGAACGCAGCATATACGACTCAATAGATAATATTTTTCAGAAGACTGAACAGAAACTGTTTCTGTGTACTTTTTCTTCCAGCATACACAGACTTCAGCAATTTGTAGATTTAGCGGCGAAACATCACCGACTCGTTGCGGTAACTGGACGTTCTCTTACAAATAATATCCGGATTGCAACCGAGCTCGGTCATCTAAAAATGAATCCAGATTACTTAATTGATGCTCGTGATGTTGCTTTATTCAAACCCCATGAAGTCGTCATATTAAGCACCGGTAGCCAAGGTGAACCGCGGTCTGCCATGGCATTGATGGCACTTGATAACCATCCATTTTTGAACGTAGAACCTAATGATACGGTGGTTATTTCTGCCCGAATTATCCCAGGCAACGAAAAATCTGTAGGCAATGTCGTAAATCATCTATTAAGACGCGGTGCTAAGATATACCATGAACGCAATGCAAATGTGCATGTTTCTGGTCACGGTTCAAGTGAAGACCTGAAACTAATGATTAATCTATTGCAGCCCAAGTTTTTCATTCCGATACACGGAGAATATCAGAACCTTGTCCGACATGCAGAACTCGCTGAATCTGTCGGTATTCCGAGAGACAACATTAGGGTTGCTGAAGATGGCGAACTTATTTGTATCACACCTGATTCATGCGAAGTGTTTGAAAGACAAGGTCGATCAGGTAGGGTGCTTGTTGATGGCAAACCTGAAATTGAACTTGAAGATATAGTATTAAGAGATAGGATTCAGTTATCGCAAGATGGCATGGTCATTCCCATCGTTGTTCTACATAGTGATGGCAAGGAGATTGCCACTGAACCTGAGATAATTTCACGAGGGTTTGTCTATATGGATGAATCAGAAGAGTTATTTACTGAAGCGAAAGAAATTACGCGGGGTGTCATTGAGAACCTAACCAACGAACAGAAGCAGGAAACAGAAATTGTGCAGGATGAGATCAGAACAGTCTTACGTAGATTTTTTTCAAAACAGATGAAGCGGAGTCCTTTGGTACTTCCCGTAGTGATGCGAGTTTAGCAGTGACATTAGAACTATAATTTCCACAAAAGCACAGAGTGGTCTTCGCTACCACTGGCGATTGTACTGCCATCAGGGGAAAACGCTACGTTCTTAACAGAACCGATGTGTCCTTTGAGTTCGTTTTTGACTTCACCTGTAGTTGCATGGACTAAACGCACAGCACCATCTCTACCACCAATTGCAATTGTTCCACCATCAGGTGAATACGCTACACTCCAAATATAGAACTTAAAATCAGCAATTGTAGTTTTTCTGCGTGCAGTAAAAGCATCCCATAACCGCACCGTCCCATCCGAACTCCCTGTAACGATTGTACTGCCGTCAGGTGAATAAGAACTGAATTAACAACGTGCGTATGTCCTTTAAGGGATGTTTTAGATTGTCTTGTTGCTGCGTGCCATAAAATCACTAACTCATCCGAACTTGCAGTGGCAATTGTGCTGCCATCTGGTGAGTATGCAATACTTCTAATTGACCCAGAATGACCTTTGAGAGTTGCTTTTAGTTCTTCAGTAGCAGGGTTCCAGAGGATTCCGATATTGTCCGCACCGCCGCTCGCGAGTGTACTTCCATCAGGTGAATATGCTAATGCTCTCACATAGTCTCTATGTTCTGATAGAGTTGCTTTAGGAAGTCCAGCAGCACTATCCCATAACCATATTTCTTCGTAGCTGCCTGAAGCAATTGTTTCTCCATTTGGTGAAAATGCAACACTCCAAACGTATTCTGTATGTCCAGCAAGGAGACTTACCTCATCTCCACTTTCTACATCGTAAATCCAAGTCCCTATGTCCCCGGCAACAGCAAGCCGTGTGCCATCTGGAGAGAACGCAACATTACCGATAATACTACTTTTTCCAAGTCGAAATTTTGCATCTTCAGGCAATTTTGTCTGCGAAATGTCCTGTTCTTTACTCGTATTCATTATATAGTATAGTTTTCCTTTATATAGTATAGTTTTCCTTTTCTATGTTCTGGATAGAGTATAACACAGATACACGAATTAAGCAATAATGGTAATTGCCTAGCAGAGGCATTCAATTGTTGAGTTTTGCTTTTGTTGGAGTGAAGCAACGCCAAATGCACCTATGAGTATGTATATATGAGTATTTAAAAAATGAGATCTTTTTGCACGCAGCGTGCAGAAAGATCTCAAGACTCTATTCTTGCGGAATACGGGTTCCATTAGGAAGAATATGGAACGCCTTTCTATCCTGTACAACTAATGCCGATCCCTTGGAGAAATTTCCAACCCGATCGTATGACTGGGGGTATGCCCTGCTTCCGTCAGAGCGGACATGGAACATCTTTGTTACGCCTTCTGTAACTGCCGCTAACCCTTCAGAAAAAGTTCTGACGTCCATGTACATCTGCGGATATGCCGGACTGCCGTCGGGGCGAATGTGAAATGCGTCGGGATACGGTAGATATTTCTTCCCGTCCCGCTTAACCGCCGCGAATCCTTCAGAGAAGCGTCTGACCAAAGCATACTCCTGAGGGTACGCCCTGGTTCCGTCTGGACGGATGTGAAACATCTTATCGCCTTGCCCGACCGCCGCAAAACCTTCAGAAAAAGATTCGACCCAATCATACGACTGAGGGTAGGCCCTGCTTCCGTCAGAGCGGATGTGAAACCCTTTTCCATCCTGTCCTACTGCCGCTAATCCTTCAGAGAAAGGTAGAGCTTTATCGTATAACTGGGGATAGAGCCGACTCCCGTCGGGACGGATATGGAATTTCTTTTTACCCTGTGTAACCACCGCATACCCTCCGGAGAAAGAATCAACCCAATCGTATGACTGAGGGTATGCTCTGGTTCCGTTAAGATGAATATGGAAGTACCCATCTTGCTCAACACGCGCTAACCCCTCAGAGAAAGATCCGACCCAAGTATATGCATGGGGATAGACCCGACTTCCGTCAGGGTAAATGTGAAACTGAAATCCATCTCCATGCCGCTGCCCCACTGCCGCTGCTCCTTCGGAAAAAGATTTAGTCCACACATAGGAGTGGGGGTACGCCCTACTTCCGTCAGGGCGGATGTGAACCCATCTGGTGATGATGGTGCCGGACTGCCTTTTATCCCACGCAGCCGTCACCAATCCTTCGGAAAAATATCCCATTTGATTGTATGGTTCACTGTCACCTAGGCTGATAGCAGACATACTGATCATGAAAATAATAATCACCGCACCTACATGTCTCATAGTTTTCATCTCCTTTTATTACTTTTTGTAAGAAATCTTATATATATCATATACATACCAATAGAATGGTTTTATTTTTCTCTGTAACAATAGTTTTTTGTTTTTATAGTTTTTTGTCTCTATACAAGACGTATGCATTTTCTCTTAAAGTCCCCACCTCCTTATATGAAGATTAATTTATTAATTCGGTAATTTCGGAGATTGCTCCTACAGAAAATCTGTCAATATATTTCTATAATTTGCTATATAATTAAGAAGTGATTTTGCTGGTTACTTAACAATAGTAAGTGGAAGACTTGTTGACCGCCCCGCTCCATCTATACAAGTTAGTTTGTGATTTCCTACGGTAGGTGTAAGAAATGTGGTATCTACTGCTTTACCCTTGTAAATAAGTTCTCCATTTAAAAACCAGAATATATCTTGCGTATCTCCAGAAACGGATGCCGATAATTTTATTTTCTGGTACTCAAGTGGGATATTTGAACGGATTTGGTAGACTGTGTTTTGAGTTGGTGAAAGAATGATTGGATGACTACCAGCTATCGGTCGTTTGCAGTTGGGATTGTGTTTCGGGAGTACTGGGATAGCGAATCCGTTTGCATTTAACCATGTCGCAACAGATGCTGGAAACACTGCGATTTTCTTTTCATGGAAATGTTTGCCCGGTCTACAAGATGAACATAAACGTTCACCTGTTTCTGTATCTACCTGTATGGTCTTGTGAATGTGACATACACGTACAGAAGATACACCAGGAATAAATACATCTTCTATGGATGTTGGACAGTGTAGTGATAGTGGAAGACCACTAAGTGAACAAACTAAACGTGTCTTTAGGTTTTCTGGTTCGCTAAACCACTGTTCGGATTTTTCACCAGAAAGTGCAGTAAATAGAGCAAAAAGGATGGGGGCAGCAGCTTCCGCACCAGTGAGTATGGGTGCACCAGTTCCATTGAAATTTCCAACCCACACTCCGATAGTCAACTCAGGTGAATATCCAATACTCCACGCATCTCTATGACCGTAAGATGTGCCTGTTTTCCAAGCGACTTTTGGCATGGTACCAGTCTTTTCAAAAGATTCAGGAAAATCGGGACGTTTCAGAGTCGTCAACATTTCAGAAATGATCCAACTTGTCTCAGTTCGCAGTAAACGTGTCGTATTAAACTTGTGATTATTCGTTGAATTTGCATCTCTTGAATTAATGTCAATTTTGTCTTCTTTACCTGCATCATTTTTTAGAATGAGTTGATACGGTGCGAACTCTCCCATATTTGCTAACCCGGCATATAAATTTGTTAATTCAAGCAGATTCACCCCACAAGCACCAAGTACCAACGAAAGGCCGTATTCACTTTGATTAGCAAGAGATGTGATTCCTCCTTGTTGGAGAAATTCATACAGTTGATCGAGTTCTAATTTAGCGTAGAGATTGACAGCGGGAACATTGAGTGACCGTGCCAACGCATCACGAGCAGTTAAATATCCATCAAATTTAGAATCGTAATTTATGGGTGTGTAACCTGCATAATCCACAGGTACATCAAAAACTAAAGTTTGTGGGGTGATAAGCCCTTTATCTATTGCGAGTGCATATATAAAGGGCTTGAGCGTTGACCCCGGGGACCGCAGCGCAAGCGCACCGTTTACTTGTCCTGCAGCTGCTTTATCAAAAAAATCATGTGAACCGACCAGTGCAAGTACTTCATGACTTTTTGTATCAAGTATTACAACTGCTCCAGTTGAGACTCCTTGTTCATGTAAAGGTAATAAGTGTTCAGTTAATATCCGTTTAGAGGTGTTTTGGTATCTTTGATCTATGGTCGTGTTTATAACTTGCTTTTGAATTTTTTGTTGGTTTGAAGGCGTGAACTGAGTGGCAAGTAATCGAGATAAATGGGGTGCTTCAAACGGCAATGCATAGCGTTCTGTAGGTATTCGTTCTTGTAGTGCTTCTTGTAGTCGTTGTTCAGATACGACACCTGCGGCTTTCATTCGGAGTAAAACTTTTTTTCTTGCCTTTTTTGCTCTACCTGGAAAGCGATCAGGCCGTAGATATTCAGGTGAGTTCGGAATTGCTGCTAAGAGTGCTGCTTCACCAAGGCTGAGTGCACTTTGCGGTTTGTTAAAATAAAGTCGGGCAGCAGCACCAGATCCGATAATATTTCCTCCATAGGGTAACATGTTGAAGTAATATGTTAATATCTCAGATTTTGTAAATGTTAGTTCTAATTGTAGTGCGCGAAACATTTCAATGAGTTTGTTTGGGATTGTACGTTCCTTTGGTTCCATTAACCGTGCCAATTGCATCGTGATTGTTGAACCACCTCGTACTACTCTTTTTGCTTTGATGTTATCGATAGTTGCAAACATAAGCGAAACTGGATTGATTCCCCAATGTTGATAGAAATACTTGTCTTCATAGGTCAACATTGCTTTTTGAAATAACGGTGAAACGTTCTCAAGAGAAGTTTCGGGAAAACGCCACATTTCATCTGTTGATGTGAAAGCGCGTAACCACTCCCCATTTCTATCTACTACCACTGTTGATAGGGGTGGATTGAGTTTTTCTTTAGGTAGAGGGAAAATCCAGTTTGCAATTACAAAAAGAAGGACAGGAATTAAAGGTATGCAAAAATAACCCCATCTTTTTCGTAAGAATTTACCTATTTTAAGAAATAATGATTTCTGGAATCTGCGGAATTTGATTTGTATATTTTTCATGGTTTTTTAATGTTAGAAGTTGGGAGGGAAGAGGTAAAACCCTCCCGGACTTCTGCGAATTGCCCTAAGGATTGGGCATAGAATATCAATTTCTATTGAAAGCCATCTATTCAACGATTTTGATTTTTCCTGAATCTGCCACTGAAGAATTGGCTGGATCATACATTGCTTCTGCTGATACTGGGGGCAATGTAAATTCTCCGCGTGTGACAGCCCGTAGTGCATAATGGAATTTTCTTTCTCTTTGTCTCTGAAATGCACCGAAAAAGATTAATCGATCATCGCGAATATCAACGTAATCCGGTTTGAAATCTTCTTTTTTCAGCCAAGGAATTCCTGCGCGTGAAGCTAACCTGGCATTTTCTATTTCCAAACCAGCTGGTAACATATCAAGGACAACGACATTTTCTAAGTTTTGATTTAATGCCTTTACTGTGATTTCTGTAATTACTAAATCACCGTGTTTGAATCCGTTTTCATAAGGGATACCATCTTGATTTAGATATCGTCTACGAACCTGTAGATCACGATCATATTCTTCAATATAGGAATCCCTACGAATACCGAATGCTGTCCAATAGAAATAACAATTGCCATTCCCCTCAATTGAGATTTTAACTTGTGCGCCGTCCCAATCCTTATTTGCAAATCGGGTTGAAGGAGAAGTAGAGTTAAATTCTGCGATTTGAGTATTGTTGACAGTAATTGTCCCTGTATATTCACCTTCCATATTCTTCCGTAGCATTTTACCTAATGCAAGGAACGCGAAAGCATTTTCTTGGGTCGTTCCCCAACGATTTTTTTGTGATGCTGCCTTGCTCAAATTGGTGGCCAGATTAGGAATTGATGGGTGGTTTTCGTTCACTTCAGCAAGTACATCAAGGATAATTGCTTGTGAACGAATAGGTGAATTGAAGTTTTGTCCAGACTGGCGTTTCCCACCGTTTAAAGGAGATACAGAAACAGGTAACATTGATAGGGCAGTCTCCAAATCACCACTCAGAGCGAATGCCCCAGCTAATTGAAACTGGCTGTAGTCAGTAAGACTGCTAAATAGGTTATTCTTAAAGTAGTTCATTACGCCTTTTTCAGGTTCTCCTGCTGCGGCTAACACATAGCAAGCATATACAGCCCTTTCAATCTGATATCTTTTGGAGTTATCAATTTGTCTCTGAGTACTTGATATCTGTTTTGCTTGGTTCTTTAACCCATTTAACAATCCAGTATACACTCGGTCAGAGACTTCATATCCTGCTTTTCGAGCTTCAACCAAGAAATGAGAAGCATAAATACTACTCCAGTGATTGATATAACTTCCTCCTGGCCAATATGAAAAATGGTCTTGAGCAGTTAACATGCTTTCAAGTTTGCTAATACCTTCAGAAATATAGTAATCTGCGCGTCCATCAGCAGTAAGCTCAGAGTCCACAGTACCTGCTATATCGCTAAAATATAGTAGCGGAAATACTCGGCTTGTAGTTTGTTCAAGACAACCGTAGGGATATCTCAGGAGGTAACTGATACCTCCAGCAAATTCTACTGCGGGGAATGGTGAGACAGAAAGTGCAAAATCGGATGATTCTCCAATAAAATTGGAGGGGAAAACGAATTCCACAGGATTTTCTGCCCTGACGACACCGTGGCCTGTATCCGTTACGGGCGGAGCGGCTGACCTTAATGGAAGTTGGACTGTCATCTGTGCAGTTTCTTCGTTTCCAGTAGCAGATACTGTGAAGGTTGCTTTTCCTATGGAGTCATGGGCAAGAAGTTCAAAGACGAATTGTTCTTCGCTATTGACTGCGATTTGTGCATTTTTTTGTACATGATCTCTTTTAATTTGTCCTTCTTGTTCAGTGCTGCTTGAAATAAATTGAACATCTCCTGTAGCTTTAACTTCTACTTGAAATTCGGCATCTTCCCCCGTTCCGTTATGGATACTGATTGGGAATGTAATGCGGTCTCCACCGGATAGGAAGCGTGGAAATGTTGGTGTAATGACAATTGGTTCACGTACTGTGATGAACTTTTCACCAGAGCCGAAATACTCTTCAGAAAATGCAACTGCCATAATTCGGAGCGATCCATTGAACTGTGGCACTTGGAAATTTACAGAACCTCGACCATTTCGATCAGTTTTTAAGATGCCGGACCAGAGAGAAACAGGTTTCACTCGCATCACACTTGCTGTGTTGAGTCTTTTGGCACGTCCATTTGTAGCTCCTGCGGCATCCCCACCTGGACTTGAGTCTCCAAGTACAGCATCTATCTCAGGCAATATTGCGGAATATAGGTCATAAGCAAGGGTCTTAAGCCCACGTTGACGGAAAAAATAACTGTGCGGATCAGGCGAATTAAAATCTGTTAGTTGCAGTATTCCCTCATCAACAGCAGCGATGGTAACATGAGAGTTGGCACTTCTGTTTCCACGGACACGAAACTTAACAGTTAACTCGCTATTTGGTCGAATTTCTTCGGGGACATCTAATTCAATAGCAAGCTGATTTGCTTTTGCATCAATTCTTAAGGGGATCACACCAAATGCTCGAGCGGGGGTATGTTCCTTTAATGATTTTGTTGATTGGATTATAGTTCCCGATAAGTATATATTCGGTTTGTAACTACTTTTGATGGGAATATTTAAGGTTGCAGTATTGCCGCTTAAATTCACGGTTCGGTAACTCAGTATCTTTTCCCGTTCAATGGTTAATAGAAGTTTTCCTGCAAATGGTGATTTAATATGAAGTTTTGCAGTTTCACCAATTTTGTAAGTTTCTTTATCTAAACTCAATTCTAGTAAACTTGGATTTTCCATAGATATAGGAACATAACCCCAGCCGGAGGTTTCCAATGAAAGTTCAGTTTTGGCACCAGATGCTTTATCCTCAAGCTGCACGCGGTATTCACCATATTCAGATGGTGTGAATGAAAATGTTCCAATTTCAGCAGTTGAGACAAGTTCATGCGATTCTAGAGAGGAGGTTTGACTGTCGGAAACATATTCATACCGACCTTGACTGTTTCGCCGCAGAATAGTGTTCCAGTGAACTTTTTTTACAGTAAGCACTAAATCTCTATCTGCTATAGCATTCCCATCTTTATCAACTGTGATATAACTTAAGGATACAGGTTGATTACGTTGTACAGTTCCCGTATTAGATCTTTTCAGTCCTACGTAATGTGAATATGGATGTATGGCTACTCGGTAGGATGCAGATACAGCTCTACCACCAGGTTCACTAACTGTAGCAGTAAGTACACCATTTAATTGAGAGGGTGCACGCACAGATTCAGGAAGTTTGAATTTATAATGTGCTTTACCATTTTCACCAGTCAGGCTATCTTCTAATGCGATTCGTTGCTTCTCAAACGGTATAGAGCTTGAAAAATGGAAGGAACGCCACTTTTCAATTGGGACATAAGGTGCAGCTTCAAGTGTATATGATGCTGTTACTTTTCGATTTATGGCTGGTGGTCCATACAAACTGACAGCTGAAACATCCATCGCAACTTCACCACCTAAGTCGTACTCAGTAGAATCAGTATCGATACTAACTTTCATCCGGTCAGGCATAAATTCCTCTACCTGGAATCGAGTGCGTCCGATTTCCTTATCAGCAATACTAATTTTTGCAATGTAGCTTCCTGTCTGAGCATAAGCAGCAAGTGGGATAGTAACCTCACAACCACCACGACTATCAGTATTCTGGCGATATTCCCCGACAATTCGCCCGTCTGGTGCTAAAACCTGTATACGTGTTGGAAGGGAAGGGGGTGTGATATTAAGATTACCACGCACAATTCCCGCAAGTGATACTTTTTCACCAGGACGATACACACCGCGACTTGTATAGAGAAAGGCATCATATCCTTTATCTAAGTACGGGGTCCCACCAACGTTGAAGTCTCCTGTGGAGAGTTGGTGTCTGTTTAGTTGGACAAAGGAAAGATCATCGCCTTTTTCCACTGTCAACATGAAAGGATTAAACCCTTCTGTGTTTTGGCTGACTGATGTAAATTTAACCAACCCTTCCCAGTTAGTTTTTCCAGTGAATAGCGTTTGATTATTATCACTGATGAGTTTGACAGTAGCCGAGGGAATTGGTTTTAAGTCAGAGAGTGAATTGACCCAAACCCATAGCTCATCACCTGCTCTCTTCGCAATGATTCCCATGTCTGTTAACATGACCCATTGTGTTGAACGTACCCAGCTTTGATTAGTATTTCGTGCTGTAATTTTAAATATACCAGGCCGTTTGTCATCTAAATATTGACCTATATTGATGGGTGTTTGCACCTCTTCGTTTAATTTTGAAGAGATATCAAGTGTATCGGTATGAATTGGTTTTCCCAAGTCTTCTGCCCAAGTATTCCAGTTTCCTACGCGTGATACATAAATAAGGTTGTTAGCAAAAACTTTTTCTATTTCAACATTGACTTTATTGACATTTATTGTTGCCAAAGCAATGTTCATATTCTGGTTGCGAGTTAGGAAAAAACCGTTTCCTGCGAATCGTACTTGGGGTGGTACATCAGGGATAGTAAATTGTCTTGTATATGGTTTCTTTAGGACGGATCCGTCTGGTGCGGTTAATCCCTTTTGAATTGTGACTCGGTATTTTGCACGTCTCTTGAAATCTCCATGAATTTCTATACTGCTGTAACGCGCGATTATCTGAGTGTCTATCTCTGGTTTTATTTGAATAAATGGTTCTACAGTATAGATTGGAATATTTGAACTAAATCGTAATGATATTTTAGGTCTTCCAGTGCTTTCTCTAACATTTGCATAAGTCACACTGAGTGTATCACGTCCTGTCAATGTCATAGATCTAACGTTTTCATCTTTTAAGCCGATGAGTCCACCAGTACATTTGAAACCTTTTTTGACACTGACCTGGAGTTTTTGGTTTTCAATACGACGGGGTATATCTTCAGTTTCAATACTTACTTCCGATGCAATACCGGTTTGTGGTTGTAGTGTGTACTGAATATCAGCATCTTCTTGTAGCTTGACAGATAGGTTTGCGCGAAGGTCGGCAATATTTACAGGATAATTGAATTTATACTTTCCAACAACCTTAGCATGAGTCTTTGTATATTTGAATTCAAGTTGTCTCTCCTGTATTCGGAAAAGATCCGTTTCAAATGTGTATTTGCGTTCACCAGTGATGACAACACCCAAAGTGCTTTGCTTTAGCATAGGAGAGAGTTCAACACTGTAGCGAGCAGAAGGTGCTAACGAACTCTCTAAGAAATACCCGATTTTGTCACGTTCTATCCAACGTGCAACACCTTTAACGGTAGGAGAGAATTGAATTGAGCCGCTTGGCAATTCTTCATTTAACAAAGAAATATCAATAACAGGTTCAGATAAGGTAAACGTAAAATCAGCCCATTGTGGTGTTTTTTCCTTTTCAGGGGTAACTGATAATACGGTTACACGTGTTTTTGCTCCTGATACTAAACTATGGATATATAATGAACCAATTGTCAAAATCAGCAATGAAAGTATAACTACAACTCCTATTAAAAACTTTTTATTACCCATTATCAATCCTCCTACATTTTTTTGTATCAAATTAGAATTTATGATTGTTTTCAGGTGTTAAGCAATTTTCGTGCCAATTTAGCAATCGGATTAGTTCATTATTATTTTTTTCTTCAAAAAATAATCCTCTTACAATCTACAATTATAACCTAAGTTGCTACATAGTAGCACAAACTTTTAGTTTATGCCTGTGAGGACGCAAACTAAAAGTTTGCGCTACAAAATATAGGCTATTTACCAGCATTTTTTTGAGTCGTGATATTTTTCTTTTTGCTTTTAAATCTCGTGCTAAAACACATTTCGCCCCTCTGGGGCTTAGAGTGGCACTGGAAATGCTCTATACACATTTCGTCCCTCTGGGACTGCCACTTTAACGTAAAATCCCAGTTTGCGTCCACTACTGTCCACTACTGCACAAACTGGAAGTTTATGCTACGGCACAGTCCAATAAATAGGGGGTTTAAGTCCCACAGACCGAAAGTGTGCATATATTTTTGGATTTTACTATAATACATACATTAATGATAAAACAGCCGAATGCTCATATAGCATTCGGCTGATAAGATGGATTAGAATTTGCCAAAACAGTATTTTCAGTTTATCATATCAGATTAATACACCCAATCATGAGAATCAAAAACTGAAGTAATACAGAATTTATGTAGGCATGTGTAAAAATAAACACACAATTTGTCTACATTGTCAAATTTGCCTATACAATTTAAAACCAGAAGTGCGACATTAGAATTACTTGATTTGCCCCTTTTAGTTGTCTTAACATGCTTTTGTTGTTGATCTCTTCATCAGGTGGACGGTCTGCATTTGGAAGATTTGCCCAGTAGAACAGGGAAATAGCACCGTTTTCCATGAAATTGTATTTTGCGATTATAGTTATTCTTCTACCTGCATCACCCAAAACAGTTCTATCAGGATCGAATAAACCATACCGGCCTGCGACAGTCAACTGCGGTAGGATTCGGTATTTTGCTCCGAAGTAGTATCCTTTTGAGTCAACATCATCCACACTGAACGATCTTACCTTACCTCTATTGCGAAAATTGAATTCACCTTCTAAACTCAAACCTGAATATGAAATCGTGGCAAAAATGCCAACGAGTCGTTCCCATTCAATCTGTTGTTTTTCATCACTTGTTTTTTCATATTTACAGGAAATCCCGGCACGGATCGGTCCGAGTTGTCCACCAATAGTACCGAGTCCCCCTTTTGGCACCCCTTTTGCTGTAACATTTTCGCCATTAAAATAAGCTGCGTTGTAAAATATTCTACCTGCATTGCCGCTAAGTTCTAAACCAACGTCGCGTTTGTTGGAACCAAGATCGTATCCTTCTCGGACGAGTAAATTATGATCTTTTTGTTTTATGCCAAATGGTAAACGGAATTTTCCGACTTTAACGTACAGATGCTTCGGAATTGCATCTACTGTGGCGAATGCATTCAATGTATTTCCAAGGTTGTTAGATAGTGTTAAACGCACATGTTCAGAAGCCTGAGCATTAAATGTCACCTCTGCTTGCATTAACAGGAATCTATCTACCGAAGTATGGCATGAGGTGCAACTTGCAACTGCATCATCGGAACCATCTGTATGTAAATCTTTGATAAATGCTGTCTGTAAATCAAGAGAGGTCGTAAGTTGTTTGATTACCTTCTTAGTTTCTTCTGTAACAGCATCTATGTCAAAATCTTCAGGAAATTCAAAATAATTCTCTTCAAATATTTCTCCTATACGATTACGAGGACCACCACCTGCTGGGTCTATATGACAAAAGTTACAATCTTTCTCTAATTCAGCAGCGAATTCGGGTAGAGCTTCAGCAGAATTCACACATAAATACCCGTAACCGAAAATCGCAATTAATAAAACTGATATGTATTTTCCAATAAAGGTCTGCTTCTGTAATTGTCTTAAGGCAATCTCTTGATATATCTTCAATAGGTATCTCCTTTCAGTGAATAAATAGAAAAAATTGATGTATCCAAATTTATGATTATGATTCGTCAGTATTATTCCAATTCGGTAAAAACATAGTCAGTATCTTCAGCACGCGCATGACAGTTCCAACATATTCTACCTGATGCAATGACTGCAAAATCTGCATCCGGATCGTTTCTGGTGTATTCAATGAATTCCCAATCGTTGTGGTCAGGATCACTGCCAGCCTTTTTTCTCATTATTGCGATTAGTCCGATATAATCCTTATCTGGTCGTGTTGCGTCCTTAACAACAATACTCCCATCCGGGTATGGAAACTGTTGTTCACCATCAGGTGCAATTTCATCACGTTTTTTGTTGACGTATACCTTTTTCGTTCCGTTATGCGGATCCCCACCAACAACTGGCGGAATGGGGTCTGCATTTATTTTTAGCCATTGATCATAACCTGCGACATCATCAGGCAAACCTGGAAGCTTGACGATTGGTTTATCTGTATTTGGCTCGGTGTTATCTTTTTCAGGCTGCTGCACTGCATCTGAAATCTGATTTTCATCAACACAAGATTGGAAAACTGCAGAGATGAATAAACACACTATAACGATCAGAAATTCGTTTAGCATCTTTAGATTGAGTTTTTTGTTTTGCATTATTTCCTCCAGTTTAAGTTTCAAAAAAGACGGCATCAGGTTTTACCCATCCTGCATCGCCGTCAGTCCATACTTCACGTTTCCAAATAGGTACAATCTGCTTTAAACGGTTCATTGCATATTGACATGCCTCGAAACCGTCTTTGCGATGTGGAGAAGCAACGGCTACAGCTACACTGACTTCACCGATTTCCAATTTTCCAACACGATGGATCATAGCGACGCGATGGATACCCCACTTATCCGATATTTCTTGTGCTATTTCAGCCATTTTTTTTTCTGCCATGGGTGGATATGCCTCATATTCAAGGTGTTGGACAGCTCTTCCGTCTGTATTGTTCCTTACAGTGCCAAGAAACAGGACGATTGCGCCTGCATCTGGTGCTTCAACTGCTTCCCGTACTTCCGAACCAGTAATAATCTTGTCAGTGATTTTAAACATCCGTTCCTCCTGTAACGGGTGGAATCAATGCAACTTCATCACCTTCAGAAAGTTCTGTATCTTCAGTCGCGTATTCCCAATTTACAGACATTTGCATTACTTCGTAGAATTCAGCGATTTCTGGCCATTCTTCCTCAAGTTGTTTTAGTATGGTTTTGACGGTTGAACCTTCAGGCAGCTGCATTTCCTCCTCGGATCTATTTAACATTTCATGGCAGACTGCAAAGTATTTGACAGTAACTTTCATAAAAGTTCCTTAACATGTAAGTATTTCAAAATATTGTATCTATTAGTATATCATAATAGGAGGACACAGTCAAACTTTAAGATTGAATTCTTACGATCAATTTGATAGAATATAAATATGAAATATGAAGTGAAAATGAAATAAATGAAGATGGACTGTATCATAATTCAAGGCATTAGATTTCACGGTAGACACGGTGTTCCTGAGGAGGAACGTCAGGTCGGTGGACATTACGAAGTTGATGTAACTTTGAGTTGTTCACTTGAAGAGGCTGGTAAGTCAGACGCACTTGAGGACACAATTGATTATGCAAATGTGGTAGAAATCATTATCAATATTGGTACACAACGCTCATTTCAACTTATTGAAGCACTTGCAGAAACGATAGCATCGGAGATATTAAATCAGTTTGCTGTTGAAAGCGTCTGTCTCACAGTCAAGAAACTTCGTCCCCCTATTGAACAACCGATAACCTTTTTTGCGGTAGAGATTTGTCGTCATAAGGAAAAAGCATGCAGCTAAAACAGTGGTTTTGTGTCGTTATAGTATTACTATGTCATTTTCCAGTATGGGCCGATGCTGGTGGAAAGAGGACACAACTTTTTACTGAATTGTCACCTGGTCTCAATGTATACCGCTACGATTGGGATGTGGAAACGTGTGTAATCTATGTCGCTGAGATGTCACGAAATGACCCGACACTAAAGTTTGAAGTTGCACTTGCTAATGCTCAGGTGCTTGGTAAAGAGACTGTCCGATCTATCGCGAAACGAAGATCTGAACGTGGTGACCGTAGCGTTGTCGTAGCGGTCAACGGTGGATTTGGCGTACTTGGGGATATACGTGGTTATGGCGGCGTATTGGAAAGTTTGCACATTCAGGACGGTGAACTCATCACACAACCTACAGATACCGATGCATGTTTTGGTGTTACTGAATCTGGAGAATACTTGAGCAGTCCTGTACAAATGAAAGCTAACATTCAAATAGGAACGCACACTTTAGATATCGGTAGTATCAACCAGCGTAGATTGGATGGATTTAAGGTTATTCTTTACACACCAAGGCTTGGGGAAACCACACACACAAATCGTCGTAGAGGAAAAGAGGTGTTACTGGATGGAATATCACTACCATTGACACCGAAATATGATCATACTTATAAGGTAGACTCCGTATCATCAAACGGTAATAGTAAAATACCGAACAACGGTGCAGTTTTGTGGATCAGTACACAAGTAAAAGATGCCAGTGTTTCTCAATTTGTTCCAGGCACAGGTGGTAAACTCAACGTAACACTTTCGCCAGCCGAATGGAATAAGGTTCAACATGCAATTGGAGGACGGTTGAGACTTGTTAAAGAAGGAAAAATTAATCCCATGTTGGTGGAAAAGCACCAAAAAGAGAAAAAACATGTCCCGGGCAAACGTAGCCAAGAACTACATCTCAGCCATGAACCCCGCACTGCTCTTGGTTACAATGACGACACGCTCTTTTTAGTTGTCGCTGATGGCAGACAGCCAAAGTATAGCACAGGACTTACTTTATATGAACTTTCCAGTATTCTGATTGACCTTGGAGCAACTGAGGCAATTAATCTTGATGGCGGATCCTCCAGTACTTTTATCGTCAATGGAGAGATTGTCAATAAACCTTCTGGGCGAAGTGAACGAGAAGTACTGAATGCAGTGCTCATTACAAAGGATAATAATTAGGGTGAATAATTGAAATAATTATACCCCTCTTTTGTAGGAACGACCTTGTGGGTTTTCTGTAGGAGCGACCCTCGGTCGCGACCAAAGGTCGCTCCTACAACTCAAAAGGTAGAATTAATTAAATTATCCACCATAGATTCGAATTTGGAGATTTAAAGTGAAGAAGTATATAACTTTAACATGTATTTTATGTTTTTTGTTTGCGGTGACAAATAGTCAAACTGATGACGATAAAATAAGTATTATCAAGGCAGTACCACTATCACAAACTGCAATTCAACTCCAATTTGACAGTGAGTTGGACCATGAAGAAGCAGAAAATCACTTATTCTATACCATCACACCAAAAGTTGAAATTGAACTTGCATTCCTTGATGATCGTCCCAATCGTGTATTGCTGATTACTTCACAATTTGAGATTGGAAAAACTTACGAAGTCACACATAAACACGTGGATTCAAAGGTAGAATTTAAACTGACTGCTGAGAACGAAATCACCTTTGGTGCTGGAAATTCGGTGACGTTCTCTGGTGGATTGCAGGATACGAGTTTGATCGTCAATAAGGACCGCAAAACCCATAATAATAATGTTGGTGCTGAACCGAAGTTGTTATGTAACCCGACTGGTACAGTCTTTTTCGTTGCTTTTGACTTATTTGATGCGTTTGAAGATATGGGGATTCGGGATCCGAAACAGGTGTTAGATGCGACAATCAGTCTCCATGCACATAAATCTGATTCAGATGCCGCGCAAACAGTAATACTCAGGCGCGTATTGCTTCCGTGGCGTGAAGGCAGAGGTAAATCTGAGCGTGCAAAAGATGATGAACTTACCTACAATAGTTCCCTGCATCGCAACCTACCATGGAATAAACCCCCTGCACAAGCCATGTTACGAGGCATAGATGGTGACAGAGCAAGCGATTACAACGGTTCTGAGGATGTTGCACATCGTATTGACGGTGTGTTTGAAATCAAACCAGATGGCAAACGTCATACTTTCAAGAGTGAGTTAATCACGGATGCAGTGCGTTTTTGGGTTGCGAATCCAGATTACAACTACGGTTATCTCTTCGCGCTTCGCGATGGTACTGCCCCTCTCGTCTTCTCATCAAAGGAAAGTGTTGAAGAAAAACTACGTCCCGTTTTAACGATCCGCTATCAGACACAATCGGGTATGGACACCGATACGTCTGAATAAATCTGGGTTAATCCTAAACCCTAACTTTTCTCAAGCAGAAACAGGAATTCCCGGTTTGGTTTTTCAGCCGCGTTTGTCCATTCATGTGTCCATCTCATGCCTGCCATGGCGTTCCGTTTGTAGTTCATTTCAACGACAGCAAGCAGTTTTCCGTTAGAAAGCATGACTTCGTTCAGTTCTTCCGCAGTTGCACGTCCACCAGAACTGTAAGACAGGATAATCCAACGTGCTTGTGTGACACGAATCAGTTTTGCTATAGCATCTACGGCGATGAAACGACCGTTTGTGTCACGTCGGAACTCCTCAAATACGGATGCAGAAAGTTGATCGGAGGAATCGTCACGCCGCTTTGCTTTGCCAAAAAGGATTGGTTTATCAAATAGAATTATGCTCTTCCAAAGATGGTAGTATGCCGCATATCTCACACGGGAGGCAGGCGTTTTCTCATTGTTTGAACCGTAGGGTGGATCGAAATATGCCAGGTCTACAGAGATACGCGAAACAAGATCAAAGATGTCGGATTGGTGAACCTCATGGTTACTTTCCGATGTAAATATCTCTGGCACTTCAAGGATGAGTTTTTTATAGGAACGCGGCGACCAATCTTTGAGATAGGCAGAATAATGACCAAGTGTACTATCCACCTTATCTAGTGCCAAAATCAGACTTGTCAATGCTACTGCTTTCTCAACTGAATTGAGTTTTAGGTTTTCTATTTCCTGCCGAATTGCGTCTAATTTACGGGTATTCTGTAACTGCCAAGGTTTTTTGAGTCCATCTGCTTGGATCGCACATCCATCATTGGCGTGTCCACCATAATGCTCTGTGAACCAACCATCTATCGGCTGCACGGCGTTGAGATGGGCAATAAGTGGTTGATATTCGGATTGCTGTTTTGTGTTGAGAAGGTAGCATGTTCCCAAAACTTTTGACCACGGGGCGATGTCGTTGCAAATTACGGTATAACCGAGTTTGGCGAATGCTTGTGAGACGCGGGTTGTGCCTGAAAAACCGTCTAATATTGTCTTGGCATCAGTTTTTTTGGCCAGATCAAGTATTTGTGGGATAAGTTTTAGTTTGGAACCAGCGCACTTTATGCCTTCTGTGGAAGGAGTATCAATCACCAACTCATCAAAAAGAGCAAGTGTTTTTGCCATACCTTTAAACCTTCTCTATTTCACTGATCCCTTGATTATGAAACTTGGACATTGGCACGTGAAAGTTCTTTAGCGTGTCCTTTATCTAAAACCGTTTCCTGAATGAAAGTACTTGCATTGAGAATTTCAATACCGATGAGTTCTCCATTATTATTCAATTCAACCGTTATGTTGGGACTCAATTCCAGACTACCGCTTTGCGGTTCATCAGAAATCACGAGGTGCAAAATATCTTCTTTGTCAAAGTATTTCATTTTTGGTTTATTCATCAGTTAACCAATTCATCAGTCTTCTCTACTTTGTCATTTTTAGGATCGTACAGACGATATACTCCTCTCTTTACCCACCAGTATCTATCTTCACCTATAGGGTAGGTACGCCGTAATCGAAAGTTAACACAGCTCCCCCTTATTCGATTTCTTGCTCTATCACTCTTAGCTAAATCATGGTCCTTCTCCGAAAGGATTTGTTCAATGTCTTTGAGAGTAAACTCCTTATTCGTATTTCCATTTGTAAATTCCTGAACTGCTTTCCATACTAACTGTTCTGGTGGTTCGTCGTTCGGAGGTCGTGGAGGAGAGGGAGATTGTTTCTGGACTTTATTAGGTACAGCGAACTGCTCATCTCCAACAATTGTTTCTGTACTAACGATGATTTCATCTGATTTAGTCTGGAAAATGGAGACAACTATGCAGGTCACATCCATACCGTATGAAGATCGGAGGAAACGGCAAACATCTGTGACTCGTTCTGGTATATCTTCTGCGACAATGAATAAACGCAAGGCCCGATTTAGTCGAGGAAGTTTGTCTGTCCCAGGTATGTCAAACACATTCCTGAAGGCCTCATCAAAATTTTTTCCATTGAACTCCCCACGAGTTTTAAAATAGTCTTCAGCTATCTCACGAATCTGGGAATCTGAAAGTCCATTCGCCCACGCAGCATAATCAAGCAGTTGTGCTACTACCTCGCGTGGAGTCGGCCCTCTTTTTAATTCAACGATGACGAGGTTCCCTTGATAGTCAACTCCAAGTAGGTCAGAATACATGGTGTTTTCTTCATTTGTAACACTCGTTTGCCGACCAATCCAAAGAAAATCCTTCTGAACAAGAGTCTGTCGCGGACTATTCTCAATCCAGTTCTCCAAATGACTTTCAAGTTCCAAGTTTGTTTCCTTAGCAGGTATAAGTTCTGCGTTAGAGAGATCGTCACCTTCTAATCTAAAAATAGGCATTGTTTTACACCTGTAACTCCATTAGTTCTGGAACGTGTTTGTCTTCATAATTCTCAATAAGGATACTGATGAAATCCATCACTGTTGCTAATAAGTGATTCTCATCTTCCCCAACTACATCAATCAGACCATCTAAAATTTTCACAAGTTCTTGGTAATCACGTTCAGTCAATGAGGAAAAAAGATGTGTCTCATTTTCACCAACTACTTCAATCAGGTTTTTCACTGCGGTCACAAGGGACAGAGAAAAAGGCACAGTATTTAGGTTAGGGGTATTAAGTTTTTCTAGTGCCGATAGTTCGTTAAAACTCTCTTTAATCTGTTTCTCATTTATCATAGGTCACTCCTTCCATTTGCCTGTTTCATACTCGGTATGCGTTAGCACGTTACGGATGTAGACTTTCTGTCTGTTATAATGTATAGCAGTGATTAGACGTGCCGCGGTTTTGCCACCAATGTTAAAGACTGTAAACTTGCCGACTTGATCCACTTCATGAGATGGAAACATCTGCAGTAGTTCATGAGGTGTACGAAACGTGTTTTGCTTCATTTTTCTGTACCAACGGTCAAGTGCTGGCTTAGTAGTCTTGTCTTTTAATTCAACAAACTCGTTTAGTCGTTTTCGTGTAATAATATGCATGGTATATTTCTATAACCGTAAACGAAAATCCAACAATAAGTGTCCATTATCTCAGTCTTTAAAATTTCTATTACAGGTTTACCGCACGAAGCAGGAAAGGAATTCATGAGAACGGAGTAGTCCTTGAGATTCGGCTTCCCATGTTCGCCAATAGCGATAATCTTCTAGCTCAACGCTGATAATACCGTCAAAACCTTCATCCTCAAGACGTTGCACGACCTTTAGCCAATCTACAACGCCATCGCCAGGGATGGTGTAACGCCACCAATCTTCACCGAAACCGCGTGGACTGTGAAAACTCGGTCCCAAATTGCCGTGTAGATATAGTGCTTCCTCGTCAATAGCGGTATCTTTTCCGTGAACGTGTTTCACGTAAGACGCAAATTCATTGAGCGCACGGATAGGGTCAATGCCAATTCTGACAAGGTGGGAAGGGTCATAGTTGAGACCTAAGCCAGGGGATGGACATTCAGCGAACATGGCACGCCACATTTCAGGGGTACAACCAAGTGCGGGGTATGTTGGCGCGCCACCGGGCCAACCCTCTATTGCGATTGTAACGCCTTTGGACTCAGCGAATTCTGCAATCGGTGGTACGGTGTTTTTCCATATATCAAAGTTTTTTGCGCGTCCAAGGCTTGCATCTTCAGGGACAAAGACACAAAACATGATATGTACATCGTTGTCAGCTGCTGCTTGTATTGCTGCTTTTGCTTTTTCTGCACCTGATTTCTGTGTAGATTTTTTCGCGCTGAGGAGTTCGCGGGTGCCGGGTAAATCTGCTGACCCGATTTCTAATCCAGCATCGCGTGCTGTTTTCACGATTTCTGGTGTTACTTCTCCAATATCAATTGCTTCAAAGCCGTTGTCAGCACACCACTTACAGAAATCCGAGAACGACATTTGTCGGGCAGTACCGGGAATACGTAAACCTATTTTCATATAATTTTCCTGTTGTTTATTGTCTGAACAAAGTTTTTTATGGTGAATTATTGAAATAATTATACACATCTTCTGTGGGAGCGATCTCGGGTCACGACCAAGAAATCAACGGTATGAATNNATTCCCCGGGTCGCTCCTACAGAAGAGGGATACATTGCAAACCAAACTAAAATCCCATTAACCCACAACAGCGGCGGCAGACTGGCATCGGTCCGTCAGTGCTAATGGATTGACGGAATTTGACTGCTTTCTGATTGTTCCACATATCAACGACCTTATCTTCTTTGATATTGCCGATGATGTAGTCGTGGTAATCTCTGCATAGACTCACGTCACCGTTGCTGTCGATTTCCAGAGTCATAAAGATACTGACGCATTGGTCATAACCGAAGGTCTGTTGATGGTCAGTGTAGTAGGTCTGAATTTCGCCTTTTGAGTTTAGTCTCGGCATCATGACAGGTGGACATCGCTTCTGTTTTTCGGATATAGACTCCATTTCTTCAAACCTATCCAAAATAACACCGTGGTCAAAGTCGTGCCATGTGCCGATCCATCCATAATGTGCTTGCGGTTTGAACCCGAAACGTTTCTCAAAATCCTCCGTGTGTTCCTGGGCGGAATCAGCATCTATCCACCATGTCAAATAGAAGATTTGCGCGTCCGCATATTGGCTTGTGAACTTGTAGAGATCAACGACAACATCAATGTTATACATTGTCACGCAACTGAGTGGAATAATGTAAGGAAACATTTGATTTCGGCGTTCTTTCTCGACACTGAGTGTTTCCAACGCTGCTTTGACATCCTTGAAGTTGTCATAGTTTTCAGTGACACCTGGGCGTTGCGTATTGTGTATTTCTTCGTTTGGACCGTCAACGCTTAGGTAGATGATTTTGCATGTTTCCAAAATGTCATCAGCGCGTCTTGCGATGTTGGTCGCGTTGCTGACGAGAGAGATAGGCATCCCTTTCTCTTTGATGTAGTGCATCAATTCAATAATACCGGGGTAAAGCATCGGCTCGCCACCCCAGATGTACCACACAGGTGACCAACCTGCATCAACAATCTGGTCAACAAGGTTTTTATAGATTTCTACAGGGACTTCGCGTTGTTTTAGTTCTTTGAGCGATTTACCAAGCAGATAACCGTTGTCACCCCACTGTCCGCAGGAATGACAACGCAAATTGCACATATCCGTAATACGCAGGCTTACTAATTGAATAGCGTCACCTTTGCCATGCTTTGCGCCAAATGGATGTCTTAAATTGAATGATTCCTTTGCGAGTTGGTAACGCATGAACTTGCGCGAAGTACGCCAGTCTTCTGATATCGCAGTTGCTAATTGATTCACAAGGAACCGCGATGAGATTCTACTTCTTAATGCCATTAATACTCCTTTGTCTGTGTTGATCTATTATAGTGAATTATTGATATAATTATACCCCTCTTCTGTAGGAGCGACCTTTGGTCGCGACCTTGGGGACTCTTCTGTAGGAACGCCCTACGGTCGCGACCAAAGGTCGCTCCTACAAATCAGGATGTAGAATTAATTATATAATCCACCAAAATTAGGTTCCATCATCTGTCTTCACGAGATTGAGTGCTGCGGAATTGAGGCAGTAACGTTTGCCTGTTGGTTCTGGTCCGTCATTAAAGACATGTCCGAGATGTGCATCACATCGACTACAAACGACTTCTGTTCGTGGCATGAAAAAGATGCTGAAATCTGCCTTTGACTCAATGCTATCAGGTGAAACAGGATTCCAAAAACTGGGCCATCCAGTTCCGGAGTCATATTTCGTATCAGAGGTAAAAAGTGGATTTCCACAACAGATGCAGTGATAAGTGCCTTGCTCCTTGCAGTCGTGGTATTTTCCGGTAAAAGCGCGTTCAGTGCCTTTTTTCCGAGTTATTTTGTATTCTTCTGGTGAAAGTTGTTCTTTCCACTCCTGTTCTGATTTTTTTATCTTTTCCTCACCCATTTTTCACTCCAAATTTTCTCGTTTTGTACTATCACATATTTTGACAAAAATTGCAAGGATGTTTATATTTATAGTTTTTTAGTTTTAGGTATTTAGGTAAATATGTTAACATACGTTAATAGATTAATTTGATTATTGTTGGTTTGATATTCCCTTTGTCTGAACCAGGATTTACAAGATTTACAGATTTCCAGGATTTTCCTCAACAGGTTCTATTCCCAAAGTTGACATCAAAGTGCATCAAAAAGTCTTGATAAAGGTAATCCTGGTAATCTGATAATCCTGAAAATCCTGGTTCAGACAATTAACCTATTTACAAATAAAACAACTTAAGGTAATGTGTGCCTTATTTCATAAGATGGATTAATATTCCTGATTTTTTAATTCTTTTCCTTTACTCTGCCTAAGACCTTACATGTTGTTGCGGATAGGATTTCATATCGGACACCACCCCAAACGATTTTCCGTTGGAACGTTGCATAGAAGGCATTTATCCCTGCAAGGAAAATGGAAACCGGGGCTGCATATTTACTGATACGAAGTGTGTCCTGCACCTTCGGCATATCGCGAAGCCATTGCGGAAGATTTCGGCAACAAAGCTTATAACTGATTACCTCAAAAAATGGGATGAAAACGACCGGTAGGAGTCCTGTTTTAGGACCAAAAAAAGGTAAAATAAACGGAATTGTCCCAATCACCAGAACTGCCTTTGGCAAAAAGAGGATCAGGCTGCCAAACCACTGTGCCCACAATCCCATGTGTTTTGTCATAATCATCTGTCGATTTGTGAATTCAAAAATCTGTCCCCATGTTCGGTTTGAAGTGCGTGTAACTGCTACACAATCCGGAACGAAATGGATTTTCCGTTTAGTGTCTCTGACAGCGCGTGTTGTGTTTAGGTCTTCAATAGTTGCTTGTTCCCAACGTTGTAGTATCTGTCCCTTTTCAAGGAATTCGCGACGAAATGCGTTAGAACCGCCCCAGACCATTGTAAGCCAATGATCACCCTGTAATGACATTTGAAAGTTGACCCATGTGGCTTCAACAAGCGATGGAAAGTTCCATGTTTGTGGAAAATAGAATCTACCTCCGACAGTGGCACCTATTTTATTATCCTGAAGTGGCGTAACGAGGAGTCTTAGCCAATCGTTCCGTATCTTTACGTCAGCGTCTACAAACGCTATTACCTCTACATCCTCTGGCAAGTTTTCTATTACTGTCATAAGGTTCTGCACTTTTTGAGAACGAGGTAGGTTGTTATCAACAATATTAGGTGCTAATATGACCTCTGCATGTGGAACATCTTTGGCTAATTCTTGTAGATGCGGATAGGATACATCGTGCCCAGTATCTGCTTTGTCATGTGTGACGAAGCAGACCTGATATTCTCCTTCGTAATCCTGCTGTAACAGACTTTTTGCATGTTCCGCCGTATCATCATCCCAACCATAGTGCGGTGCAACAATAGTGACTTTTGGCGTATAGGTAGGTCTTGCGGTCTTACGTTCACGACGGGTATAGAAAAAGGATTGACCAATCAATAACATCTCAAGAATGAAAAAAAAGTACGTGGTTAGAATAATAATGGATGTGTTCATAGCATTCAATGTAAAACCGAGATATTGACGTGTTGATATATTGAAATATCAGCAGCCGTAGGCTTTTCCTTCCTCCTATTAATTGTGTGATGTGTGGTTGAAATAATATTTCATATTATTTTGCCTCTGTGTCCCGTAGCCATTCAAGTTTCGTCCTTAGTTTAGGTATTTCCTCTGCATTTAGCAAAAAGATCAGATTAGGTTGATTCTTCAGTCTTGCATAATAGTTACTTGAAGATTCTAAACTTCCGATTTGTAAAGTGTAAACCTTCTTTGTGCGTAATTCAACAGTTATTTGTATCTGTGGCGAATTGAAACCTGTTATTGTATCGGACAGACCATTGATATTGTTAGTGAAACTGCTTCCGATGAATTCTTCTGCTCTTAAATCAATCAGTTCGTATAATAGTCTGTTCACTTCTGTGTTATTAGCATCTTCTTTGACAGGAAAGGTCAACCGCCAATTCGTTCCAAGTCGTTGACAGGTAAAACTTTCACCTTCATTCTCTTTTGAGTCATCACTATATTTTACACTAATACGGCTTGCATCATCAATATTAAATTTGAATATTTGTCTATTTCTTAACCACGTTTCACCTTTTGCAATCTTATCAATTAGGGCACGCTTAACGCGTGTAATCTGGTCTGAAAAGTTGGATTTTACATAGACGGTATTATTATCTTCTTCATAGTTTCCAATATGTAGTTCTGCAGTTTGTGTAGCACCTTGTACAGTGAATATTACTTTTATTGATGGCTTCTCTAATCCGTAGAATACACGGTTTTTATCAGAATTAGTTATAAATGCAACAGCTTCCAACGAGTCTACACCGAAAAGGAGGTCGCTAACGGATTGTGTATCAGCAAGTACTTTTTCTGTACCTTGAAGTTCCCATGTGTCATCCAGTTTAATACCAACTATTTTTTGGTTGCCTTTTTGGATTTCAAATTTAACTGTATCGCTTCGTTGAAAATCTAAAACTCTTTTATCACGCAAGTCAAACACGGTTTTATTGAGAAGTCCGACAATGTCATCAGAAACAGTATATATTCCACCTTGATGTATGGCGTGGACATATACGTTTTGCTTATTTTCGTTATCTTGATCTGAAGTAGTAGGTACGGCTGCACCGATAGCAAGTTTATACCTTTTATTCTTATTTTTGAGAGTGAATTGAATACGCGGCTTATCTAACCCATATTTTTCTAATAGTGGTGTAACATTTTCACCATCTGCTTCAAAGGTTGACACCTGTAAGGAATTCAATTCCGATAATATATATTCAATTTCTTCTGTATCAGCATTCACTGTCAACGGATATGTCATTTTCCATCTGTCTCCATCTTTGGTGCATGACAATTCCTCAGGTTTCTGATACTGTAGATCAATGATTGAATTTGGATTGAATTTAATTACTGATTTGTCACGAATATCTGCAGGTGCTTTTGTCAAGTTATCAAACACACTGGACTCAATTAAGAATATATGAGCTTCAGATTGCTCTTTGATATAAACGGAATAGTTTACCCCCTTTTTACCGATGAGAAAGGTTTTAGGGACATTTTTAGGGTCTTTCCATAATTCAATTTTTATTGTAGGTTGTTCCAATCCATATTGTTCATATTCCGGAACTTCAAGTGTCTGTTTAATGCGTTTGTTTAGAAAATCATCTAACACTTCGTAAACTTTTGCAGTATCTGCATGTGCTTCAAAAGGTTCTGTTAATTGCCACATACTATTGGCATTTTTTGCTATAGTTAACGTTTGGTAAGCATTATCTGCATACGCAAGTCTAACTTTTTGAATTTCTTCGCGAGGCAGGTCGTAAGTTTCAGAAATTCTGGGTTTGTTGTTCTTTAGCGTATCATCAGCGGGTTCATTAAAAAACAGGAAATATGTTGCCATAATCCCTACTAATATAATGATAATGATGAAGGTTGATCGGAAATTCATACTACCTCTCCTTCGCGCCGCCGCCACCAAACAACCACCCCTGTGATAAAGACGATAAGCGGTATGAGGAACACAGAGGTTAGCTGAACAAGTCGTACTTGACGTACATTCATTTTGCGCAAGACTTCCTTACTCAAATCAGGTGGAGCAATTGAGATAAGGTCTTCATCTAATGTTAGCCAATTGACAATAGATGGAAAAAGAGGTTTATACGCGGGTATATCTTGTAATTCAGGATTATTGGTAGCAAAGTAGGTATCCGTGGCAAAATCAGAATCTCCAAAGACAACAATCCTCGTTGGTGTTGAAGTTTCTCTGCCTTCAGTGTTAGCATTCGATTTTTTTTCAACTGCTACTGCAATAGATACAGGACCTGGAATGTCAACACCGTTTGTATAACCGTTGGAACTGAATTTTCCGCCTGCTTCTCGTGCTGTTTCTGCCCAGCTGATTCCCTTAAGACTCTTCGTTTTTGCTATGGACTTTACGGTAAGATTATTTGGTTTCTCCTCTAATGGTGTAACAGAACGACAAAATACGAAAGGTATCTGTTCATGAAAAAAATAACGCGTAATATCGTGCGGTTCGAACTGTACATCCAATGCTGCATAACCCCCTAACCATGTAAAAAAATGCTGATGGTCTATAACCAAATCATTTCCAATTTTTACACCCCATTTTTTCATGAGTTGAACAAGTCCGAGATTTACATCTTGGGTTGAATTTTGTGATGGATCCAGGAGTAAAAGAAATTTCCCATTCTTTACCAAGTAATCTTCAATGATTTTAATACCTTGTGTACTCATAGGTTTTGTTGGACCTGCAATGACAAGAACATCACAGTCTTTTGGAATTTGGGGTTCTCTGAGCAATGAGTGTGTTAGTACCTGATAGTTTTGTTTCTCTAATTCTATTCTAACCTGTCTATATCTGTAATTTGTGCTATCGTCAACACCGTGTTCTCCGTGGCCTTTTAGGAAATATACTTTTTTTGTCCTGTTTTGGATGATTCTTAGAAGGGCACTTGTAAATTTCTGTTCGTCAACAACAGTAATTTTTTCTATCCGATCTTTACTCTCAAACACTATAGTTCCATCATACTCTATTCCATATTTTCCTATAAGCGCGGGATCGCTGTTTGGATTCTTGATTGCAAGGGTAATCATTTGCGATTCACGTGAGTACAATTCCAATATGTCCTTAGCGTAGACTGCGGAGAATGAACTCTCATCTGTATAAAACGCTATAATACTTACTTTCTTATCAAGCTTTTTAAGTATCTGTCTTGTTTGTTCAGAAAGAGAATACCGTTGCGATTCAGTTAAATCTGCTCTTTTGTCAAATCTTTGCATAACGATGACATTGACAAAAACTGCTATTCCAACAACACCGACTATACTGAGTGCAACATTTGCACCGTATCGTAGCTGCCTACTTTTGGAAAAGTTGACAATTTCACTAAAACGCAAACTAACAAAAGCAATAAATGTTGCTATCAATAGGACAAAAAATATCCAAAACGCTGCCCACGTTTTGAGAAAGAAGCATGCAACAGAGATAAAACAGAATATTAAGGTAAGAAAACCGAAAAGTGGTGCAACTGTGTTTTTCTTTTTCATACCTTATCTCCATTTTGCAGACTCAATTGATTTTAGCGAAGCAAATAGGCAGACACATGTAAAACTAACGTAATAAACAACATCCTTTAGGTTGATGACTCCGCGAGCAAAATCGTTATAATGTTCGTGAAACGAGAGATACCCCAAGAATTTTCCGACTGATCCTGAACGGGAAGATAATGCACCGATTAACCATAATATGAGAAAAAAGCCAAAACTTGTAAGCGCAGCGACAATCTGATTCTTACTCATTGAAGACATCAACAAGCCAAATGAAAGAAAGCAAGAACTGATGAGGATAAGTCCGAAGTAACCACTCAATAATATGCCGGTATCTAAGTGTCCAAAACGTTGCGTGAGTAATGGAAATAAGAGTGTTAATCCAAGCATGATTAGCACAAGAACCCAACTTGAAAGAAATTTGCCGAGAACTACTTGTATATCAGTAATCGGAGAGGTAAGGAGAAGTTCAATGGTCCCAGATTTGCGTTCTTCTGCAAAGAGTTTCATCGTCAAAACCGGTGTAAAAAAGAGAAGTATGATTGCGATATTCCCAAAGAGTGTCTGCATGACACCAGCACCGATACCGTCATTTACACTAGCATAGATTAGAGCAAGAGAAAATAGAAAACCTGTTATTGCTGAGAATACAATACATACAAAATATGCAATGGGTGTAACAAAATATGTATAAAGTTCTTTTGTGCAAACTGCAAGTATATTTCTCATCTTTTGACGCTTGATTATAGTAAATTTTAGAATTACCTGAACACTTTGATCTATGTGTTTAGCAAACTTAACGGACTGCATGTGTTGTAGCACACCCTGTTAGGTTGTGTTCCGTTTCTGCACAACCTAACAGGTTATGCTACAGAAATGTCCAAGTAATTATAGGCTTTCCTATATATGAATTTATAAACCTGTGTTTCCTATTTTTCTAAGAAGGACTCACTGCCCCATTGCTCCCGAACCTTTCCGATAAAGAAGGGACCGAGGGATTCAATGTATTTGGTTGTTTGTTTTGTTTTACGCATGTCCTGTATTAATCTTGATAGTGGATATAAGTCAGGACCGACTAAACCGATAAGGAATTCGTTGTCGTTTGTATCTAACCCGAAGCATGCTAATCGGATATCACTTGCATATCCACCTGCAGCGTAATTTCGCCCGAGCATTGCGTGTTCACCTAAAATCTTGTTCCGGTCACGTGGTTCAAGTTGATAAAATTCCGGTTTTCTACGAAGGGGATACCAAATTGCCCAAGGAAAGTCTGGATTGAAAACATTCCTAATCGGTTTGTTGATGAGCCATTCTTCTAAATCAGGTTCTCTTCCACTTGAATAGGTCCGACCTATCATTGTCATTTCTGGACGATATGATATCTCACGATCGAATTTACGTTGCATATCTTTTAGTACAAGCGATTGTTCCATCAAGGATGCTGCATCCATTGCTATAAGAAGTACACCGAAGCCTGTTGGATTATTTAAATCGTCGTAGAAAACGGCAGCGGGTGGACTATAATTGCTATGTTGAATATGTTGAATAAATACTTCTGGATGGTAACAATGCGAAAAGACGTGAAGTTGGAAGTACAACCGTCTATCACTATATTGCGGTTCTCCATCAATCGGTGTGCCTTTCTCTCGGATGTCCAACGGTTCTGGTCGTTTAGGTTTCTCTGTTTGCATAATATAATTTTGTATGAATTCCTTCGGTTCAACGTTTAGCCGTATATGACTCACGGATCCATTCTTCAAGCATTGGATCGGGATTTTCCACAACTTCCTTTGGAAAGGTAAAGGATGATTCTCTTGTATTCTGCTTAATTAGGTTCAATCCGTGTTGGTAACTTTTTAGAATTTCATCACAGACTTGCGTTATAGGTTTTTCTTCTGCTGAAGCGCGCGCACAAATAACCTCAGTTGCTTCTGCGTCAAACGTAATCTTTAGATTATGATCAGCATAAAACATTGCTTCATATCTACGGACTTGCTCCCGCATCACCGTGTTGCGATTGTAATCGGTATCATCAATTATCTTTTTTAGTTCTTTTTCAGGGTTATCAACAACTTTTTCAGTAACAACAAATTCCACTACACCTGTAGAAGGAAGTTCGTACTTATAGTTCCGTAATACTTTTTCGCAAACAGTCATTAAGGCACGCGCGCCAGTTTTCTGCTCAATGGCTTTTTCGGCTATTTGATGTAACCCCGAGTCTGAAAAAAGCACGTTAATGCCGTAGGCTTTGAAGGCATTTTCATACTGTCTGACGATTGAACCTTCAGAATGTTTCAATATGTGAAATAGGTCATCCACATCCAATTCGGTGCAGATCACGTGGACAGGCAATCTGCCAATAAACTCTGGTTCAAAGCCGAAATCGATGAAATCTTTTGGGGTTACGTGTTCAAAATACTGAGCGGTATCATCTTTTTGGCTCGCGACTTCGGCGTTAAAACCGATTCTGCTTTGGTGCATACGTTTCTTGATAATATTTTCTATACCAGTGAATGCGCCGCTAATTATGAAAAGGATATGTCGCGTGTTTATCACCTCTTTTTCCACTTTTCCACTTTTTTGGAATTCCATAACAGAGCGCATCTGTGAAGCGACATCGTGTCCACCTTTGAGGTCAACTTCGGTTTCCTCCATCAATTTGAGAAGTCCAATTTGCACACCACGTCCACTCACATCACGCCCGATGATATTCGGAGGTGTAGCGATTTTGTCCGCTTCATCAAGATAGATTATGCCGTATTGTGCTAATTCAAGGTTATCATCTGCCTGAGCGACAAGTTCACGTATTAAGTCATCTACATTTGCACCGACATAACCTGTTTCACTAAAACGTGTGGCATCAGCTTTTACAAACGGCACACCGATTAACTTGGCGATGTGCCTGATGAGATAGGTCTTGCCTACACCTGTTGGACCGAGCATGACTATATTCTGTTTTGAGTAGTCGGTATCGGCTGCATCAGGGTTTTCGTGGCATTCACGGACGTGGTTGTAGTGGTCACAAACAGCGATAGCAAGTGCTTTCTTTGCCTCATCTTGTTTGATGACATACCTATCCAAATACTTTTTTATGTCCTTCGGTTTGAGATCAAATTTTAGATCGAATGTTTTTTTCGGTTCGGGTGGTTCACCTCCTGTTTGATCTGAGGTTGTCTGAGGTTCAGACACACGAACACGACCTACACTAACACTCACACCGTCGCCGTACTTCTTACGAAAAAATTCCTGAAATTCCTTTTCAAATTCTTCTTCAGTTGGGATCTTTTTATTTGTTATCATAATGTCTCAATTAACCTTCAAGTTTCGGATGTTGGTTTTCGGTTACTGGTATCGAAGTTTCGCTTAGGTTGACAGTACTTCTCGTTTTTTTCTCTCCGAATTGCCTCACTTTGCAAGTAGACGATATAACGCCTGATATCATGGTCAAATTTCGCTGATATTTGATGGCGAACCCTTCGAGTATCTTCAACAATAGGGGAATTTTCAATCATCGGGTTCCTTTTATGGTGAATTATTGGAATAATTATACACATCTTCTGTAGGAGCGACCAAAGGTCGCTCCTACAACTCAAAATGTAGAATTAATTGTATAATCTACCATATAATTGTTCAGAATTTAACATCATCATTCCCCTACATTTGCATAGAAAAATGGTGGCATTGTCAAGGCAACCACATCATCATCGTCGGAAATTCCGCGTGCCATTGCGAGTGCATCATCCAAGCTCTTTGCCCACTCTACTCCTAACCGTTGTGCCACCCGCGGTTCTTTGGGACCAACCAATATAACCTTTGACAAATACTTCAGCGGATATGTCGCCCAATACCATACTGTAAAGGGGTGAAATCCGTGGTGTGCATATTTGTTCCTATAACAGTCAATCAGGTATTCGTCTTTTGCATATTTTTCCTGATACTTCTGTTGCATCTCAAACGGTTCTGTTGTATCGGCAAGTACTTCATCATAAAACATTTTATATGCAACGTGATATTCCTCGTGAAATATCTCATAAGTTGGATTCATGATGATGACAACGCCGTTCTCTTTGATGATCGGTTTGTTGTAGAACCAGTTGAAAACATAACCTAAAATGTCACTCACGACCAGGACAGGATTGATGCGTGCATCAACAGCATAGGGACTCATATCTGGTAGTCCAAACACCAAAGTGCTATACTGACGCGGAATGTCAATTGCCAATTGATCTTTCATCATAGTCAATGTTTTTGCGTGAACAGCATCAATGTCCCCTGCGTTTACTGCCATCGGTTCATAATCAGTTTGCACACTTTTGAGAATCTTATATCGGACAGACTCAGGTAAAAGCGACAAAGTTGCCGGTGTAAACGCTTTGATAATTTTTTCAACGATATTGCAGTCTCTGTTTGGTTTTCCAACATATCTGAGATGGAGTGGGTATATTGCACCGTTCATAGCTGCTTCAAGAACGAATATAGGCGTTTCTTTTTGAATGAGTCGACTCATTCTCTCAATACAAGCGTGCATGTGTGAACCTTCGGGTTGCATCACATGCGGACTTTCTGATGTCATGTGTGGCGAGTGGTGCGGTGCAATAGAGTTATATGTACCAAGCCCCACTGCAACAGATTTATGTCCCCCGTTCAGAGGAATCTGTATCATGTCCACATATATAATCAGGTCGGCATCAAGGGCAGCTTTGTCTGTCTCAACGATTTCGTCATGCTCTGTTTTTCCTACTTCCACAATCTGTTCTTTATCTTCAGCGTCAAAATTACGGAGTTGATGTGGATAGAACTCACTCATAATGTCTTTACCCAACATAAAGGCGAGTTCATGTTCTTTCATTTTCCTGTGGAGTGCAACAGCACACATCAGTTGAATGTTCTCTTTTTCAACACCGTACCCATAAAGCAATTTTAGCAGCGTCTCAATCATTATCTGCCGCATATCTGGCTTTTTGGTTAGCGGAAAAGGTTGGCAGTTATCGTCAAAAAGGATAAGCACCTTTGAATTGCTGTTCACGAGTTCACGTAGCGGCGGCATCTCAAGTGGGTTTTCAAAGGCTCGCTGCGTATGTTCGCTGAGTTCAGATCGTTTTATGCCAGGAAGCGGAGGTTTGGCGTAGAACACCTCTGAATTGTCAGGTATTTTTGCGTTGACAAGGTGATTACCGAAGTAGGTAAAGTATTTCATTTATAGAAAAAACCTATATTTCAATATGTCTTGTTATTGTTTAGATTCCTCACTTATTTTAGCATAGTTGGAGTCAGATTGCAAGTTTTTTGTTAGATTCCTATAGAAGCACAAGTAATGCAAATACTGAAACGTAATAGTCAAGTTTCTGAAAAAATAAGGTGACATTCAACTATTTCTATGATATACTTTTTAAAGACTAAAAGTTCAAGAAATCATTGCTGGCAAACGAAATTACTTGGTATGTTTCGGTATCCTTCAATCCAATTTACTTATCAGAGGTAAAGTTTCAAGTCATTCGGTTATTTGTATGCCCAGAAAAATACGACAACTTGTTACTGATTTGGAGAAAGCAGGTTTCATCAACAAAGGCGGGAAAGGTAGCCATAGGAACTATAAACACCCAAAAGGCATGAGAGTTACTATTTCTGGAAAATTAGGGAATGACGCCAAACCTTACCAAGAAAAGGAAGTGAAGATAAAAATTGAGGAGTCTCGAGATGAGTGAACGTGTGCAGTATATTAAAATTGTAAAATGGTCTGACGAGGACCAATGTTATATCGGATATTGTCCGGGAGTTATCGGACCTTGTTGTCATGGTGATGATGAAGTCGAAGTTTATCGAGAATTATGTGAGATTGTTGATGAGTGGATAGAGATCGCACGTCAAGAGAATGAAGTGCTTCCATCTCCTATTATTGGATTGGAAATAGAGGAGTTGTTAAGGTCTGCTTTGCCCTGAAATGACCCTTTCACTATTCTGTCCGCAAGTCAAAAACGGTTTTGACTGTAGAAGTTTTTCCTGTATTAAGAGCAGTCTGAATTGCACGTTTATAATCTCGTATGGAAAATGGTGTACCGATCAGTGGAAGTAACTGTTTTCCATGCTCCTGCAAGAGACGCAATCCGAGTTGAAATGTGTGTATCTGTTCACCGTTGTATGTTTCAAGACTGTATGTATATGCCCCTTTCACGCGCAGCTGTTTATACCAAATAGATGTCCAATCAATATTTTTCGGAATTCCCGGCATACCGAGTAAGATCACTTCTCCACCTGCACGCGTGAAACGTAGCGCATCGTCTATTGTAACACTTGAACCGATGCAGTCGAAGGTCAAATCCACCCCGCCAAGTAGCACCTGTTGACCGAGTTCGGGTTGGTAAGATTCTGCATCCGTTAATTCACAGAAAGCCTCATAACGACTTGCTCTAACAGGTATCACTACATCTGCACCGAGGTCGCTTGCTAACGCCTGTTGGTGGGGATGTTTTGCAAAGATCAGGATTCTGTTTTTATATTCAAGCATCCGCAGTGCTGCTACGGTGAGCAATCCGATGGTGCCTCCGCCAATTATACAAATATCCCTTTTGTCGTGGAATTCAGTTTGCAGAACGCCATGAATCGCGCATGCAAACGGTTCAAGCAGTACAGCTAATTCGTCAGACATATCATCAGGAACGCGATGAAGTTGTGATTGATGTGCAAGAACGTATTGACTCCACCCGCCACCTGTATCCCGACAATATCCCGTTTGAATACCTGCAGAAATACTGCCTTTTGTGATATTCTCACAGTTAGCAAAACGTAAGTTTTGGCACTGATGGCACGGCGGATCAATCTCTCGGACTATGCAAGAGAGTGCTGGTTCAACAACCACCCTTTCCCCGACAGACCTACCCTCAACTGCATCACCGATCTCCGTAATTTCACCGACGATCTCATGTCCAAGAACAAAAGGCGTTGATGTGAAGGGTGAAAAATAGGGACTCCCTTTTGCTGTAATCGTTGCTAAATCGGAACCACAGATACCACTGAGTCGGGTTTTGATTTTGACCCATTGCGGTGTTGGCAGTTGCGGTTCTGGTATATCAACAAGCGATATGCAGGAGACAGAAGATGTGTATAGACTGCGCCACCTTTTCCCAAAGTAGCGCATTGCAAGATAACGGGGAATGCTTTTGGTGTATTGAATTGCTTGCACGGTAATTGGCTAATTTACCTCACTCTGATAATACTCCATCAAAATTTCAGCAACTTCGGGGCGTGCGATTTCTGGTGGGGGTGGTTCGCCAGCGGCGAGCATCTCACGCAATTTTGTCCCAGAGATGCTGAAGTAGTCGTCTGCATCGTGCGGGGAGTCGCTCATCATGACAATTTCATTGCGCTTTTTGCTCCATACGGTGAAATTACCACGGAAGATACCGATTTCGAGTG